>NZ_JAIWYL010000015.1:0-147280 GCF_020515535.1 Pseudomonas sp. MWU16-30322
GAGCGCAGCGACCGTTTGGCGCAGCCAAACACAGCGAGAGGAGGTGCAGCGAAGCAAACCGGAGGCGCTGCCCCCGGATCGGTCCCGCAGCGAAGGAACCCCGAGCCCCAGCGAGCGGGCCGAACGCAGGAGCAAGCCTTTTTGGTTACTTTTTCGGCGTCTGGAAAAAGTGACCCGCCGTAAGGGCGGAACCCTAATCCGCCATCACCGAAAAACGGATATACACCCAAACCACCCGAAGCCTGGTCGGCCCGAAGGCCGCCAAGACAAAGCCCAAAAAAAGCCCCCAAGGCCTACACCTCAGGGGCTCCAGACAACTCAGCTCAACGCTTAATGATGCTCACGCGTCGCACGGAATTTCACATCCGGCCACCGCTCTTCCATCAACGCCAGGTTAACCCGCGTCGGCGCCAGATAGGTCAGGTGCCCACCGCCATCCAATGCCAGGTTCTCCACAGCCTTGTTGGAAAACTCCTCAAGCTTCTTCTTGTCACTGCATTCAATCCAGCGCGCGGAATACACAGTGATCGGCTCATAAGAGCACTCAACCTTGTATTCCTCCTTCAAGCGGCTGGCGACCACATCAAACTGCAGCACACCCACGGCGCCAAGAATGATGTCGTTGCTGCGCTCCGGGAAGAACACCTGCGTCGCGCCCTCTTCAGCCAGCTGTTGCAGGCCCTGACGCAACTGCTTGGACTTCAACGGATCACGCAAACGCACACGACGGAACAGTTCCGGGGCGAAGTGCGGGATGCCGGTGAAACCGAGGACTTCACCTTCGCTGAAGGTGTCGCCGATCTGGATGGTGCCGTGGTTATGCAGACCGATGATGTCGCCGGCGTACGCCTCTTCCAGCTGTTCACGCTCGGAGGAGAAGAACGTCAGGGCGTCGCCGATGCGCACGTCCTTGCCGGTACGCACGTGGCGCATCTTCATGCCTTTCTCGTACTTGCCGGAGCAGATACGCATGAAGGCGATGCGGTCACGGTGTTTCGGGTCCATGTTCGCCTGGATCTTGAAGATGAAGCCCGAGAACTTCTCTTCCACCGGCTCGACGGTGCGCTCGTTGGCGACACGGGCCAGCGGACGCGGGGCCCAGTCAACGACGGCGTCGAGCACGTGGTCGACCCCGAAGTTGCCCAATGCAGTACCGAAGAACACCGGGGTCAGTTGACCGTCGAGGAACTCCTGCTGGTTGAACTCGTGGCAGGCGCCCTGCACCAGCTCCAGTTGTTCGAGGAAGCGATCGTACTCGTCGCCCAGGTGCGCGCGCGCCTCGTCGGAGTCGAGTTTCTCGATGATCTTGGTTTCGGTGCGTTCGTGACCGTGACCGGCGGTGTAGACAATGATGTAGTCGTCGGCGAGGTGATAAACGCCCTTAAAGTCGCGGTAGCAACCGATCGGCCAGGTGATCGGCGCAGCCTTGATCTTCAGAACGGCTTCGATCTCGTCGAGCAGTTCGATCGGGTCGCGGATGTCACGGTCGAGTTTGTTGATGAAGCTGACGATCGGCGTGTCACGCAGACGGCAGACGTCCATCAGCGCGATGGTCCGTGGCTCAACGCCTTTACCGCCGTCGAGCACCATCAGCGCCGAGTCGACCGCCGTCAGGGTGCGGTAGGTGTCTTCGGAGAAGTCTTCGTGGCCCGGGGTGTCGAGCAGGTTGATCATGTGTTCGCGATACGGGAACTGCATGACCGACGTGGTAATGGAAATACCCCGTTGCTTCTCCATCTCCATCCAGTCGGATGTCGCATGGCGATCGGATTTACGGGATTTCACCGTGCCGGCCACTGCAATCGCCTTGCCCATCAACAGGAGCTTTTCGGTGATCGTGGTTTTACCGGCATCGGGGTGGGAAATAATGGCGAAAGTGCGGCGTTTCGCGACTTCGGCGGCCTGGTTGGTCATGGGAAATCGCCTGGCGGTGATTCAAAAAAGGGCCGCGATTATAGCCCAACTCGATGCAATAACCGAACCGTTGAGCACATTAAGGGTGGCCAAATGCTGCCCCGGATGGGAACCTTTTAAAGCACGGAGACGTCCATCCCCTGTTACGACATTTCGTCAGGGGCTGAAAAATCAGCAAGTTAGCCTGACGAGGCTGCGCTCATGGCTCGCTTTCAGGCCGCTTTTTGCCGGTGCTGAGGGAGCTGCTTCTCGCGAACGTTTATTTCCCGGCAGCCAGGCATGGCATGCCACTCGGGACGGCGTTCGCCGACTATAAAAAAGGAGTCCGCCTGTGGCTATCCGCTATGGCAAAGGGCTGATGGGAGGTGCGGTGGTTATCGCGCTCCTGGCCCTGCTGGTCCACTGGATCGGCATCAACACGATCGAACATTACCGCGACGATTTGTTGTTTTACCTGCAAGCTCATCTGATTCTCGTCCTCGCTTCAATGCTGGCCGCCCTTGTCGTGGGCATCCCCGCCGGTATCTTCCTCAGTCGCCCGACCATGGTCGGCCGCGCTGAACGCTTCATGCAGATCTTCAATATCGGCAACACCGTGCCACCGCTGGCCGTACTGGCGATTGCCCTGGGGATTCTCGGCATCGGCAGTGGCCCGGCAATCTTCGCTTTGTTCCTCGCCTCTCTGTTGCCGATTGTGCGCAACACCTACGAAGGCCTGAAAAACGTCCAGGGTTCGCTGAAAGAAGCCGCCGTCGGCATCGGCATGACCCCGCGTCAGGTGCTGTGGAAAGTTGAATTGCCCAACGCCGTGCCGATCATCATCGGTGGCGTGCGCGTGGCACTGGCGATCAACGTCGGCACCGCGCCGCTGGCATTCCTGATCGGCGCCAACAGCCTCGGCAGCCTGATCTTTCCCGGCATCGCCCTGAACAATCAGCCGCAACTGCTGCTCGGCGCCGCGTGCACCGCGCTGCTGGCCCTGCTGCTCGATGGCGTGGTCACCCTCGCCAGCCGTCTCTGGCTGGAACGCGGTTTGCGCCCGTCTTAAGGCTCTTGCGAAGGAATATTTATGAAACGATTTAGCTTGATCTTGAGCTGCCTCCTGCTGTTTGCAGGATTGGCCCAAGCCGCCGAAAAACCGGTAATTCGCCTCGGCGCCCGGGTGTTCACCGAGCAGACCCTGCTCGCGGAAATCACCGCGCAATACCTGCGCAGCAAAGGCTACGACGCGCAGATCACCGGCGGTCTGGGCAGCAACCTCGCCCGCAGCGCTCACGAAAGCGGGCAACTGGACATGCTCTGGGAATACACCGGCGTGTCGCTGGTGGCCTACAACCATGTCACCGAAAAACTCGACAGCGAACAGTCCTACGCCCGGGTCAAAGAACTCGACGCGAAAAAAGGCCTGGTCTGGCTGACCCCGTCGAAATTCAGCAACACCTACGCCCTCGCCCTGCCGAAAAAAGTCGCCGAGGAGTACCCGCAGATCAACACCATCAGCGACCTGAACAAGGTGCTGCGCGATGAAGCCAAGACCAATCACCTGGTGGCGCTGGACACCGAGTTTGCCAACCGCTCCGACGGTCTCGACGGCATGGTCAAGCTCTACGACATGAACCTCACCCGCAACAACATCCGCCAGATGGACGCGGGGCTGGTCTACACCGCGCTGCGCAACGGCCAGGTGTTTGCCGGTCTGGTCTACACCACCGACGGTCGCCTGAATGCCTTCGGCCTGAAGTTGCTGGAAGACGACAAGCACTACTTCCCCGACTACACCGCCGCGCCGGTGGTGCGTCAGGCCTACCTCGATGCGCACCCGCAACTGGCCGAGCAACTCAAGCCGCTGGCAGAACTGTTCGATGACGAAACCATGCGCCAGCTCAACGCGCGGGTCGACGTCGATCACGAAAGCCCATCGAAAGTGGCCGCCGACTTTCTGCGCCAGCACCCACTCAACTAAGGAGGAAAAGTCATGGAATTTCTGAACGCCTTTTCCCACCTCGACTGGCAGCAGGTGATGCACCTGACCTGGCAGCACATCACCCTGGTCGGCATCGCCGTGACACTGGCGATCCTCATTGGTGTGCCGCTGGGCATTCTGATGACGCGCTTCCCGAGCCTCGCCGGTCCCTTGCAGGCCAGCGCCACGGTGCTGCTGACCGTGCCGTCGATTGCGCTGTTCGGTCTGCTGCTGCCGTTCTACTCCAAGTTCGGCCAGGGCCTTGGGCCGATGCCGGCGATCACCGCGGTGTTCCTTTATTCACTGCTACCGATCATGCGCAACACCTACCTCGCCCTGACCGGCGTCGAGCCAGGCATCCGTGAAGCCGCACGCGGTATCGGCATGACCTTCGGCCAGCGCCTGCGCATGGTCGAGTTGCCGATTGCGGTGCCGGTGATCCTCGCCGGGGTGCGCACTGCGGTGGTGATGAACATCGGTGTGATGACCATCGCCGCGACCATCGGCGCCGGTGGCCTTGGCGTGCTGATCCTCGCCTCCATCAGCCGCAGCGACATGTCGATGCTGATCGTCGGCGCGCTGCTGGTCAGTCTTCTGGCGATCTTCGCCGACCTTCTCCTGCAGTGGCTGCAACGTACGCTGACTCCAAAAGGACTCCTCAAATGATCGAACTTCAAAACCTCAGCAAGACCTTCCAGAGCAACGGCAAAGATGTCAAAGCCGTGGACTCGGTGAGCCTGACCGTCAATGAAGGCGAAATCTGTGTGTTCCTCGGGCCATCTGGTTGCGGCAAAAGCACCACGCTGAAAATGATCAACCGCCTGATCAAGCCGACCTCGGGCAAGATCCTGATCAACGGCGAAGACACCACCGACCTCGACGAAGTGACCCTGCGCCGCAACATCGGCTACGTGATCCAGCAGATCGGCCTGTTCCCCAACATGACCATCGAAGAGAACATCGTCGTGGTACCGAAACTGCTCGGCTGGGACAAACAGAAATGCCACGACCGCGCCCGCGAACTGATGAGCATGATCAAACTGGAACCCAAACAGTATCTGCACCGCTATCCGCGTGAACTGTCCGGTGGCCAGCAACAGCGCATCGGTGTGATCCGCGCATTGGCCGCTGATGCGCCGCTGTTGCTGATGGACGAGCCGTTCGGTGCGGTCGACCCGATCAACCGCGAGATGATCCAGAACGAGTTTTTCGAGATGCAGCGGGCGCTGAACAAGACCGTGATCATGGTCAGCCACGACATCGACGAAGCGATCAAGCTCGGTGACAAGATCGCGATTTTCCGCGCCGGCAAACTGCTGCAGATCGACCATCCGGACACCCTGCTCGCGCACCCGGCGGACGACTTTGTCAGCAACTTCGTTGGCCAGGACAGCACCCTCAAGCGTCTGCTGCTGGTGAAGGCTGAAGACGCAGCGGACAACGCGCCATCGGTCAGTCCGGAAACCCCGGTGGCCGATGCGCTGGAATTGATGGACGAGCATGACCGCCGCTACGTGGTGGTCACCTGTGCCGAGAACAAGGCGCTGGGTTACGTCCGTCGTCGCGACCTGCACCGCCAGACCGGCACCTGCGCGCAGTATCTGCGCGAGTTCAACGCCACCGCGGCGTACGACGAGCATCTGCGCATCCTGCTGTCGCGCATGTACGAGTTCAACCGTTCGTGGCTGCCGGTGATGGATGCCGAGCGGGTGTTCCTGGGAGAGGTGACGCAGGAGTCGATTGCGGCTTACCTGAGTTCGGGGCGTTCGCGCGGGATGAAGACCAATATCGTCTCGCCGGCTGAGGCCGTGGTCGCCTGATCGATTAAAAGGTCGCACATCTAACCTGTGGCGAGGGAGCTTGCTCCCGCTGGGTCGCGCAGCGGCCCCTCTTTTCAAAAAAAGCGGGGGACTGCTTCGCAGTCCAGCGGGAGCAAGCTCCCTCGCCACAGTTTTTTCTTGTTTGCAAAGGCTGGAAAAAAATATCAACACCGAGGTGGGTTCTGGTACTGCAAAACCTTCCGTCACACCGATCAAAATCCCTCTCAACCCGCCCTCTCGCCGCCAACGTCGCCGATGTTGCGCCTATCGTACTTACCCACGACTTAGCCGACAAAAGCATCGAACGTGCAGGTATTTTTAACACATGAAAATTCTCGGGGAACATCTGTCCGTCATCTCGGTCGGCTACAAAGAGTGATATCCGCGACGCACGTCAGAAGCGTGCAAAAACGCGACATTTTTAGTTGATCTCAGGCCCCTCACGCCCTAAAGTTCGCGCCGAACGTCCATGCTGGAAACGATCCATCCGGCTCAAGTACTGACGACGAGACAGCAAGGCCAAGGGCAGTTACGCCCGTGGCCTTTTTGCTTTCGGCGACATGCCTTGGGAAGTAGGCGAACCAAAGTGGGGATACGGAGGACGTTCATTTACACCCATGTTTTTACCCGTTTGCCCATAGGAGCACTCCAGCATGTCGATCCAGGTCGAAGACTATTTCGCGCGCGAAACCTTTCAGAAAATGAAGGCGTTCGCCGACAAACAGGAAACCCCGTTCGTGGTGATCGACACCGCGATGATCAGCCAGGCCTACGATGACCTGCGCGCCGGTTTCGAATTCGCCAAGGTCTACTACGCGGTCAAGGCCAACCCGGCCGTCGAGATCATCGACCTGCTCAAAGAGAAAGGCTCGAGCTTCGACATCGCCTCCATCTATGAGCTGGACAAAGTGCTGAGCCGTGGCGTCAGCCCGGACCAGATCAGCTACGGCAACACCATCAAGAAATCCAAGGACATCCGCTACTTCTTCGAGAAGGGCGTGCGCCTGTACGCCACCGACTCCGAAGCCGACCTGCGCAACATCGCCAAGGCCGCGCCGGGTTCGAAAGTCTATGTGCGTATCCTCACCGAAGGCTCGACCACCGCTGACTGGCCACTGTCGCGCAAGTTCGGCTGCCAGACCGACATGGCCATGGACCTGCTGATCCTCGCCCGTGACCTGGGCCTTGTGCCTTACGGCATCTCGTTCCACGTGGGCTCGCAGCAGCGTGATATCAGCGTCTGGGACGCGGCCATCGCCAAGGTCAAAGTGATCTTCGAACGCCTGAAAGAAGAAGACGGCATTCATCTGAAGCTGATCAACATGGGCGGCGGCTTCCCGGCCAACTACATCACCCGCACCAACAGCCTGGAAACCTACGCCGAAGAAATCATCCGTTTCCTCAAGGAAGACTTCGGTGACGATCTGCCGGAAATCATTCTGGAACCGGGCCGTTCGCTGATTGCCAACGCCGGTATTCTGGTCAGCGAAGTGGTACTGGTTGCGCGTAAATCCCGCACCGCCGTCGAGCGCTGGGTGTATACCGATGTGGGCAAGTTCTCCGGCCTGATCGAAACCATGGACGAAGCGATCAAGTTCCCGATCTGGACCGAGAAGAAAGGCGAGATGGAAGAAGTGGTCATCGCCGGCCCAACCTGCGACAGCGCCGACATCATGTACGAGAACTACAAGTACGGCCTGCCGCTGAACCTGGCCATCGGTGATCGCCTGTACTGGCTGTCGACCGGTGCGTACACCACCAGCTACAGCGCCGTCGAATTCAATGGCTTCCCGCCGCTGAAATCGTTCTACGTGTAATCGACACCTCAGAATAAAAAAGGCCCATTGAATGGGCCTTTTTTATTTTTTCAGCCAGTTTTCGAAGTGCGTCAACATCTGCAAAATCTCATCAGCGCCTTCCAGAGCCGATTCGATCTTGAAATTCAGCAGCCCCATGGTGGTCATATTTTCGGTTTGTGTGAGGGCAGTGCCCAAGCCTCTCGCACGCTCAGATACGTTTCTGAGGAACACGCCCATCTGAATATTCAGCGGTACGAACTCATTGAAGAGCTTAGCAATATCGGCCTGATACTCGGCAGCCCTGATCGTGGGGTCTGAAGAAGAGTAAGCAATGTCCCAGGGAGGCGTTGTCGCAGAATTCCTGAACAACTCTTGCGCGACAGTCGGTTGTGGATGACAGGCACACGACTGCCAACCCATTATCTTGATAAATGCCGCGTTCAATCCAAATGATGCCTCGCCCAGCATGTCAATCTGGCCCTCAATCGGATTGATTACTCCGCTCAAGCTCCAGAAACAATTACCCAACTGGTGAACCAATCCTCTGGGGCTGGTAGGTGGAGACCTTCCCCAGTCCGTCGAGCGATACAGACTGTAACTTGTTACGTCAACCTGACTGACAGGTGCGCGTTTCGATGTTCTCTGTGTTATTTCCAAAGATTCACGTCCAAACGTATCCAGGTCACTCAAATACCGACTGGTCAAACTCCGCAGGTCTCTAATTCGCTCCCAGCTCTCTTGTAGATACTGTTCATAAAAGTTAACGCGGTTCAGGCGCGTATCCCAGGACAGTTCTGCGCGTTGATGGCCACTTTTTCGTCGCGCCTCAAATACAACTGGCGTGTTGTCGTAGGTCGGTATCAACAGACCCAGCCAACGGACATACCGATTCAGCACCTCGCGCTGCGGCGCCGAAAACTCATAACTCACTGAATTCATATTTCCTGTGCAGGAAGTGGGCGAGCGATCGCCCACTTCCTCACCTCCTTGTTATTGGGAAATGGATTTCAGAACGTTTACGGCTTCGGCAATCCGGGCAATTGCAGAGTCTGCCCGGCCGTCCACCGGCACCGAAGTGTCCTGGGTAAACTCAGTAGAGAGCAGATCAAAGTAGTTGATCAGGCTGGCAAACTCATTGGCGTACTTCGAACGTTCGTCGTCCTGCTCGTCCAGCGTAGTGACCAGTTCAATACGCCCAACAATCCGAGTGCCATCGTTGAGGTGCTTTCGCAACTGAGCGCGCATTTCAGCTGCTTTGTCGCTGAGTCGACGGTACGCAGCCAGCATGTTGAGATAAGAAATCGCCTCACCAATACCAGAAATCAATTTTTTCAGGGTATCAATAGCTAACATGGCGATTTGAACTTGCGGAGGCGCCAGACCCAACGCCTTCAGATTTTCAAGCGATAACTGGGCTTCCTGGCCAATTTTTTCGATACCCGCCTTGGTGATCAGATCAATCGCATCGGAAATAGACTTTATCTCAGCAGTGAAGGCTGCAATTTTCTCTTCGGATTGGGTCTTGAGTTCCTCGTTACTGACACGCTCTTCTTCCAGCTTGACGATCCACTCCGCCGACGCCTTGCGGTCATAGACTGCGCCAATGCTCTTGTGGATACTTTTCAAGTCTCGAGTTTGCGCAGAGACTTTAGCGAAAATATCTTTCAGCTCCACCTCCATGTCCTCGCGCACCTCTTCCGCATCCTCCGGAGAACTCAATTCTTCCTGATAGGATTTTAAATTCCTCTCGGACAGCACCAGACTGATGCTTAGTCTCTGCGCCTTGTCGCGCAATTCAAAAGTTTCCTTGTTCAACGCCAGTGCCACACCGTTCATGGCCCCGACAGTGCCGGGCATGTAATCGAACTGCTCAAAGAGCATTTGCGCAGTAGTGCTCAGTTGCTGCACGGACGCATTGTGTTCGCGCAGTTTTTGCATATTGAACGCTGGTTCTGCAGCATTGATCGAAAAATTTTGCATTGCAGCTCTACTCCGAATCGCGACATTATTGTTTTGGTATTCTTTATCGGCTTCCGCAAACACCGCCAACAACTGATCGGCCTTGGATTGTATTTGCTCCCACGGAGCGATGATTTGAACTATCTGACGCTTGAAAGCGCGCAACGATACGGACTCGTCGATTTCATTGACTTTAATAATGGAGGCAACGACATAATCACCGAGCGCGTTCCAAACCAGCATGAGGTTTTGGGTTGCTACATCGGCCTCGATCGCAACGTAACTAAGGTTTTGCAGATCATCACGAACTTTATTCAGCGAACTCAGCGTCTGGTTCTTGCTGGCCATTTTTTGATTATCGGCCTGCTGCAGTTGCTTCAACGCATTACGTTCACGGCGTATTTTTTCAGCTTTGACACCCTGATAGATAGCCATGACCAGTCCACCAATGTTAAGACCCGCCGCATCTCTGATCGCATCTTGAACCAACTTTTCATATTGTTTGTTCAGCTCATCAATCTCAGCGGAACGCTGATCCATTTGACCTTGCAACTCTTTGATATCGGACGCGTACGTATTCCTGGAAACGAACTCCAGTCGCAGCTTGATTTCCGGCAGAACAGACTCTCGCATATCGGTGCCGAAACGATCCAGTTCCCCGCGTACGTGTTCGGCTTTTTGATGACAAAGCCTGATTGCTGACAGCAAGTCATTCAAATAACTTCGAATATCGGCGATATCGCCAGGGGCAAGATCAAGATCTGGTAGCCCTGGCATTTGCCGTTGAAGTTTCAGATATTGTTCAACCGTAGTAATATCATGCTCTTCCAGATATTTAGAAGCCCTCAGATCGTTATACACTTCAACAATGGCATCACCCGTTCCGATGATGCTGCCAGCAAATATCTTCAGATCATTTCCCGTCAGCATTATTTTCTCGCGCAGAGGCGACCAGCGTCGAGCATGCTGATAGGTCGTGGTAAAAGTTCGCAAAAAATCCCGAGCAGTGCGTCCCACACCACCGTCATCACCGGAGCCATAGTTAAGATAGGCAATGACGTCGTCCAATTGAATCGGCAGGGACAAGCCTAGCGCCTCATACCTCCTCAAATTGTTTATTTGCTCTTTGGTCACATGGAGACCGGTGTCCCGATTGTATTCTTCGCCCTCACCCAACGAAGCGTTCACAAAAAGCAATGGGGCTTTTGCGGCGGCCTCAACCATCTTGTCATTTAAATTCTGTTCCATCGGAGACTCCTTGTCTTCTTCGGATATTAATATTGATTATTCACTTACAGCGTTGGCGCGCTCATCCGGAGCGCAATCAAATCAACGCCACCCCTCAACTTAGATCGACAAAAGCAGCGCATGCAACCAATCAAATATTAAAACTAAATACACAAACATCGTCTTGCGACAGACAACCAGCCACCCATGCAAAAAATTACAAAAAACGACAAATCATAACCAACAACAAGTCACAATCAATACATGTACTCAACAGCGAATCCGGATTTAACCTAAGGACTCAAACAACACTTCAAAGGAATTGAAAGTGCAACCCATCTCAAAACCGCTCATCACCAAAGATGACATTCGAAAAATAAAAAACTACATTTCCGCCGCCAAGGCATTGCCGCGCGATATCGAAGATGTCGAAAGGCAATTGAAAACAAAACGCACCGGCATCATCGGTCTGGAGTTAACCGACATTGTCGAACTCAATCACACGATGATTAACAATGCCAATTCCTGGACAGATATCGAATATTCGATGAGGCGCGTGGCCGGTAGCCTCGCTACCTTTTCGGAAGACCTGGAAAGTTTCGGTCAGGACATTATCGACGCGATCGTGACCATGCCGGGCTACATCAACTTCATTGGCACTATCGACTCGCTGAGTGAAGAAGAGATAAACAGTCTGCCGCCGCTGGAAATCGGTCGGGAAGAAAAGAACCGATTCGGTTCCATCCAGGAATCACTGGCGTTCATTGCACGGTCGATCGAGGACAAAAAGCTCAGCAGCCGGGACGTCAATGAGCGCCTGAAATACTTCAAGGCGGAGCTCAACGACAAGGTCGCCGTCAGAATTGGCGAAAAACTGAAACTGGCCGGCGATGCGCAAATCAACCGACAGCTTACCGAGTTGAATGCCGCCATTGATCTTGCCGAGCAGCGTATTGCCGAGAAGACCAGAGAGTCCAATGCTGATTTTTTCGACTACATCTTCGGCACCATCGTGGTTTACACCGGTGGCGGACCCGCCTGGCATCGGCACGTCAATCTGGAGCAGGCAATCCACTTGCGTCCGCTGATTGAGCAACGAGACTTGCTGGCCGAGCAGGTCAAGCAAAAAAACATTCTTGCCGGCACGCTCATGGAGTTTCAGTCGAGCTTGAGCAGTATGTCGATCTATGTCGAGGGCGCCGTCAATAGCACCTCACAACTTGAGCAGCTGTGGAGCGAAATTACTCAGTACATCAACGCCTCGCAAAACACAGTAATGGGCATGCATGAATTCCTGACCCTCAGAACTTTTGTCGCGAGTTTCAATGTTGTTCTCAAGAACTGGAAAACCGTTCAGAACAACTCGAACCTGCTTATCAGCGCTTTCGACTAACGCCATCCATCCAAGCGAGAATAATTTCCCATGACAACCATTGCTTACGCCCTGCCCGATCTTGGCCGCCTCAACGAAAGCCGCGAGGCGATTCGTTACCAGGCGATCATCGGCTCCGCCAATCTGTACATCAAAGCCCTGAGCGATGAATTGCTCAGCTTGAATACCGCCGTCAGCGATCTGGATCTCGTGGCTGCCAACGCCATCACCACGGCAATCTCTGCACTGGAGACAGACGAACTGAGCGAGAACCTGCAGGCCCTGGCCAGCCTCGGCGAGGCTGAATCCACCCCTCAGGCTGCAAACGCACGCAAGCTTTATTCGCAGGCTGTTACAGGACTGATCAGGCTGTGTATCGATCAAATAACCACGCTGCACTTGTCACTGCACAACGGTGTATTCGGTGTGCAGAGCATCGCCATCAGCAACAACCGTTTCCGACTCGAGGAACTGGCCACCGCCAAAGTCGATCTGGACCGTGAATACACCGCCGAGAAAATCCCGCTGGCTCAATTGAAAGACGATGAGGCGGTTCTGAATCTGGCCATTGCGGAGTTTGAAAAACTGACAGTCATCGACCGAATCAAACCGCTGTTCGAGCAACTCAAGGCGATGTTCAGCGGCAAACCCAAAAGCCCTGAAGCCCTGGCGTTGGAAGCTGGACTGCTCGTCGCCACCAAGTTTCTCGACGAAGGCAATGAGTTGATCAAATACAAGGACCTGCTCAGAGCGCGACAGATCCTGCAGACGCGCCTCGACCAGCGCGAGGAGCGTGTGGCCTCGCTGGCCAAACAGCTGCGGGACAACGATGACAAGAGCCGTCAGCTGACTGACACTCAGAAGGTTCTGCCCCACCGGCAAACCTATGTCAGCGAAACCGGCAAATTGACCGAAGCGCTGTCAGCGTTTCTCAGTGCTGTCACTGCTTCACCCAACGACAATATCCTGCTGCGCGGCGAGCGAGTGCTCGAGCACAGCCAGGCCCTGCGCAATTATCTGTATCCGCTGCAGGGACGCTGGTTGCGTGGCTGATTGATCGCGCCTGCCTTTCACGCCTGATGAAGGGCAGGCGCTCCGCCAGCGAGGACCGACAGACGCTGACGGTACGCCTCGCCCATGGCGCGCATCTGCGGATGCGCGGAGGTCAGCAGCGACTCGCTGCTGACCTGTAAGAATTTCACGTTGCCGATCACCAGGGCTTTCTCAAGCCATTGCAATGCGTCATCGAGGCGCCCTGCTTCCGCCAGGATCGCGGCATGACTGAACTGCCCACGAAAATCCCCGCCCTCGGCCGAACGTCGATACCAGTCGTGCGCTGCTGCCGGATCGGCCTGGCAGGCCTGGCCCTCTTCCAGATAACGTCCCAGCAGGTTCATCGATTTGGCGTGGCCGGCTTCGGCGGCGCGTTGATACAGCGCCAGCGCCTGAGCATGATCCACCGCCACACCACGCCCGGTCGCGAGCAGATTGGCCAGGTTGTACATCGCCCAGTCCAGGCCGGCATCCGCGGCCATTCGATAATGCTGCGCGGCAACCGCAGCATCCGCCACACAGCCCCAACCATGCTCATGGCAGCGACCGAGCATGTTGCGCGCCATTAAATGCCCCTGGCCGGCAGCGATAGCAAACCAGCGCAGCGCCAACGGTTGATCCTGAGCGATGCCACGGCCGTCGAGCAGGATCTGCCCGAGCAATGCCTGCGCTTCGACAATGCCCTGACCGGCCGCGAGCAGAATCGCCTGCGCGGCACGGGCCGGACTTTCTTCGAGCATGGCGCTGAGCTGTGCACCGTCGAGCACTTCCTCGCGCCGCAGTTGAAAACTCATACCTCGACCCAGCGCCGCAGCAGATTGTGATAGGTGCCGGTGAGGCGGATCAGCGACGGGTGATCGGGCATGTCTTGAGTCAACTGCTGGATCGCCCCGTCCATCTCGAACAGCAAGGCGCGCTGGCTGTCTTCGCGTACCAGACTTTGCGTCCAGAAGAACGACGCATAACGCGTACCGCGCGTGACGGCATTGACCTTGTGCAGGCTGGTGCCGGGGTACAGCACCATGTCGCCGGCAGGCAGTTTCACCCGCTGGGTGCCGAAGGTGTCCTGGATCTCCAGCTCGCCACCGTCGTAGTCCTCGGGCTCGCTGAAAAACAGCGTGGCCGAGAGATCGGTGCGCACCCGTTCGATGCTGCCCTGGGGCTGGCGTACAGCGTTGTCGATGTGAAAATCGAAACTGCCGCCCGCCGTGTAGCAGTTGAGTAACGGCGGAAATACTTTGTGCGGCAGCGCGGCAGACATGAACAGTGGGTTTTTCCACAGCCGTTCGAGCATCGCTGCGCCGATTTCTTTGGCCAGTGGGTGGCCTTCCGGCAATTGCAGATTGTGCTTGGCCTTGGCCGACTGATAACCGGCGGTGATCTTGCCATCAGCCCAATCCGCCTGCTCCAGCGCCTCGCGGATGCGCTGCACTTCGTCTTTGGCGAACAGGCCGGGAATGTGCAGCAGCATGACGAACGTACCTGATGGCAAAGGGGTGCCAATGGTATTGATTCTTATTGACCGTGTAAAACCCGTGTGACGAATGAATCGGCAAAAACCGTAAGGCCAAATTGTAAAGAATGTAAATTCGTCGCGAATAACAATATTTCGCAATTGATACGAATACCTGTTTACCCTATATTCCGCCGCCTCAAATCCTTGGGGAGGGGAATAAAAATGTCACGTCAACACGCACAATTGCCGGTCAGTTCACCACGTCTGCTGGCGTCGGCCATTGGTGTCGCCATTACTGCCGGCTCCGCTGGGCACATGGTATTTGCAGCCCAGCAAACCGATGAAAAAGCCTCTGGCAATGCGATTGCACTGGATGCCACCAGCGTTGTTGGCGAGCAGCAGGACACCTCCTACAAAACCGATGCATCGCAATCGAAGAAATACACTGCACCGCTGCGCGAAACGCCAAAAAGCGTGACCGTCATCCCGCAGCAGGTTATCCGTGACACCGGCGCCACCAGCCTGGTCGACGCGCTGCGTACGACGCCCGGCATCACCTTCGGTGCCGGCGAAGGCGGCAACCCGGCCGGTGACCGCCCAATCATTCGTGGCTTCAATGCCGAAAGCGACGTGTTCATCGACGGCATGCGCGACCCGGCCTCGCAAAGTCGCGAAATCTTCGACGTGGAATCGGTCGAAGTCAGCAAGGGCCCAGGCTCGGCCTTCACCGGCGCCGGCTCCACCGGTGGCAGCCTGAACCTGGTGAGCAAGACCGCCAAACTGGGCAGTTTCTACAACGGTGGTTTCACCTGGGGTTCAGACCAGACCAAACGCACCACGCTCGACCTGAACCAGCAGATGACCGACACCTCGGCCTTCCGCCTGAACCTGATGAAGCATGAAGCCAACGTTGCCGGACGTGATGGCGTGGACGTCAGCCGCTGGGGCGTGGCGCCGACCTTCTCGTTCGGCCTGGGTACCGACACCCGGGTAATCGTCGGTTACTATCACAACGAAACCGACGACATCCCGGACTACGGCATCCCGCTGACCTCCAGTTCGAATCGCAGCAAATACCACGTCGACAAACCGGCCAACGTCAACCGCGACAACTTCTACGGCCTCACCAGCCGTGACTATCGCCAGACCAGCGACGACAGCGGCACCTTCAAGATCGAACACGACCTGAACGATGACCTGACCGTCTCCAACAGCTTCCGCATGTCGCGCTCGACCTTGGACTACATCGTCAGCAACCCGGACGACAGCAAGGGTAACGTGGCCAACGGCAGTGTCTATCGTGGCGCCAAGAGCCGCAACTCGACGTCCAGCGGCTGGGTCAACCAGACCGACCTGAGCGCCAAATTCAACACGGCCGGCATCGAACACAGCCTGGTCACCGGGCTGGAGTTCTCCTATCAGGACACCCACAACCGGCCGTACGTCCTGACCTCGTCCGCCAGCGGCACCACGTGCAACGCTGCGCTGTTCCGCTCCGGCGACTGCACCAACCTGTACAAGCCCACCCCTGGGGATAACTGGGCGGGCAAAATCACTGACAGTGCCGCATACACCGATACCGACACCAAAACCGCAGCGGCCTACGTGTTCGACACCCTGAAGTTCAACGAGCAATGGTCGTTGAACCTGGGCCTGCGCTACGACAACTATCAGACCGAATCCAGCGGTTACAGCACCGGCGGGCGCGGCGCGGTAGCGGGCAACTTCTCTCGCGAGAACACCAGCGACCTGCTCAACTACCAGATCGGCGTGGTCTACAACCCGCTGCCTAATGGCAGTGTCTACGCGGCCTACTCCACCTCCAGCAACCCGGCCGGCGAAACCAGCGGCAACGGCAGCCTGGAACTGGCGGCGAACAACAGCGACCTGGACCCGGAAAAAAACCGCAACTACGAGATCGGCACCAAGTGGGACTTCTTCGGTGACGACCTGTCGCTGACCGCTGCGCTGTTCCGCACCGAGAAAACCAACGCACGCATCGACGATCCGGACGGCGCCACCACCCAGGTGCTCGACGGCGAGCAGGTCGTCAATGGTCTGGAACTGACCTACAGCGGCAAGCTGACACGCAACTGGAAAGTCTTCGGCGGCTACACCTACATGGACAGCGAAGTGGTCAAAACCACGCTGGCCGCCGACAAAGGCAACCACATGCCGAGCACACCGCGAAACAACTTCACGCTGTGGTCGACCTATGACCTGATCCCGGAAAAACTGACCATTGGCGGCGGCGCGACCTTCGTCGACTCGCAGTTCGGCAACGTCGCCAACTCGGTGGAGATCCCGTCCTACTGGCGCTACGACGCCATGGCCAGCTATGCACTGACCAAGAACGTCGACCTGCAACTCAACGTGCAGAACCTGACCGACAAGCGTTATTTCGACCAGGTGTTCCAGACCCACTACGCCCACGTGGCGGCGGGTCGGACAGCATTGCTGAGTGCCAACTTCCACTTCTGACCAACGCTGTAAGTGTGGGAGAACCTGTAGGAGTGAGCCTGCTCGCGATGAGGTCGTGTCTGCCAGCGAATGGATTGACTGATCCACCGCTATCGCGAGCAGGCTCACTCCTGCAAAGGTATGCGCCGCAAGATCATGGCCCCGTTCATTCCATTGAACGGGGCCTTTGTGCGTAAAGAAGAACGCTTCTCGACAACCCACGGCATAATGCGCGCCGTGATGATAATTTTTCGAACGAACAAGGCGAGCGACGTGTTGAAGAAAACCCTGTTCCAGTTGCACTGGTTTTTCGGCATCACTGCCGGGCTGGTGCTGGCCCTGATGGGCATTACCGGTGCCGCCTATTCGTTCCAGGACGAAATCCTGCGGGCGCTGAACCCGTCGGTGTTGCAGGTGGAAAAACAGGTCGCCGGCGTCCTGCCTCCAGTCGACCTGGTGGAACACATCGAAGCGACTTCCGGCAAGAAAGTCTCGATGCTCTGGGTCGAGACCGACAGCGGCAACGCCGCGCGCGTCTACTTCACCCCGCCCAAAGGCGAACGTCGTGGCGAGATGCGCTACTTCGATCCCTACACCGGCGAGTTCATGGGCGACGCGGTTGGCCAGGACTTCTTCGGCCTGATGCTGCAGCTGCACCGTTTCCTCGCCATGGGCGATACCGGACGCAACATCACCGGCGCCTGCACCCTGATCCTGTTGTTCTTCTGCCTGTCCGGGCTGTACCTGCGCTGGCCGCGACAGTGGAACAGCTGGCGCGTGTGGCTGACCCTCGACTGGAAGAAAAAGGGCCGCAGCTTCAACTGGGACCTGCACTCGGTGGCCGGCACCTGGTGTTTGCTGGTGTATCTGCTGCTGGCGTTGACCGGGTTGTCCTGGTCCTACGAGTGGTACAACAAGGGCCTGACCAAACTGCTTTCCGATGCGCCGCAAAACGAGCGCGTGCGCGGTGGTCGCGTCCCGGCGCCGGAAGGTCCGGCACCGACCGCCGATTACGCGGCGATGTGGAGCAGCATCTACAGCGCCGCCGGCCCGGGCCTGTCGGCCTACAACATCCGCATGCCGCCAGTGGCCGGGCAACCGGCGACCGTGTTCTATCTGCTCGACAGCTCGCCGCATGATCGCGCGCTGAACCAGATCACCCTCGACCCGGCCACCGGCGTGGTCAAACGCGTCGATCGCTACGCCGACAAGAGCTTCAATGCGCAGCTGTTGACCAGCATTTACGCGCTGCACGTCGGCAGCTATTTCGGCCTCGTCGGACGAATCATCGTCACCCTCGCCGCCGTGTGCATGCCGCTGTTTTTCATCACTGGCTGGCTGCTGTATCTGGATCGCCGACGCAAGAAAAAGCAGATTCAGGACGCGCGCAAAGGTCTTGAACAACCAACCGGCAATGCCCCTGGATGGCTGATCGGTTTTGCCAGCCAAAGTGGTTTTGCCGAACAACTGGCCTGGCAGACCGCCGGGCAACTGCAAGCCGCCGGGTTGCCGGTGAAGGTGCAGCCGCTGGCGAATGTCAGCGCAGAGGATCTGCGCGAGTCGAACCACGCGCTGTTCGTGGTCAGCACCTTCGGCGACGGCGAAGCACCGGACAGCGCGCGCGGTTTCGAGCGCAAAGTGCTGCGCGAAGCCACGACCCTCGACGGCCTGAATTATGCGGTGCTGGGCCTCGGCGACCGCCAGTATGCGCACTTCTGCGGCTTCGCCCGGCGCCTGCATCAGTGGCTAGGCGAACACGGCGGCAAGACCCTGTTCGCCCCGGTCGAAGTCGACAACGGCGATCCGTACGCCCTGCGTCACTGGCAGACTCAACTTGGCCTGATCACTGGTCAAGCGCCGGTCGACACCTGGCAAGCGCCGAGCTACGACAACTGGACACTGCTGCGCCGCGAACTGATGAACCCGGACAGCAGCGGTTCGCCGGTGTACCTGTTGGGCCTGAAGGCGCCGAGCACCAGCAGCTGGCTGGCCGGCGATCTGGTGGAAGTGTTGCCGCGCAACTGTGCGTGGGCGATTGAGCATTTCCTCGACGGCCTCGGCATTCGTGGCGAAACACCCGTGAAGATCAACGGCCTCGAAGAACCGCTGGAAGTCGCCCTCGCCAGCCGCCAGTTGCCGGAACATCGTGCGCATCTGGTCGGCCTGCATGCGCAGGCGCTGGTGGATGCGATGGTGCCGCTGGCGATGCGCGAATACTCGATCGCCTCGATTGCCGCCGACGGCGTGCTGGAACTGATCGTACGTCAGGAACAACACGCCGATGGCAGCCTGGGCATTGCTTCCGGCTGGCTGACCGAACACGCCCCGGTGGGCGGCGCCATCAGCCTGCGCGTGCGGCGCAACAGCGGGTTCCATCTGCCGAATGAACCGCTGCCGATGATTCTGCTGGGCAACGGCACCGGCCTCGCCGGGTTGCGCAGCCTGCTCAAGGCACGCATCGCCGACGGTCAGCAGCGCCACTGGCTGCTGTTTGGCGAGCGCAATCGCCAGCATGATTTCCTCTGCCGGGCGGAGCTGGAAGAGTGGTTGATCAATGGCGATCTGGCGCGCCTGGACCTGGCGTTTTCACGGGATCAGGCGCAGAAGATTTACGTTCAGGATCGCCTGCGCGAATCCGCTGACGAGCTGAAAAAGTGGCTGGCTGACGGTGCGGTGATCTACATCTGCGGCAGCCTGCAGGGTATGGCCTCTGGCGTCGATCAAGTGCTCAACGACGTGTTGGGTGCAGCCGAAGTCGAGCGCCTGATCGAACAGGGCCGTTACCGCCGCGACGTGTACTGACACCCATCATTCCCCTGTGGGAGCAGGCTTGCTCGCGAAGGCGCCGTGCCAGTCGATATCGACTTCGCTGACACACCGTCTTCGCGAGCAAGCCCGCTCCCACAGGTTCCGCAGCGTCTAGACGGGCTGCAACTTCTGCTCAAACACCGCCACCCCATTCAAATCCCGCAACACCACACTCATCTCCCCGCTCTGCCCTTCGATATTCACCTCGCCAAAGAACTGAAACCCGGCAAACGGTGAGGCGTTCTGCGTCGGCGGGGCCTTCTGGAATACCACTTCCGGGCCGAAGGTCTTGTCCAGCGGATTAGGCCCGAAACTCCCGGCATTCAGCGGCCCGGCGACAAACTCCCAGAACGGCTCGAAATCCTGAAACGCCGCACGGTCAGGGTGGTAGTGATGCGCCGCGCAGTAATGCACATCGGCGGTCAGAAACACGAAATTGCGTACCTGTTGCGCGCGCAGGAAACCCAGCAACTCAGCGACTTCCAGCTCACGTCCTTGCGCCGGGCCGGGATCGCCGTTGGCCACCGCCTCCCAGCGCGCCACGCCCGGGCTGACTTCACCGTCGGGCACACCGAGGCCGATCGGCATGTCGGCGGCGATCACCTTCCACTGCGCCTTGGAGTGCTTCAAGCCGCGCTTGAGCCAGTCCAGTTGTTCGCGCCCGAGGAACGGCTTGGCCGCGCCGAGGTTGTCGTCGTTAGCCCCGCGATAACTGCGCATGTCGAGCACGAACACGTCGAGCATCGGCCCGTAGCTGAGCTTGCGATAGATCCGTCCGCCGCCATCGGCCGCCTGCAAACGCATCGGCGAATATTCCAGCCAGGCCTTGCGCGCACGGCCGACCAGGGTGTGGATATCTTTTTCCTGATAGCGCTCGTCGAGTTGCTTGCCCGGCGACCAGTTGTTGACCACTTCGTGGTCGTCCCACTGCCAGATCTGCGGGACTTCGGCGTTGAAGCGGCGGATGTTTTCGTCCATCAGGTTGTAGCGATAGTTGCCGCGATAATCGTCGAGGGTCTGCGCGACTTTGCTCTTGGCTTCGGTGGTGAGGTTGCGCCAGATCCGCCCGCCTTCGGTGGTCAGTTGCGCCGGCACCGGGCCGTCGGCGTAGATCGTGTCGCCACTGTGGATAAAGAAGTCCGGCAAGCGCAGACGCATGGATTCGTAGATGCGCATGCCACCGATGTCCGGGTTGATGCCGAAGCCCTGGCCGACGGTGTCACCGCTCCACACAAAACGAATATTGCGCCTCGCCGTCGGTGCACTGCGCAAATGGCCGAGCCACGGCTCGCTGGCGACGCCGGTTTGTGCGTCCTTGAAATACACCCGATAGAAAATCGCCTGATCGGCGGGCAACCCGGTGAGTTCGACCCGGGCAGTAAAGTCGGTGCGCGCATCGGCCAGTGCCGAGACCAGCCGCCGTGGGTGGCGAAACTGGCTGCGAGTGTCCCACTCGACCACCATCCGCGCCGGGCGGTCGCTGCGGCTCCAGATCATCGCGCGGTCGCCCTGCAGGTCGCCGGACTGCACGCCGTCGGTGAGTTGTGGCCGATCCTTGACCGACGCGATCACTGCCGGCGCCAGCCCGGGCATCAGCAGCCCGGCGCCGACCACTTGCATGACCCGACGGCGCCCGAGGTTGAAATCGCTCATGCTGTTCTCCCTGAAAAAAGGAAAACTTAAGCACGCGATGATGAATCCGGCATGACAACACATCCCCCTGTGGGAGCGGGCTTGCTCGCGAAAGCGGTGTGTCAGTTAAAGAAATATCGACTGACACGACGCCTTCGCGAGCAAGCCCGCTCCCACAGGGGTGTTGCAGTGTCAGACGTTGACGGGTTCGACCGCCAGTTCCGCGGCTTCCGGGCGTTTGACCGTTGCGTAAACCACCGCCGTCAACAGACTCCCCGCGACAATCGCCAGCAGATACAGCAACGCATGATTGATCGCATTCGGGATCGCCAGCACAAACAAGCCACCGTGCGGCGCCATCAGTTTGCAGCCGAAGTACATCGACAACGCGCCAGTCAACGCACCACCGGCGATGCTCGCCGGAATCACTCGCAGCGGGTCTTTCGCGGCAAACGGAATCGCCCCTTCGGAGATGAAGCACAGCCCCAGCACCAGCGCCGCCTTACCGGCCTCGCGCTCGGTCTGGGCGAACTTGCGGCGGGCGATGAAGGTGGCGATGCCCAGGCCGATTGGCGGCACCATGCCGGCGGCCATGGTCGCGGCCATCGGCGCATAACTCTGCGAGGCCAGCAGGCCCACCGAGAACGCATACGCGGCTTTGTTGATCGGTCCGCCGAGGTCGACGCACATCATGCCGCCGAGCAACACCCCGAGCAGAATCGCGTTGGTGGTGCCCATGCTGTCGAGAAAATGTGTCAGCGCCGCAAGCATGCCGGCAACCGGTTTACCGACCACGTAGATCATCACCAGCCCGGTGAACAGGCTGGCGAACAACGGAATGATCAGAATCGGTTTCAACGCTTCAAGACTTTGCGGCAAGGCGACATAGCGACTGATGGCCTTGGCCGCATAACCGGCGATGAAACCGGCGACGATCCCGCCGATAAACCCGGCCCCCAGCGTACTGGCGAGCAAGCCACCAATCATCCCCGGCGCCAGACCTGGGCGGTCGGCGATCGAGTAGGCGATGTAACCGGCGAGCAGCGGCACCATCAGCTTGAACGCGGTCTCGCCGCCAATCTGCATCAGCGCCGCCGCCAGCGTGCCCTCTTCCTTGAACGCAGTGATGCCGAAGACGAACGACAGCGCGATCATCAGACCACCGGCCACCACCATCGGCAGCATGAACGAAACACCGGTCAGCAGGTGTTTGTAAACGCCGGTTTTCTCTTGCTTGGCCGGCGCCTTGCCGTCGCTCGCAGTGCTCTCCACCTGAGCTTCGGCAAGGGCTTTTTTCAGGGTCGCTTCGGATTGCTTCAAGGCAATCCCGGTGCCACAGCGATAGATTTTCTTGCCGGCAAAACGCTCGGTGGCGACTTCGATGTCCGCCGCCAGCAACACCACGTCAGCCTCGGCAATCGCCGTCGCGCTGAGCGGGGTTTTCGCGCCGACCGAACCCTGGGTTTCGACGTGCAATTCATAGCCCAGACGCTTGGCCGTTTGCTGCAACGCTTCGGCCGCCATGAAGGTGTGGGCGACGCCGGTCGGGCACGCGGTGATGGCGACGATGCGCGGCGCACGTGGCGCAGCGGCAACCGGGGCGGCATCGCTGGCGACGTAAACTTCAGACTCCTCAGCCCCTCGACGCAACACCGCTTCGACATCTTGCAGGGCTTGCGCCGGAGCGATGCGGAACACGCGCTTGCCGACGAAACGGCGCATGTCGATGTCACCGGTGACCACCAGCAACACCCACTCCGCCGCCGCAATGGTGGCGGCCGACAATTCGCGCTCGGGGTGCGCCGCATCGACCACTTCAACGCTGGTGCTCCAGCCCTGACGCTGGGCCGCTGCATCGAGCAGGCGGGCGCACAGCACACTGGTGACCATGCCGTTCGGGCAGGCCGTGACAATGGCTAATTTCATGACAAACCCTCTTATTGTTCTGTCAGGGGACGCACGCGTACGCCCTGTTCGAGCTGCGCCAGTTGCGCCGCATCGTTGATGCCGAAACCGATCTGCGTCACCGCCATCGCGGCAATCGCCGTTGCCGTGCGCAGGGTCTGCTCGGGAGTATCGGCACTGAGCAAACCGTGCAGCATGCCGGCCAGCAACGAGTCACCGGCACCCACCGTACTGGCGACCGTGACCTTCGGCGGCATGGCATGCAGCGCCGAGCCGACGCTGAACCAGTTCACCCCGTCGGCACCGTGGGAGATCACCACATGCTCGATACCTTTGGCGTGCAGGCACGCCGCCGCCTGAGCTTCGGCGGCGTGCGAGACCACATCACAATCGAGCGCATCGGCGAGTTCTTCGGTGTTCGGCTTGATCAGCCACGGGCGCGCTTCAATCGCCGCACGCAAGGCTTCACCGCTGCTGTCGAGGGCGACTTTCAGACCGAGACCGTTCAGACGTTCGATCAGTTCGCGCAACCACTGCGCGCTGACGCCACGCGGCAGACTGCCAGCGACCACCACCGCGTCATGCCCCGGGGCGATCTGCAGCAGACGCTCGAGCAACGCCTGCTGCGCCGCCGCGTCGACCACCGGTCCCGGCCCGTTAATGTCGGTGATGCGCCCGTCGTGCTCGGCGACCTTGATGTTGCTGCGCGTCTCCCCCGGCACGCGGATGAACGCGTCGACAAAACCGCGCTTGGCGAACAAAGTCTCGAAGGCTTGCAGATTGTCTTCGCCGAGAAAGCCGCTGACCGTCAGTTGATGCCCGAGGTCTGCGAGGACCTGAGCGACGTTCACACCTTTGCCGGCGGCGTGGGTGTGCATCTCGTCGCTGCGGTTGACCTGACCGGCCTCCAGGCGTGGCAGCTCGACCGTGAGGTCCAGCGCCGGGTTAAGGGTCAGGGTGAGAATCTTGGCCATTACAGGGCCTCCACTAATGCACGCACTTCGTTCGCGCTGCCCACGGTGAGGGCTTGTTGAGCAAGGGTTTGCGCTTGGGTCAGGCTCAGTTCGCGAATGCGCGCCTTGACCTCGGCGATGCTGCGGCCGGACACGCTCAGCTCATCGACGCCGAGGCCAACCAGCACCGGCACCGCCAGCGGATCTGCCGCCAGCTCGCCACACACGCCGACCCATTTGCCATGGGCATGCGCGGCGCGCACGGTGATGTCGATCAACTGCAGCACCGCCGGGTGCAGGCCGTCAGCCTGGGCCGAGAGGGTCGGGTGACCACGGTCGATGGCCAGGGTGTATTGCGTCAGGTCGTTGGTGCCGACACTGAAGAAGTCGACTTCCTTGGCCAGCACCGGCGCCAGCAATGCGGCGGACGGTACTTCAATCATGATCCCCAGTTGCAGATCGGCAACCGGGATTTCCAGGCGCAGGCGCTCGGTCATGTCGCGGGCCTGACGCCACTCTTCGACGCTGCCGACCATCGGGAACATGATCCGCAATGGACGGTTATCCGCCGAACGCAGCAAGGCGCGCAATTGCGCTTCCATGATCTGCGGACGCTGCAAGGTCAGGCGAATGCCGCGCACACCGAGGAACGGGTTCTCTTCCTTGGCGATCGGCCAATACGGCAATGGTTTGTCGCCGCCGACATCCAGCGTGCGCACTACCAGCGGCCGTCCGGCGAGGCCATCGAGAACGCGGCGGTATTCGGCTTCTTGAGTGGCTTCGTCTGGCGCTTGCGGGTGGGCCATGAAAATCAGTTCGGTGCGCAGCAGACCAATGCCTTCGGCGCCCTGCTCGACCGCAGCGCTGACCCCAGCGCTTTCGCCGATGTTGGCGAACACTTCCACGGCGTGGCCGTCAGTGGTGTGTGCCGGTTGATGGCGTTGTTCGGCGGCAGCCTTGAGACGTTGTTCGCGGGTATCGCGTTCTTCGGCGGCGCGTTGCAGGGTCGCGGCATCGGCGTCGACGTGCAGGCGACCGCGCTGGCCGTCGAGCAGCAACGGCGTGCCCGGTTCCAGCAGCAGCACCGCTGCGCCCGCACCGACCAGCGCCGGAATTCCGAGAGCACGGGCGACGATTGCACTGTGCGCGGTGGCGCCGCCGCGAGCGGTGAGAATCCCTGCAACTCGGGCCGGATCGAGCCGCGCCACGTCGGATGGGCCGACTTCGTCCATCACCAGAATGTACGGCTGCTCCGGCTCGTTCGGCGTCTGCACACCGCAAAGTTGCGCCAGCACCCGGCGCCCGATGTCACGCAGGTCTGCCGCCCGCTCGGCGAGCAACGCGTCCTGCAGCGATTCCTGTTGTTTGGCCGCTGCCTCAATCACCGCCATCCACGCTGCTTCAGCGCTTTCGCCTTGTTTGAGGCGGGTGTCGACTTCGTCGGTCAGTTCCGGGTCGTCGAGCATTTCCTGGTGGGTGATAAAGATCTCGCGGATGGCCTTGGCCTTGCTGCGTTCGATCAGGCCCTGGATGTCTCTGCGCACATCGCTCAGCGCTTGCTTGAGACGCTCGCGCTCGATGGCGGCGGACTCACCGCGCAACGGGTAATCGATAGCCTGCTGCACCTGAATGTGCGCCGGGCCGATGGCGATGCCCGGTGCGGCAGGGATCGCCTGCAACTGCGCGCCGGACGCTGGAGCGATCAGCACTTCGGCAATATCGGTGATGACTTCGCGTTGCTGGCTCACGGCCGGCAGCGGTTCGACTTCTTCGCCAAGGCCTTCTTCGATAGCGGCCAGCAGCGCCGGCAAGGCGTCGGCGGCGATGCTCGGCTCGGCGATGAACTCCAGCACCTGACCACGACGGGCGCCGAGACTCAGCAGCTTGCTCAGGCTTTTTACCGACACGGCGCTGTCCACGCTGTCGACGATGCGCATGCGGATTTCACCGTCGAAACTCTTCGCCAGTTGCGCAAGAATCTTCGCCGGACGTGCATGCAAACCGTGGGCGTTGGCCAGGGCAATACGCGCGCTCGGCCAATCGGCGGGCAGTTCGCCGCCGAGCACTTCGAGGACTTTGCGGCTGCTGGTGGCGCGGCCCAATTCATGACCGCGTCCTTCGATGAGCAGCGCGCACAAACGTTCGAGCAGCGCCTGATGCGCCTCACCCAGACTGGCCAGACAGAACAGACCGCTGAGCGGCTGCCCGAGGTAGCGCATCGGTTTGTCCGGGGTGACGAAGGCCAGGCCCGGACGTTTCACGGTTTGCTCGCTGTGCAGCCACCACAGGCCGTCACCCAGCGGCAGCGCTTCGACTTGCTGCAACACGCCGGCAAAACCATTGCTCACACAATCGGCCTGACGCAGCAGACGCGCGCCACGCCAGACCAGTTCTTCGAAATCGTCAGCCGACACGCCGAGGCCGATCATCTGCGCATCCAGCGCCAGTTCCTGTGGCGCGCCTTGCAGCAGTTTCAGCAGCGCTTCCGGCGAGCTGGCGCGACGCAGGGCCTGACCCAGATCGGTCTCGCCGAGGGCGCGGGTCAGCAGTTGCAGCAGGCGCAGGTGTTCGTCGGATTTGGCGGCGATGCCGATCGCCAGATAAACGATCTGGCCATCCCCCCAATCCACGCCCTCGGGAAACTGCATCAGCCGCACGCCGGTGGCGAATACCTGATCGCGGGTCTCCGGGGTGCCGTGGGGGATGGCGATACCCTGGCCGAGAAAGGTCGAGCCCTGGGCTTCCCGGGCCTGCAACCCAGCGAGGTAGCCATCGGCGACCAGGCCATCGGCCACCAGATGATGGGCAAGCAATTGCAGGGCGGCGGGTTTATCCACAGCCGATTGGCCCATGGATATCTGCTCTATAGTGAGCTCGAGCATGCGATCTCCTTTTTGGCACATGGATGCGCCAGGATATTGTTTTGAATGGTCACAGCTTAGGCGCTGGTCAGACTGCTTTTCAGCGGCAGTTTTGGCGGTTTCACGGCAGAACCGGCCAAAAGCGTCTAAAACGTAGAAAATACGCCTGCTGAAACGTTTAATCTAGATTGATCGGCACGTTACTCGATAATGTCTCATCCTTGAAGTCCAACTTGTCGGATGCGCTGCGACAATAGTCGTCTGCCCGAATCGGGTAGGATTGGCGAAAATGTCGCGGCAAGCTCGAAAAAACAAGGAAATCCCGGGTTGAAACTCAGTGATATCGCGCGGTTGGCCGGAGTGTCCGTGACCACCGCCAGCTACGTCATCAACGGCAAGGCCGAACAGCAACGCATCAGCAGCGCCACGGTCGAGCGCGTGCGTGCGGTCGTCGAAGAGCACGGCTTCACCCCCAACCCACAAGCGGCCGGGCTGCGCAGTCGGCACACGCGCACGTTGGGCTTTATTCTGCCGGATCTGGAAAACCCCAGTTACGCGCGGATCGCCAAACTGCTGGAGCAAGGTGCGCGGGCGCGTGGCTATCAGTTGCTGATCGCCAGCTCCGACGATGCGCCGGACAGCGAGCGCCAGTTGCTGCAACTGTTCAAGGCGCGCCGCTGCGATGCGCTGATCGTCGCCAGTTGCCTGCCGGCCGGTGACGACAGCTATCGCCAGTTGCAGGCCAAGGGCTTGCCGATCATCGCCATCGACCGGGTCATGGAACCCGAACACTTCTGCTCGGTGATCAGTGACGACCGCGAAGCCAGCCTGCACCTGACCCAGAGCCTGCTCGATCCGCAACCAAAACAGATCGTGCTGCTCGGTGCGCGTCCGGAGCTGAGCATCAGTCAGGAACGTGCGGCCGGCTTCAAGCAGGCACTGGTCGACTTCAAAGGCGAAGTGCTGATCGAGCACGCCGAGTCCTTCAGCCGTGAATGCGGCAAGCAATTGATGGAAGAACTCCTGCAACGTCTGGGGCATTTGCCGGATGCGCTGGTGACCACGTCCTACGTGCTGTTGCAGGGCGTGTTCGATGCGCTGCATGACTTCCCGCTCAAATCCCGCCCGCTACGTCTGGGCACCTTCGGTGATACGCAGTTGCTGGACTTCCTGCCGCTGCCGGTCAACGCCATGGCCCAGCAGCACCAGTTGATCGCCGACAAGGCGCTGGAACTGGCGCTGGCCGCCGTCGAGCAATCGGAATACAAGCCTGGCGTGCAGGCCATCGCCCGTACCTTCAAGCAGCGTATTCACCGGGACTGAGCCGTGGAGCTGATCGACAGCCACACCCACCTCGACTTCCCCGACTTCGACGCCGATCGCTCGGCGTTGCTCGCCGAAAGCCGCGCCCTCGGGGTGCGGCGGGTGGTGGTGCTGGGGGTTTATCAGGGCAATTGGCAACGGGTGTGGGATCTGGTGCAGCGCGATGCCGACCTGTACGCGGCATTCGGTCTGCATCCGGTGTATCTCGATCAGCATCAACCCGAAGATTTACGCACGCTCGGTGACTGGCTGACGCGGCTGCGCGGCCATCGACAACTGTGTGCGGTGGGCGAGATCGGTCTGGATTACTTCATCGAAACCCTCGACCGTGAACGCCAGCAGACGCTGTTCGAGGCGCAGCTGCAATTGGCGGCAGATTTTGAACTACCGGCGCTGATCCACGTGCGTCGCAGCCACGCAGCCGTAATCGCCACGCTCAAACGCTTCAAGCTCAAACGCGCCGGGATCATCCACGCCTTCGCCGGCAGCCGTGAAGAAGCTCGGGAATACATCAAGCTCGGTTTCAAACTGGGTCTGGGCGGCGCGCCGACCTGGCCGCAGGCGTTGCGCATGCATCGGGTCCTGGCGGATCTGCCGCTGGAGTCGATCGTGCTGGAAACCGACTCCCCGGACATGGCGCCGGCGATGTTTCCCGGAGTACGCAATACCCCCGCGCACTTGCCGGCGATCTGTGCGGCGCTCGCCGAGTTGATGAATATCAGTTCAGAACAACTGGCTGCCGCCAGCACCGCCAACAGTTGCGAAGTGTTCGGTTGGTAATCAGTCGCCGTGGGCCTTGGCCGCCTCGAGGATCAGGGTCATGTGCTGGCGATGATGAACAAAACGCAGCAGCGCGAAGTACACAAAAAGCACGATCAGTGATGCATTCAACTGTTCCGTCACGTTGAGCAGCCCGATCCATTCCATGACCAACGCCACCAGCAGCGCGGTGCACACCGTGACTGACGCGCTGAAGCGCAGCAATCCGAGAGAGTCGAGAGATTTGAAGCGTTTGATCTGCACCGGACAGCGCAACTCCAGGGTTTTCTGGCAGTGATTGCAGGTAAACGGTTCATTGATTGCGATGGCATTGAGTTGCCAGGGTTTAAGCACCTGCGTGGTCTGGCAATGAGCACAACGGCCCTGAACTCCCAGGGTTACAACGGACATTCGCGGCCTCCTCAGCGCAACTAACTGATCAGGGATACTGGCTCAATAATGACGAAAAGCCAGCCGCCGGAAGAAAACAGGAATTGGCTTACAAGCGTAAGCATCAAAGCATTACAAAATGTTCTGACATTACCGCCCTCGTAGGCATTCGCGCTCGATCAGACGCGGAACGCGCTGATCAGCTGTTTCAGTTCCACCACCTGCGCTGACAACGCCCGGCTGGCGTCCTCGGTCTGGTGCGCCCCCTGGGCCGTGCGCTCACCGGCGCGATTGATCTCGACGATGTTCTGATCGATGTCATGGGCCACCGCAGTCTGTTGCTCCACGGCAGCGGCGATCTGCTGGTTCTGATCGACGATCATGCCTACCGCACCGAGGATGTTTTCCAGCGCCTGCTGGACCTTTTCCGACTGCCCGACCGTGCCATTGGCCATCTGATGGCTAACGCCCATGACCTTCACCGCGGCGCCCACGCCGCCATGCAGCTTGCTGATCATCTGCTCGATTTCTTCGGTCGATTGCTGGGTGCGCTTGGCCAACGTTCGCACTTCATCCGCAACCACCGCGAAGCCACGGCCCTGCTCTCCGGCGCGGGCCGCTTCGATGGCGGCGTTGAGTGCCAGCAGGTTGGTCTGCTCGGCGATGCTCTTGATCACTTCCAGGACGCGACTGATCGACTGGCTGTCGCTGGCTAGCTGGTTGATCACCAGCACCGATTGATCGATCTCGCTGGCCAGCGCGGCAATGCTGCCCTGCTGCGACGCTACCAGTGTGCGACCGCTGACGGTTTCGTCGTTGACGCTGTGCGCGCTGCTCACCGCTGCCGCCGCGCTGCGTGCAACTTCCAGCGAGGTCGCCGACATCTGATTCATCGCAGTCGCCACTTGCTCGATCTGCGTGCGCTGCCCGGCCACCGCCTGATTACTTTGCGCAGACACGTTTTCCACCTGTCCGGCCTGACGCTCGACCTCTGCCACGGTGTGCCCGACCCGCTCGATCAGGTCATGGATCTTCCTCACGGTGCCGTTGAACACCTCACCCAACTCGCCCAGTTCATCACGGCTGTTGGCCTTGAAATTGACCGTCATGTCACCGGCCGCGACCTTGTCCATCATCGCGCCCAGGCGCTTGAGCGTGGTGCGGGTCGAGGCGTAGAACCCGCCATAGAGATAGAAAATCAGCACGAACACCACCGACAGCGCCACCGCCTGCAACACCATGTGCGTGCGATTTTGCGCCAGGCGTTGCTGCAATTGCGTATCGAGGAATTTCAGGGTCGCTTCGTTGAGCTGGTAGGTTTGATTCATCAGCCCGGTGACTTGGTCATAAAACGTCAGCCACGGCGTATCAAGGGATTCGGCCACCACGACTTTCGCTTCAAACAGCTCGCTGGCCTGCTTGAGCGAGGTTTTGCTGCTGTCGGCCGGCGCGCTGAGGCTTGCGCGTGCGGCTTTGCTGGAGTCGAGGGCATCGGCCAGTTTCAGCGCGTATTCGGCCTGGAGCTTTTCGATCTGCGCCAGCAACTCGTCGAAACGGGCGCTCGACGAACTGTTGAGAAAGCCCTGCCCCAGCGAATACGAACCGATGGCCCGGCCTTCGCCAAGCGTCTGAGTCACGGCCGGGGTGATGTTGGTGAGCAACTCGCTGAGCTGGCGGATGTCGCTCTGGTTGTCGCGGCTCAGACCAGCCTGACTGGCGATGATCTGGCTGAAAATCTGCGCGTTGCCGAGCAGCTTGCCAATCATTGCGCTTTTGCTTTGCAGGGAGCTTTCCGCCTGTTGAGCCTTGAACGCGCTGATCATTTCATCGCGTTTGCCGTCGAACACCTTGATCTGCTCAGGATCGTCAGTCATCGCCTGCAGACCTTGCAGGCGCGCCAGCACGGTTTGCTCCAGGCTGCCGATCTGCGACTCAAGATTGTCGGCCTTGCCGGACTGACCGAGGGTGACGTTGATCTGCACCAGATTGTTCAGGGTTTCCAGATCCCGGCGCAGGGTCAGGCTGCTGCCCAGCAGGTCGAGGCTCTGCAATTCGACCCGGGTGCCCTGGAATTCGCGAAAGGAATCGCGCACCAGATAGAAATTGGTCACCAGCATCGGAACCAGGAACAGCACGCTGATCAGACTGAACTTCATGCCGAAGCTCAGGCGGTTCATCAGCGAGACGGCGGGATAGAGCAAGCTCTTCACTGGAAGTCTCCCTTGGCTTTTCTTGTTTTTATTGGCAGGCGCGGGGCGACAGCAGATAGCCACTATCGGGCGCTGTCTCTGTATAGCTCAAATCGAGGGGAGGTTTTGTAACTTAAGGTTAACGACTACGCTGCGCCGGTCACTGACCTGTGGCGAGGGGATTTATCCCCGATGGGCTGCGGAGCGGCCCTAATGGTTCTGGGGCTGCTTCGCAGCCCGTCGGGGATAAATCCCCTCACCACACTGAGTTTTACTAAAGACTCAGTGAATCAACACTGTCCACAAGGCAAACCCGGCATACCACAACACCGCCGCGCGCAGCAGCAGTTCCCACAGGCAATCGAGGGTGTTGATGCCTTCCGGTCCGACCACCGGCGGCGGGATCTCGCCGGCTGCGAGCCCGACCTTGTTGATCAGTTGCGCGGCGCTGATGTTCCAGTTCAGCAGTTCGTGCAACATCACCCGGCTGACCGCAACAAAGTTGCCGACCAGGGCAAAACTGGCGGCGAGCAAGCGCACCGGCACCCAGTCGAAGGCATGACGTAACTGGCCGGCACGTTCGGCGAGGGCTGGGTTCTGGCTGTTTTCTTCAGCCAATGCGAGCAGCCGATAAGCCAGCGCCGCCACCGGACCGAGCACGAAATACCAGAAGATCACCGCGAAGAAACTTTGATACGCCTGCCACAACAGATGGCCCTGTACCTGATCCAGCAATTGCTCACCGCTGTCGGCACAGATATCCAGATCACGCTTGGCCACATGCGCGGCGGCTTGCAGGTCTTCGCGACGCCAGGCGTCACGAAACGGCCCGAGACCGCCGAGCAGATCACCGCGCCCCAGCGCGTAAATCACCACCAGCAAATGCACCGGCAGCGCCAGCAAGCCGTAAGCGACGGGTTCCAGTACCACCAGCAACAAGGCAAGCAGCGCCACCGGCAGCAACACCAGAATTGTCAGCACCAGCCATGGCCGCTTGGCCAGGCGCTCACTGGCTTCGAGTTTGTGCAGTTCGCGGATCCATCCGCCATCGCGTTGAACCCGATGGCGCAGGGCCGAGAATTTCTCGATCCAGACCGCCAGCAGTAACACCAGAAAACTCATTGTCCTTCCTCTTGTGCCAGGGCTGCGCGGTAACGCGCCCAGTCGAATGCCGGGCCAGGATCGGTCTTGCGCCCGGGTGCGATGTCGCTGTGCCCGCAGATACGGGCGCCGGTGATAGCCGGAAATGCTGTTTGCAGCTGACGTGTCAGCGTGATCAACGCCTGATACTGCGCATCGGTAAAGGGCAGATCATCAGTGCCTTCGAGTTCGATGCCCACGGAAAAATCGTTACAGGTATCACGGCCTTCGAACATCGACACGCCAGCATGCCACGCCCGCTCAAGACAGGAGACAAACTGGGTGACGGTGCCGTCACGTTCAATCAGAAAATGCGCCGAGACGCGCAGGTCAGCAATCCCTGCAAAATAGGGATGCTCGGTGACATCCAGACGATTCTGGAAAAATTCCTGCACCTTGCCGGTGGCGAACTGCGCTGGCGGCAGGCTGATGTTGTGAATGACCAACAGAGAAATTTCGCCCGCAGGGCGTTCATTGAAGTTGGGCGATGGGCAGACCTGCACCCCGTGACACCACCCGCTAGCGGGATCCAACTGCATACCGATTCCTTCAACGCCGACTGTGTTGGCGCCCAGTATGCCGTGATCGGCCCCCGGCGCGCGATCACTTGCCGCGATTGAGTCGCCGCAGATTGCCGAGCACCGACTCCAGCGCCCGATCGAACAGCAAGGTGTCATCCAGCGCCCGCACCGCGCCACGGCGAAACTCAAGGGCCAGATCGACGCGGCTGCGCTCCAGCACTTTCATCCCGGTACGGTCGACAAACACGTATTTGCCGGTGGCTTCGATGATCGCTGCCAGCTTGCAGCGCAGGCTGTGCTCGTCGTCTTCCTGGAACGCGACCCAGTTGCCCAGGCGCAGTTGCTCCACCTGACGCAGCCCGGGGTCGTCATGCGCAAGGCCGCTGGCGTTCAGGCCGACCGCGCCCTCATCGGCGCTGCGCAGGGTAATGTGCTGCGACACTTCAACCAGCGCCGGCGCATCCGCCGGCGGCTGCTCGGTTGCAGGTTCAAGCACCCGCACATGCAGCGCTTCCAGTTCGCTGAAAAATTCGCTGGTGGCGAACGGATCAAACGCCGAGCTGCTCAGGCCGTCACGCAGTGATTTGAGCAAACCAGGCACCAGCGCCAACAATTGCAGACCGGCGTCCGCTTCGTCGTGACGCTGCACGCTCCAGATCAATTGCTCCATGGTCTGCACATCGGCCTGCCACTCAGCCGAGTGATCGCCATGCTTGAGACAGGTCAGCAGCAGCACCTTGCTCCAGGCATCGCGCACGAACGTCACCACCGACGGCGGCAGGACTTTACCCAGCAGCGCCAGGTTCAACGCCTGCTCGACCCGTTGCCGCGCCAGTTCGGTTTTCGCCCGGCCCTCTTCGGCATCGCGCAAACGCTGCTCCAGCAACTCGCTGCGCCGCCGCTCATCACTGGTGAAGGCCAGGAAGTCGGCGAGCAACTCGGAGAAAATCGCCGGATCGTCGACGAAGTCACTCAGCAGACGCTGCACCACTTGTTCGATGCGCAGATACAGGCTGTCGCGGGCCTCGCCATTGCAGTCGCCCCACCCCATGGCGGCATCGGCGATTTCGTTGAGCAGGCGCCGCGCCGGATGACTGCTGCGGCTGAAGAAACTTTTGTCGAGTACCGCCACCTTGAGCATCGGGATCTGCAAACGCGCGATCAGCGCCTTGAGCGAATCCGGCAGGTTACGGTCTTCAAGGATGCATTCGAAGACCATGGCGATCAGGTTGATCACGTCTTCATCGGCGCCGTCGACGATGCGCGATTTACCGCTCCTGACACTGACCCGCGTCAGCAACTGTTCAAGCTGATTGCGCAGATCGAAATCGTCTTGCGCCGCCAGCGCCGGGACGTATTGCTGCAAGTGCGAAAGCAGGCGCAGCAGATCGCGGGTGGTAATCGGTTGCGCGGTAGCACTCGGCTCCAGGGTCGGCGCGACGCTGCCGCGCACATGCAAAAGCAACTCCTGCAACGCCGCAAAGACTTCCTGCACGCCTTCGTCGGCGGGCTCGGGTTCGGCACCTTCTTCATTGTTGATACTGGCCGTCGCGCGCTCGATTGCGCGCCGCGCCGGTGCTGGCTTCAACTCAGGCAAGACGCCGGTGGCAATCAGCAATTGATTGGCTTCGGCGTACAGTTGCTCGGTATCGGCCAGCACGTAGCGTTCGAACAGTTTGAGCAGGATCAGTTTGACCTTGATCTCCACGCCCAGGTTACGTCCGGCCTGCAGGAAAAACTCGCAGAGCATCGCCGGGCCGAGCGGGTTGTGCTGGTTGTCGAAATCCTTGCCCAGCAACGCGTTGAGCCGCGCGGTCAGTTGATCGAGGGCAAAGCCGTCACGCTTGAGCACGCGGCCGACCATGGTCTCGACCGCCACACTGCGCTCCATGTCATCGGTACGCGGTGCCGAATCCTCGAACATCAGCGTGCCGGGCAATGTGGGTGGTGCGGCGTCGTATTGAATCAGCGCGACAAAGGCTTCGAAGAATTGCTCGAGAAAACCGCGCTCGATGTTTTTGCGCTTGAGGCGCAGGTCGCGCATGGCTTCGAAAAAGATGTTCTGTTCGACATCGTTGCGCGCCCGGTCGGCCATCTCGAACAGGGTGTCGTCGGCGTTATCGAACAACTCCTGCAAACCATGGCGCAGTTGCTGGGCCGCCTTGTCGCGGACCTGAAGCAGAATCACAGGCAGGCGGGCGAGCGGCGAATGATTCGCCTGATCGGTAGCAGCCTTGTGCAAAGGCACTACATTCCCGTCGTTGCGCATCCAAGCCTCCTGAAACGGTGATTCCACTGGTCAGTCAAAACGCAATGCCCGGTGGGAGCGAATTGCACGTCAAAGCTATGACGTCAAATGCAAGGCGGATTATCTTGCAAAACTTGTCCCCGGCGCTATAGCCGTCAGGGTTTCCCCTATGCCTGCAACACCTTTCAGTGACCACGGAAATCGGGCTTTGCTCAAAGAAAATCGACCAGATGCAGTCAGGCACGCGAGTTCTCGCCTTGGGTTGGCTCTCGCCATGCCCCTATAATCGGCGCACTTAGTCTGTGGAGCCCGTTATGCCGAATCTACGTCTCGCCGATTTGACCGCCGAAATCGAAGCCAACGTGCGCCGTGCGTTGCTCGAAGATGTCGGCAGCGGCGACATCACCGCGCAACTGATCCCGGCCGAACGTCTGGCCAAAGCCACCATCATCACTCGCGACGAAGCAGTTATCTGCGGTACGGCGTGGGTCGATACGGTGTTTCGCCAGCTCGATCCGCGGGTCGCGGTGCACTGGCAAGTGCGGGACGGCGAACGGGTCAAACCCAATCAGCCGCTGTTTCATCTGGAAGGCCCGGCCCGTTCGTTGCTGACGGGTGAGCGCAGTGCGCTGAACTTCCTGCAACTGCTGTCCGGCGTGGCCACGCGTGCGCAGTACCTGGCGGACTTCGTGGCGCAGACCCAGGTCAAGCTGCTGGATACTCGCAAGACCCTGCCAGGCCTGCGTCTGGCGCAGAAATACGCCGTGACCTGCGGCGGTTGCCACAACCACCGCATCGGCCTCTACGACGCGTTCCTGATCAAGGAAAACCACATCGCCGCCAGCGGCGGCATCGCGCAGGCCATCGCTGCTGCGCACAAGATCGCGCCGGGCAAACCGGTTGAGGTCGAAGTGGAGAGCCTGGAGGAGTTGAAGGAAGCGCTGGCAGCCGGCGCCGATATCATCATGCTCGACGAGTTGAGCCTGGACGACATGCGCGAAGCCGTACGCCTGAACGGCGGCAAGGCCAAACTGGAAGCCAGCGGCGGCATCAACGAAAGCACGCTGCTGCCGATCGCCGAAACCGGCGTGGATTACATCTCGATCGGGGCGATGACCAAGGACGTGAAGGCAGTGGACCTGTCGATGCGTCTGAGCCTCTAAGGCCGTCGCGCAATAAAAAACGCCAGCCTGGTTGAGGCTGGCGTTTTTGTTTCAGACCACCAAATTGTTCATCTCGCAGTACTCGTCCCACTCGACGCCCAACACTTCGGCCGCCTCCTTGTGCAGCTCCAGACGCTTGGCCTCGAACTCTTCAGGGGTGCTGGTGTACTTGAGCGTCAACTCCCACGGCTGCAAACCCTGAGCTTCGGCTTCGTCTTCGAATGCCCACTGGATCTGGTCTTTCTGATCATCAGGACTCAGGTCCTTGATCTCTTCTTTCAGATCCGGCACGTCCAGAATGTATTTTTCCAGCGCTTGTTCGTGACGTTGCTCTTGAGTTAATTCGGTCATGGCGTTCTCGCTGATCGTAAGAATGGAGGATGGATCTGGATCATCAAGGATCTCTCTGACGCGGATTGTCCGGCCTTCGGAACCATTCGGGATCATCTGAAAACTGCTGGGCGATGCTCATGCAGGCATCGAATATAGGACGTTTGCATGACGAATTACACGGCTCTTTACATCTCTCCCACAAAAACTTTGACCTGGAAGACATAAACCGGGGGACTGAGGGGATGGTGCCCGAGACAGGAATCGAACCTGCGACCTTCGCGTTACGAGTGCGCTGCTCTACCGGCTGAGCTACACGGGCGGTGGGCTAAACCTAGCACCGGTCTCGGGTTGCGGCAAATTTGAGCGGCGTCTCTGCTGATTATCATTTGTGGCAGACAAAAAAATGCCCCACCGTTTTCACGGCGGGGCATTTTTATTGCGCTAAGGCTGTGGGGCGATTAAACGCCCGAAGCCTTGGCTGCTGCCACGTCTTTGATGGACAGCTTGATACGGCCGCGGTTGTCCACGTCCAGTACCAGCACTTCCACTTCCTGGCCTTCTTTCAGGATGTCGGTGACTTTCTCTACGCGAGCGTCGCTCAGCATCGAGATGTGCACCAGACCGTCCTTGCCCGGCAGGATGTTGACGAATGCGCCGAAGTCGACGATGCGCTCAACCTTGCCGACGTAGATCTTGCCGATTTCAGCTTCTGCAGTGATGCTCAGAACGCGCTGACGAGCAGCTTCTGCGGCATCCTTGGTTTCGCCGAAGATCTTGATCGAACCGTCGTCTTCGATGTCGATCGAAGCCTTGGTTTCTTCGCAGATCGCACGGATGGTCGCGCCACCTTTACCGATAACGTCACGGATCTTGTCGGTGTCGATCTTCATCGCGATCATGGTCGGAGCGTTGGCCGACAGTTCGGTACGCGACTGGCCAATGATCTGGTTCATCTGGCCGAGGATGTTCAGGCGCGCTTCCAGGGCTTGGCCCAGAGCGATTTCCATGATCTCTTCGGTGATGCCCTTGATCTTGATGTCCATCTGCAGCGCAGTAACGCCTTTGGCGGTACCGGCGACTTTGAAGTCCATGTCGCCCAGGTGGTCTTCGTCACCCAGGATGTCGGTCAGGACGGCGAACTTCTCGCCTTCTTTAACCAGACCCATGGCGATACCGGCAACCGGCGCCTTCATTGGAACGCCAGCGTCCATCAGGGCCAGGGAAGCGCCGCAAACAGAAGCCATCGAGCTCGAACCGTTGGATTCGGTGATTTCCGAAACCACACGGATGGTGTACGGGAACACGTCAGCGGCTGGCAGCATGGCCGAAACCGAACGACGGGCCAGACGGCCGTGACCGATTTCACGACGACCAGCACCACCCATGCGACCACACTCGCCCACCGAGAACGGCGGGAAGTTGTAGTGCAGCATGAACGGGTCTTTTTTCTCGCCTTCCAGGGTGTCCAGCAGCTGTGCGTCACGGGCAGTACCCAGGGTCGCAACGACCAGAGCCTGAGTTTCACCACGGGTGAACAGGGCCGAACCGTGAGTCTTCGGCAGAACGCCGACTTCGATGTTCAGCGGACGTACGGTGCGGGTGTCGCGGCCGTCGATACGTGGCTTGCCGTTAACGATGTTTTCGCGAACGGTGCGGTATTCGATTTCGCCGAAAGCCGCTTTGACGTCAGCAGCCGAAGGCTGGCCTTCTTCGCCGGACAGCTTGGCCACAACCTGGTCTTTCAGCTCGCCCAGACGGGCGTAGCGGTCAGCCTTGACGGTGATGGTGTAAGCCTGGGAGATCGCTTCGCCGAACTCGGCACGGATCGCGCCCAGCAGTTCAGTGGCTTCTGGCGCCGGAGCCCAGGTCCAGGTTGGCTTGGCAGCTTCAGCGGCCAGTTCTTTGACGGCGTTGATCACCACCTGGAACTCGTCGTGAGCGAACAGTACCGCGCCCAGCATCTGGTCTTCGGTCAGCTCTTTGGCTTCCGATTCAACCATCAGTACGGCGTCCGCAGTACCGGCAACGACCATGTCCAGGCTCGAAGCAGCTTGCTGCTCGTAGGTCGGGTTCAGCAGGTAGCCGGTGCTTTCGTGGAACGCTACGCGAGCGGCGCCGATCGGGCCGTCGAACGGAATGCCCGAGATGGCCAGGGCAGCCGAGGTACCGATCATCGCAGCGATGTCCGGATCGGTCTTCTTGCTGGTGGAAACGACGGTGCAGACAACCTGCACTTCGTTCATGAAGCCTTCTGGGAACAGCGGACGGATCGGACGGTCGATCAGTCGGGAAGTCAGGGTTTCTTTCTCGGAAGGACGGCCTTCGCGCTTGAAGAAACCGCCAGGGATCTTACCGGCAGCGTAAGTTTTTTCCTGGTAGTGAACGGACAGAGGGAAGAAGCCCTTGCCTGGATCGGCTTGCTTGGCACCGACGACGGTCACCAATACGCTGACGTCGTCGTCAACGGTGACCAATACTGCGCCGGAGGCCTGACGGGCGATACGGCCAGTCTCGAGGGTAACGGTCGACTGACCGAACTGGAATTTTTTGATTACCGGGTTCACGGTGTCCTACCTTCTTTGTGGCTCTTGGGGGAACTGGTTTCTTGCGAAATTCTTGGGCAATGTCGGGAATCGGCCCGCTGACTGTCCGGGTAAAACGGTAGTGCAGATAAAACTTGAGGCTGGGAGCCTGCCAGCCACCAGCGGAAAACCGCTGATGCCTGACAGACAACCAACCTCATAGCGCAATCGCTGATTAGCGACGCAGACCCAGGCGGCCGATCAGAGCGCTGTAACGGCTCAGATCTTTGCCTTTCAGGTAGTCCAGCAGCTTGCGACGCTGGTTTACCATGCGGATCAGACCACGACGGGAGTGGTGGTCTTTACCGTTGGCCTTGAAGTGACCTTGCAGTTTGTTGATGTTGGCGGTCAGCAGTGCAACTTGCACTTCTGGCGAACCAGTATCACCAACAGCTTGCTGGTAGTCGGCAACGATTTGAGCTTTTTCTTGAACGTCGAGAGCCATGAGGCAATCCTTTTATCAGGAAACTGTTTCAAAAACAGTTTCAACAGGCCAGGGACAAATCCCTGTATCTATAAATGAGTAGTGACCGTGCCTGTTAACAGCCACACTCGTTCGGTCATTCTGACCGAATCAGTCGACGCGGCGCGATGCGCCCGTCTTCGCTCACTTCACCGATACCGATGAAGCGACCATTGTGATCCTGTACCCGTACCATGCCGAACTTCGGAGCATCCGGGGCGCGTACCGGCTGGCCGTTGAGCCAGTAGAACGCACTCGCTTCGGAGAAGTGCAGCAGCGGCCAATCCTGCAGGCCGCTGTCCGATGGCATCAGGAAGCGGTCGACCGCTTCGTTGCCGCCTTCGGCATGTACCGCTTCCAGCTCTTCGAGGGTCACGGTCTGCGCCAGGGTGAAAGGCCCGGCCTGGGTACGACGCAGTTCCGCGACGTACGCACCACAACCGAGTTGCTCACCGATATCCTCCACCAGGGTACGGATATAGGTGCCCTTGCTGCAATCCACCGCAAGACGCGCAGTATCGCCTTCGAAGGCCAGCAATTCCAAGCGCGCAATAGTAACAGAACGCGGTTCGCGCTCCACTACTTCGCCTGCACGGGCCAGCTTGTACAGCGGCTGACCGTCACGCTTGAGTGCCGAGTACATCGGCGGTATCTGACTGATTTGCCCACGAAATTTCGGCAGAACCGCTTCGACATCGGCGCGACCAACGGTCACCGGACGCTCCTGCAAAACCTCACCCTCGGCGTCCGCCGTGGTGGTGGTCTTGCCCAGTTGCGCCAGGGTCTCGTAACCCTTGTCGGAATCGAGCAGGTATTGCGAAAACTTCGTTGCCTCGCCAAAGCACAGCGGCAAGACACCGGTGGCCAGCGGGTCGAGACTGCCGGTGTGACCGGCCTTCTCGGCGTTGAGCAACCAGCGAACCTTCTGCAACGCGGCGTTGGAGGTGAACCCCAGCGGCTTGTCGAGCAGGATGATACCGCTGACATTACGACGGATACGTTTGACCTGAGTCACCGAATTACTCCTTGGTGTCTTCAGGTGCAGCGGCCAGGTGCTGATTGTCCTCAGCCACGGCGCGCTCGATCAGGGCCGACAGATGCGCGCCACGCACGACGCTTTCGTCGTAGTGGAAGTGCAATTGCGGCACGCTGCGCAGCTTCATTTCACGGGCCAGCTGCATGCGCAGGAAACCTGCGGCAGCGTTGAGCACCTTGATGCTTTGCGCGATGTCTTCGGCGTTGTCCTGCCCCATCACGGTGATGAAGATCTTCGCGTGACCGACGTCACGGCTGACTTCAACAGCGGTAATGGTGACCAGGCCGACGCGCGGGTCTTTGACTTCACGACGGATCAGTTGGGCCAGCTCACGCTGCATCTGATCGCCGATACGTTGGGTACGGCTGTATTCTTTTGCCATGATTTTGTTACCTGTTACTGCCCCGCGGTGAAACCCGCAAGGTCTGAAAGCGGCAAACGCCCGGCCTGACAAAAGCCAGACCGGGCGTTGCGTTTAGAGTCCTGACGCCGTGGCGCGCATCTGCATGCGGCGGCTCGGCGTGGCCCTTGAAGTGCGCGAGTCAGAGGCTGCGAGCAACCTGAACCTTCTCGAAGACTTCGATCTTGTCACCGACTTTGACGTCGTTGTAGCTCTTCACGCCGATACCGCATTCCATGCCGGCACGTACTTCGGAAGCGTCATCCTTGAAGCGGCGCAGGGATTCCAGCTCGCCTTCGAAGATAACGATGTCTTCACGCAGTACACGGATCGGACGGTTACGGTGCACAACACCTTCGATCACCATGCAACCAGCGATCGCGCCAAACTTCGGCGAACGGAACACGTCGCGCACTTCGGCCACGCCCAGGATGTTCTCGCGAACATCGCTGCCGAGCATGCCGGTCAGGGCTTTCTTGACGTCTTCGATGATGTCGTAGATCACGTTGTAGTAACGCATGTCCAGACCTTCCTGCTCGACGATCTTCCGTGCGCCAGCATCGGCACGCACGTTGAAGCCGAACAGTACAGCGTTGGAAGCCAGTGCCAGGTTGGCGTCGGACTCGGTGATACCACCGACACCGCCACCGACTACGCGCACTTGCACTTCGTCGTTGCCCAGGCCGTTCAGAGCGCCCTGCAAAGCTTCCAGCGAACCACGGACGTCGGATTTGAGGACGATGTTGAGCGTCTTCTTCTCTTCCTGACCCATGTTTTCGAAGATGTTTTCCAGCTTGCCGGCGTGAGCGCGAGCCAGTTTGACTTCGCGGAACTTGCCTTGACGGAACAGAGCCACTTCACGGGCTTTCTTCTCGTCGGCAACCACGCTCATCTCGTCGCCAGCGTCTGGTGTACCGTCAAGACCCAGGATCTCGACCGGAATGGCCGGACCTGCTTCCTTGATCGGCTTGCCGTTCTCGTCGAGCATGGCGCGCACGCGGCCATAGTTCGAGCCGACCAGCACCATGTCGCCTTGACGCAGCGTACCGTCCTGAACCAGCACGGTGGCCACCGGGCCACGGCCCTTGTCCAGACGCGATTCAACGACAACACCACGGCCAGGAGCCGATGGAGTGGCGGTCAGTTCGAGAACTTCGGCCTGCAGCAGAACGGCTTCGAGCAGTTCGTCAACGCCGGTACCCATTTTCGCCGAAACCGGTACGAATGGAGTGTCGCCGCCCCACTCTTCGGAAGTCACGCCGTGAACCGACAGTTCGCTGCGGATGCGATCGAGGTCAGCACCAGGCTTGTCGATCTTGTTCACCGCAACCACCAGAGGAACGCCAGCCGCCTGAGCGTGCTGAACAGCCTCGATGGTTTGCGGCATCACGCCGTCGTCCGCCGCCACCACCAGGATCACGATGTCGGTCGCCTTGGCACCACGGGCACGCATTGCGGTAAACGCAGCGTGACCCGGGGTGTCGAGGAACGTCACCATGCCACGGTCGGTTTCAACGTGGTATGCACCGATGTGCTGGGTAATGCCGCCGGCTTCGCCCGCTGCAACCTTGGCACGACGGATGTAGTCGAGCAGGGAAGTCTTACCGTGGTCAACGTGGCCCATTACGGTCACGACCGGTGCACGGGAAACTGCCTCACCTTCAAACTTCAGGGACTCGGCCAGGGAATCTTCCAGGGCGGTGTCGCTGACCAGGGTCACTTTGTGGCCCAGCTCTTCAGCAACCAGTTGAGCAGTTTCCTGATCGAGTACCTGGTTGATGGTCGCTGGAGTGCCCAGTTTGAACATGAACTTGATGATTTCAGCAGCCTTGACCGACATCTGCTGGGCGAGATCGCCAACAGTGATGGTCTCGCCGATCTTCACTTCACGCACGACAGGACCGGTAGGGTTCTGGAAACCGTGAGCGTTGCGTTTCTTCAGCTTGGCCTTGCCGCGACCACCACGACGGAAGCCATCGCTTTCTTCGTCGGTAGTGCGTGGCGCCACACGTGGAGCCGGCGCTTTTTCTTTGACCGATGCGCGATGCGGAGCGTTTTTGCGCTCGCCATCGCCACCACCGCCGCGACGATTGTTATCGTCGGCACGTGGCTTGTCCGGACGACGCTGTTCGTCACGCTTGCGAGTGTCGGCAGCTGGCGCAGCAGCAACCGGCGCGGCTTCGCGCACGGGTTCGGCTACTGGCGCAGGTGCAGCAACAGCTTCGGCAGACGCGGACGGCGCAGCAGCAGGCTGGCGACGCGCTTCTTCTTCAGCGCGCTGCTTGGCTTCTTCTTCAGCCTTCTGACGGGCAGCATTTTCTACTGCGCGACGCTCATCCAGTTCACGCTTGCGCTCGGCTTCGATTTCTTCCGGGCTACGCTGTACGAAAACTTTCTTCTTGCGAACTTCTACGCTGATGCTCTTGCTACCAGCCACACGCAGGGTGCTGGTGGTTTTACGCTGCAGCGTGATCTTGCGTGGTTCTTCCACTTTCGCCTTGTGACTGCTCTTCAAGTGAGTCAGCAGGGATTGCTTCTCACTGTCAGTCACATGTTCTTCGGCGGCGGTGTGCGGCAGACCTGCCTCACGCATCTGCTGCAACAGGCGCTCTACCGGTGTTTTGACCTCATCGGCCAGTTGTTTCACCGTGACTTGCGTCATGCACTTCTCTCCTCAGGCCGCGCCTAATTACTCGAACCAGTGGGCTCGGGCGGCCATGATCAACTTGCCGGCACGATCATCGTCAATGCCGTCGATGTCGAGCAGGTCGTCAATAGACTGCTCGGCCAGGTCTTCGCGGGTAATTACGCCGCGCACCGCCAGTTCCATCGCCAAATCCTTGTCCATACCCTCAAGCGAGAGCAGGTCTTCGGCCGGATGGGCGTCTGCCAGCTTTTCCTCAGTAGCGATGGCTTTGGTCAACAAACGATCCTTGGCACGAGCGCGAAGCTCGTTGACGATATCTTCGTCAAAGCCGTCGATGTTGAGCATTTCTTCCAACGGTACGTAGGCAATCTCTTCCAGGCTGGTGAAGCCTTCATCTACCAGCACCTGAGCCAGTTCTTCGTCGACTTCCAGCTCGTCGATGAAGTTGCGCAGGATGTCGCCGGTTTCTGCTTGCTGCTTAGCCTGGATGTCCGATTCGGTCATCACGTTCAGGGTCCAGCCAGTCAACTGGCTCGCCAGACGCACGTTCTGACCACCCCGACCGATGGCCTGAGCCAGATTGTCTGCGCCAACGGCGATGTCCATTGCATGGGCATCTTCGTCAACGATAATCGCCGCCACTTCTGCCGGCGACATGGCATTGATCACGAACTGCGCCGGGTTATCGTCCCACAGGACGATATCGACACGCTCGCCACCCAACTCGCCCGACACGGCCTGGACGCGCGAACCGCGCATACCGATGCACGCGCCCTGCGGGTCGATGCGTTTGTCCTTGGAACGGACAGCGATCTTGGCACGCGAACCCGGATCACGGGACGCTGCCATTACTTCGATCAGGCCTTCAGCGATTTCCGGCACTTCGATGCGGAACAACTCGATCAGCATTTCCGGCGCGGTGCGCGACAGGATCAGCTGCGGGCCGCGGTTCTCGGTGCGGATTTCCTTGAGCAGTGCACGCAGACGCACACCGACACGGAAGGTTTCGCGAGAAATGATGTCTTCACGGGCCAGCAACGCTTCGGCGTTGTTGCCCAGATCGACGATCACGTTGTCGCGGGTGACTTTCTTCACGGTGCCGGAGATGATTTCTCCCAGGCGCTCGCGATAGGCGTCGACCACTTGAGCGCGCTCGGCTTCACGCACTTTCTGCACAATGACTTGCTTGGCAGTCTGTGCAGCAATGCGGCCGAACTCGATGGATTCGATCTTTTCTTCGACGACGTCGCCGACCTTGGCGCCCGGATGCGTTTCGGCAACCTTGCTTGGCCAGGTTTCGATCGCAGGATCGTCGAGGTCATTCTCTTCGACGACTGTCCAGCGACGGAAAGTCTCATAGGAACCGGTGTGGCGATTGATCTCCACACGCAGGTCAACTTCGTCTTCAAAACGCTTTTTGGTAGCAGTGGCCAGAGCCAGCTCCAGCGCTTCAAAAATCACGCTTGCCGGTACGCCCTTTTCATTGGATACCGACTCAACAACCAGCAGTACTTCTTTGCTCATCGTACGCCTCGCCTTTCGCAAGCCATTGGATCCGCGGGATCCGCGTCTCAGTCAAAACTGGGAATAATGTTGGCCTTGTCGATCATATCGATCGGCAACAGGAACTCATGGTCTTCTACCTGCACCACGACGTCCTGTTCTTCTACACCGCGCAGAAGGCCCTGAAAGTTGCGTCGACCTTCGAAAGGCGAGCGCAGCTTGATCTTCACTTGTTCACCGGCAAATTTTGCAAACTGCTCAAGAGTGAACAGTGGGCGTTCCATGCCAGGCGAGGAAACTTCGAGGGTGTATTCAACGGAAATCGGATCTTCAACATCCAGGACACCGCTGATCTGACGGCTGACAATGGCGCAATCGTCCACCAGCACGCCACCCTCTTTATCGATATAAACACGCAACATCGAGTGACGACCTTGAGCCGAAAACTCGATACCCCAGCATTCATAGCCTAGGGCCACGACCACCGGGGCCAACAAGGCCTGCAACTCTTCTAGCTTGCTCGACACCTGAACCCCCTCGTGCATGTAAATGCATGCGCTGCAAAATAAAAAAATGGGCGAAACGCCCATCCTTGAAACGCCGTCGAACAGCGGCGCAGAAAGTGTCCAGCTAACAAAAAGCCCCTGAAAAGGGGCTCCTTAAACTGGTTGCGGGGGCCGGATTTGAACCGACGACCTTCGGGTTATGAGCCCGACGAGCTACCAGACTGCTCCACCCCGCGACAAAGCTGGGGCGGAAGTATACGACCGATCCCTTATAGGGTCAATGTAACCTTCCACCTGCAAGAAAGCCCGCAACAGCGGGCTCTCCTGACTAATTGGTACCGAGAAGGGGACTCGAACCCCTACACCCTATGGGCACAACCACCTCAAGGTTGCGTGTCTACCAATTCCACCACCTCGGCAAAACTACGTTTGAAACCCTTCTTACTTCTGCTCTTGAGCTGGAGGTACGTCAGTCGCTGGAGTAGCCGACTTTTGCTCTTGAAGCACCGGGACATCATCAGAAGCCGGTTTTTGTTGCTTAGGTACTTCCAACACTGCTGGATCTGGCAAACCTGCTTGAGTCAGCTGATGAGCTTTCTCTTTAGCAAAGTAACCTAACCCCAAGCTGGTTATGAAGAAACCGGCGGCAAGTATAGCAGTAAACTTACTAAGAAAGGTAGAGGAACCTTGGCTTCCGAACACAGTATTTGAAGCACCTGCTCCGAAAGACGCGCCAGCGTCCGCACCCTTACCCTGCTGCAGCAAAACCAGAGCAACTACGCCCAATGCACCCAGCAGATGAAAAACGACTACGACTGTTTCCAGCATTTTTTCAGTTTCCCGCGGCGCGACAGATCGCACCGAACTCATCTGCATTCAGGGAAGCTCCACCAATGAGCCCCCCATCGATATCCGGCATGCCGAACAGTTCGACCGCATTGGCCGCCTTCACGCTGCCGCCGTATAGAAGCCGCACACCTCGTGCGACTTCAGAATTCTCTGCCGCCAACTGCTCGCGAATGGCTTTGTGCACATCCTGAGCCTGTTGCGGCGTTGCAGTCAGTCCGGTACCAATGGCCCAGACAGGCTCGTAAGCAATGACTGCATTGGCAAAGGCACCAACACCCAGCTCCTCGATGATGCTGCCCAGCTGACGCCCGACAACCTCAAGAGTTTTTCCGGCTTCGCGCTGTTCGAGGGTCTCCCCTACACACAACACCGGAATCAAGCCACATGCCTGTGCCGCTGCGAACTTGCGATTCAGCATCCCGTCTCGCTCGCCCATTATCTGGCGGCGTTCGGAGTGCCCGACAAGCACCAGGGAACAACCTGCATCCACCAACTGACTCGGTGCAATTTCACCGGTCAATGCACCTTGCAAGGATTCCACCGCAGAATTCTGCGCACCGACCGAAATCGATTTACCTTTCAAGCCATCAATCACTTGATTGATATGCAAGCAAGGCGGGAATACCGCGACATCAACACCGCTTGGCAAGGCCAGATGACGAAGGCCGTTGATCAGCTCAGCGACGCTGGCGCGGGTACCGTGCATCTTCCAGTTACCAGCTACCATAGGGCGACGCATGCTGTACCTCGTCGGTCAAAGTGGGCGCAGATGTTACCCAACACAATCATGGCTGGCAAGCCGAATCAGGCAGAAACTTCACTTACCAGTTTTGCCAGTTCTTCTGCATAGCTGCGAACCTGAGTTTCATCCTCGCCTTCGACCATCACACGCACCAGCGGCTCTGTGCCGGACTTGCGCAGAAGCACACGACCTCGACCCGCCATCGCCTGAGTTACACGCGCGCTGGCTTCCTTGACAGCCGGATGCTCAAGCGGGCTTTCGCCACCAGCGAAACGCACATTGATCAGCACCTGAGGGCACTTGCGCAAGACCTGACGCGTTTGCGCAAGACCTTCATTGCGGGCTTTCAATGCCATCAACACCTGCAACGCCGCAATGATCGCATCACCTGTTGTGGTGTGATTGAAGCAGACGATGTGGCCCGAATTCTCACCACCTACCAGCCAGTTGCGCTCCAGCAGCTCGGCGATCACATAGCGATCACCGACATTCGCTCGAATGAACGGAATCGAGAGATCCGCCAACGCGAGCTCAAGACCCAGATTGCTCATCAGAGTACCGACCACGCCACCCTGCAACTTGCCACGCTCGTGCAGATCGCGCGCAATAATGAACAGCAGCTCGTCACCATCGACGATGGCGCCAGTGTGATCGACCATCAACACCCGATCACCGTCGCCATCGAAGGCGATACCCAGATCAGCGTGCTCAGCCAATACAGCAGCCTGCAACGACCCCATATGGGTCGAACCGCAATTGTCATTAATGTTCAGGCCATTGGGCTGAGCTGAAAGCACTACAACTTCCGCACCCAGCTCTCGAAAGACGCTTGGAGCAACCTTGTAGGTCGCACCGTTTGCGCAGTCGATCACGATTTTCAGGCCGGAAAAACTGGTGCCGGTGGGCACACTGCTTTTGCAGAACTCGATGTAACGACCCGACGCGTCGTTAATGCGCGACACCTTGCCGATCTTGCTCGACTCAACCACAGCCATCGGGGTATCGAGCAACTCTTCAATCATCAACTCCAGCTCATCAGGCAACTTGGTGCCCTTGCCGGAGAAGAACTTGATACCGTTATCGTCATGCGGGTTGTGCGAAGCGCTGATCACGATCCCGGCTTCGGCCTGGAAAGTACGCGACAGGTAGGCGATAGCCGGCGTCGGCATCGGCCCCAGCAGCATCACATCGGCACCTGCCGAAGTCAGGCCCGCTTCAAGAGCCGACTCGAACATGTAGCCGGAAATTCGCGTGTCCTTGCCGACCAGTACCTTGCAGGCGCCCATCTTGCGAAAAGCCATGCCAGCCGCCCAGCCGAGCTTGAGCATGAAGTCCGGAGTGATCGGATATTCACCGACACGACCACGAATACCGTCAGTACCAAAGTATTTCTTGCTCATAAGTGCTCCATCATTCTTATTCGGCTGATTCCACGGCCGCGAGCATACGCACCACGTCTACCGTTTCCGCCACATCATGGACGCGCAATATACGCGCTCCTTTCACCGACGCCAGTGCCGCGAGTGCCAGACCACCATGCAGACGCTCGCCCACCGGACGATTCAGCGCCTGACCAATCATGCTTTTGCGTGAGACACCGACCAATAGCGGACGCCCAAGCGCATGCAGGGCTTCCATATGCTTGAACAAGCTTAGATTGTGCTGCAGGGTTTTGGCGAAACCGAAACCGGGATCAAGAATGATCCGCTCGGCAGGAATACCCGCCGCCGCACATTGGGCCATGCGCTCGGCCAGAAACTCACCCACTTCCCGGGTAACGTCCTGATAGTGCGGATTGTCCTGCATGTCACCTGGCTCACCGAGCATGTGCATCAGACATACCGGCAACCCGGTCGCCGCAGCGGCATCCAGCGCACCATCACGGCGCAGCGAGCGCACGTCATTGATCAACCCGGCACCGAGCCGCGCAGTTTCGCGCATCACTGCAGGTGTCGAAGTATCGACCGAGATCACCACATCCAGCTCGCGATTGATCAGCTCCACGATCGGAGCTACGCGCTCCAGCTCTTCCAGCGGCGAAACCGCTCGAGCACCGGGCCGGGTCGACTCACCGCCGACATCAATCAGCGTCGCGCCAGCAGCCACCATGGCTTCGGCGTGACGCAAGGCCACGTCGAGCTGACTGTAGCGGCCGCCATCGGAAAAGGAATCGGGAGTGACATTGAGAATGCCCATGACATGCGTCCGGGCCAAATCAAGAACCCGGTTGCCGCAAGGCAACCGGGTCAGGGACTGTGCAGAAGTCATTTCAAACCTTAAACGTCAGCAGCCGGACCGCCGATCGGTGTTTCCGGACGCTCATCCTGGATCACTGGAGGCGGAGGCGTACCCGTGCCACCTGTCCAGTCACGCGGTTCACGAGGCGTACGACCCGCCATGATGTCGTCGATCTGCTCGGCATCGATGGTTTCGTATTTCATCAGCGCATCGGCCATGGCATCCAGCTTGTCACGGTTGTCCGTGAGGATCTGCTTGGCCGTGCCGTAGCACTGATCGATGATGCTACGCACTTCGGAGTCGATCAGCTTGGCGGTCTCACCGGAGAAACTGGCATTCTGACCACCACCACCGCGACCGAGGAACACTTCGCCCTCTTCTTCGGCGTACATCAGCGGACCGAGTTTTTCCGACAGACCCCACTTGGTCACCATGTTCCGCGCAATCTGACTGGCACGCATGATGTCGTTGGAGGCGCCGGTGGTCACACCGTCGAAACCAAGAGTCATTTCTTCGGCGATACGGCCGCCGTACAGCGAGCAGATCTGACTGATCAGCGCACGCTTGGACAGACTGTAGCGATCTTCTTCCGGCAGGAACATGGTCACACCCAGCGCACGACCACGCGGAATGATCGAGACCTTGTAGACCGGATCATGCTCAGGCACGACGCGACCAACAATGGCGTGGCCAGCTTCGTGATAAGCGGTGTTCTGTTTTTCTTTCTCGGACATGACCATCGATTTGCGCTCGGCGCCCATCATGATCTTGTCCTTGGCCAGTTCGAATTCTTTCATTTCAACGATGCGCTTGCCGCTGCGTGCAGCGAACAGCGAAGCCTCGTTGACCAGGTTGGCCAGGTCCGCACCGGAGAAGCCCGGGGTACCGCGTGCGATAACGGCCGGAGCAACGTCGTCGCCCATTGGCACTTTGCGCATGTGAACCTTGAGGATCTGCTCGCGACCACGGATATCCGGCAAACCTACAACCACCTGACGGTCGAAACGGCCCGGACGCAGCAGCGCAGGGTCGAGTACGTCAGGACGGTTGGTTGCCGCAATCACGATGATGCCGTCATTCATTTCGAAGCCATCCATCTCCACCAGCAACTGGTTGAGAGTCTGCTCGCGCTCGTCGTGACCACCGCCCATGCCGGCGCCACGGTGGCGACCGACGGCGTCGATTTCGTCGATGAAGATGATGCACGGTGCGTGTTTCTTGGCCTGCTCGAACATGTCACGAACGCGGCTTGCACCGACACCCACGAACATTTCAACGAAGTCGGAACCGGAAATAGTGAAGAACGGTACCTTCGCTTCGCCGGCAATCGCCTTGGCCAGCAAGGTTTTACCGGTACCCGGAGGGCCGACCATCAGCACACCGCGAGGAATACGACCGCCCAGGCGCTGGAACTTGCCCGGATCACGCAGGAACTCAACCAGCTCGCCGACTTCTTCCTTGGCTTCGTCGCAACCCGCAACGTCAGCCAGGGTGGTTTTCACCTGATCTTCGGAGAGCAGGCGCGCCTTGCTCTTGCCGAAGCTCATCGGTCCACCCTTGCCCCCGGCGCCACCCTGCATCTGGCGCATGAAGAACATGAACACCGCAATGATCACCAGGATCGGGAAGCTGGCCACCAGGAGTTGAGTCCAGATGCTTTGCTGTTCAGGCTGCTTGCCTTCAACCACAACGTGATTGTCGACCAGATCGCCGATCAGGCCATTGTCCTGGATCGCCGGACGAATGGTCTTGAAGCTGTCACCATCGTTGCGTTTGCCGGTAATCACATAGCCGTCGACGGCTACGCGCTCGACCTTGCCATCCTTGACCTGCTGGATGAAGTCGGAATAGTTGAGGGTCTGCGGCTCGTTAGGGCTGGAGAAGTTGTTCATCACCGTCACGAGGACTGCCGCGATGATCAACCACAGGATCAGATTCTTTGCCATATCGTTCAATTAACTACCCTCTGAAGCAAGCTCCGCTACTGGCGCGCGCTTCGCATGATATTCACCGGCCTAACTTACTACATTACCTACAACTCTGGCAGGCGCCGTCTGTAACCCTTTGTGAAACACTTTCTACACAATATTCGCTTATGCACGCGGGGCAAAATACGAAAAACCTATCACCCCGGCCAAAAAACTCGTTTTACTCGTTGCCGCCGCGGTAGCCCCAAGCCAGCATATATTGCTCGCGGGAGCTGCCACGGGACGAATCCGGCTTGATCATCTGGATCTTGTCGAATTTCTTGCGAGCATCCTTCAGGTAAACATCGAAACCTTCGCCCTGAAAAATCTTGATCACGAAATTACCGCCCGGCTTGAGTATCCGCTCCGCCAGATCAAGCGCCAGCTCACAAAGGAACATGGCTTTGGGCATGTCTACTTCAGGCGTACCACTCATATTGGGGGCCATATCGGAAATCACAAGGTCCACCTGCGAATTACCCACGGCTTCAAGGATCCGCGCGAGCACTTCGTCCTCGGTGAAGTCACCCTGGATGAAAGTCACGTCCGGGATGCTGTCCATTTCCAGAATGTCCGACGCAATCAGACGGCCCTGACCGCCGATCAACCGGCTGGTGACCTGCGACCAGCCGCCGGGCGCCGCGCCCAGGTCGACAACGCTCATGCCGGAACGGATCAGCTTGTATTTCTCCTGGATCTCCAGAAGCTTGTAACTCGCACGCGAGCGGTAGCCATCCTTCTGCGCCTGCTTCACATAAGGATCGTTGACATGTCGTTTCAGCCAACCAAGGCTTGTCTTGGAACGCGCCATTGGGCACCTCGATAATAAGGGTCGTGATTAATTGGGCGGATCCACGAACCCTCGGGTAAAATGGCCGCCATTTTACAGAATCCAGACGAAAGGGTCAGATTATGCCGCTCACTCCAGAGCAGAAGAAACAGTACAAATCCATTGGCCACCATCTGAAACCAGTTTTGACTGTGGCTGACAACGGTTTGACTGAAGGTGTGTTAGCCGAACTCGAACGCGCATTGGCGGATCATGAGCTGATCAAGATCAAGCTCAACATCCTCGACCGCGAGTCGCGCCTGGCGCACATTGCAGAACTGTGCAAGGTCGGCAAAGCGGACCTGGTTCAGGTCATCGGCAAGATGGCACTGGTTTATCGCAAGAACTTCAGCGTCAACAAGCAGCTGTCGAACGTTCATCGCTTCAAGTGATGACAAGGGTCAAGGGTGTGCTTCGCGCACCCTCCCACTCCATCCCGGAACCGGTTGCAACACCAGCACCAGACCGGAAAAGCCCAACACCAGAAAACTGAACTCCTGCCAGCGCTGCGCTTGCGGCCAGCCGACACGCACGGCGACAAACATCGCACACGCATACAACGCCATCAGCAACACCTGTCCACGAAAGTCCCGCCATAGACTGGCAAGGCCCTCGGCCTGTACCAGCACCAAAGCCTGAAAGATCACGCATGCGGCGGCAAAACTCACCACCGGCACTTCGAACGCATCGGCAATCTCATCGATCAGCAATGGTGCCAGGCCAATCTTGCCCAACACCGCTCGCAAACCGAGATGAATCAGCCAGAAGCCGCCGACCCACAACATCTGGGTCAACTGCCAAAGCATGGCGCCCGCACGTAGCGGGCGCTTGCCTTCAGATGTGACGGACTTCGACAATCTCGTACTCGATAACGCCGCTTGGCGTTTTCACTGCGACCACATCGCCCTCTTCCTTGCCGATCAAGGCGCGGGCCAGAGGCGAGCCAACCGAAATCTTGCCGAGTTTGAAGTCAGCCTCATCCTCACCGACGATGTGGTAAGTGACGCTCTCATCCGTCTCGACGTTGGCGATCTCGACGGTAGTACCGAAGATCACTTTGCCGGTGTGCGGAATGGTCGTCACATCAATGATGACCTGATTCTGGATCCGGCCTTCGATATCACGGATCCGCGCCTCGACCATGCCTTGCTGTTCGCGGGCGGCATGGTATTCAGCGTTTTCCTTCAGGTCACCCAACTCGCGAGCCGTACCGATGTCCTGGCTGAGTTTCGGACGAACGACCTTGGTCAGATGAGCGTGTTCTTCTTCCAGGGCTTTCGCGCCCTGGACGGTCATTGGGTATTTGATCATGCCTTCAATCCTGCGTGTAAATCCTGCAAGCGGCGCACGGTCTTCTCGGGACCGAACTTCAGCGCTTCACAGATAGCCTCGCCCGCAGCAATGGTGGTGGTGCAGTAGATCTTGTGCTGCAGGGCATTACGACGAATGGAGTAGGAATCAGCGATCGACTGACGGCCTTCGGTGGTGTTGATGATCAGGGTGACTTCGTCATTCTTGATCATGTCGACCACGTGCGGACGACCCTCGGTCACCTTGTTCACACGGCGCACTTTCAGGCCTGCGGCTTCGATCAGCTTGGCAGTACCGGCAGTGGCGACCACTTCGAAGCCCAAGTTGATCAGATCACGGGCCACGCCTGCAACCAGCGGCTTGTCATCGTCACGCACGCTGATGAACGCGGTACCGCCGGTCGGCAGTACTTCGCTCGCGCCCATCTGGGCCTTGGCGAATGCTTCACCGAAGGTGTCGCCGACGCCCATCACTTCACCGGTGGACTTCATCTCCGGGCCGAGGATCGGGTCAACGCCAGGGAATTTGGCGAACGGGAACACCGCCTCTTTCACGCTGTAGAAGTTCGGGATGATTTCCTTGGTGAAGCCGATTTCCTTCAGGGTCTTACCGGCCATGACGCGAGCAGCGATCATTGCCAGGGAAACACCGATGCACTTGGACACGAACGGTACGGTACGCGAAGCGCGCGGGTTGACTTCGATGACGTAGATGTCTTCGCCCTGCAGCGCCAGTTGCACGTTCATCAGGCCGACAACGCCCAGTTCCAGGGCCATTTTCTTGACCTGTTCGCGCATCTCGTCCTGGATGTGCGCCGGCAGCGAGTATGGCGGCAGCGAGCACGCGGAGTCACCGGAGTGAACGCCCGCCTGTTCGATGTGCTGCATGATCGCGCCGATCACCACGTCTTTGCCGTCGCAGACCGCATCCACGTCCATCTCGATGGCGCAGTTGAGGAAGTGGTCGAGCAGCACCGGGCTGTCGTTGGAGACTTGCACCGCATCACGCAGGTAGCGCTTGAGTTCGTCTTCCTTGTAAACGATTTCCATCGCGCGGCCGCCCAGTACGTAGGACGGGCGCACCACCAGCGGATAACCGATTTTCGCGGCAGCACGAACAGCTTCGTCTTCGCTGCGCACGGTGGCGTTTGGCGGCTGACGCAGGTTCAGGCGCTCGACCATTTGCTGGAAGCGCTCACGGTCTTCGGCACGGTCGATGGCGTCAGGGCTGGTGCCGATGATCGGCACGCCAGCGGCTTCCAGAGCACGCGCCAGTTTCAGCGGCGTCTGGCCGCCGTACTGGACGATCACGCCTTTCGGCTTCTCGACGCGGCAGATTTCCAGCACGTCTTCCAGGGTTACTGGCTCGAAGTACAGACGGTCGGAAGTGTCGTAGTCGGTGGAAACGGTTTCCGGGTTGCAGTTGACCATGATGGTTTCGTAGCCGTCTTCGCGCAGTGCGAGGGCCGCGTGTACGCAGCAGTAGTCGAACTCGATGCCCTGGCCGATACGGTTCGGACCGCCACCCAGAATCATGATCTTGTCGCGACCGGACGGCGCGGCTTCGCACTCTTCCTCGTAAGTCGAGTAGAGGTAAGCGGTGTCGGTGGCGAACTCGGCGGCGCAGGTGTCAACGCGCTTGTAGACCGGGAACACTTCCAGTTTTTGACGGTGAGTACGCAGATTCTTCTCGGTCACACCCAGCAGTTTTGCCAGACGCTGATCGGAGAAGCCTTTGCGCTTGAGTTTGAACATCAGGTCGCGGTCGATGGCGGACAGACCGAGGGTCTTGACCTTCTCTTCGTCCTTGATCAGATCTTCGATCTGCACCAGGAACCACGGGTCGATCATGTTCATGCCGAAGATGTCTTCGACGGTCATGCCGGCGCGGAAGGCGTCCGCCACGTACCAGATACGCTCGGCGCCCGGCACGGTCAGCTCGCGCTTGAGGATGCTCATGCTTTCCGGATTGCTCAGGTCGAGCTTCTCGTCCAGACCGCAAACGCCTACTTCCAGACCGCGCAGGGCTTTCTGCAGGGATTCCTGGAAGGTACGGCCGATGGCCATGACTTCACCGACCGACTTCATTTGAGTGGTCAGGCGTGCGTCAGCGTTGGCGAATTTCTCGAAAGCGAAACGTGGCAGCTTGGTCACGACGTAGTCGATCGACGGCTCGAAGGACGCCGGGGTCTTGCCGCCGGTGATGTCGTTCGACAGTTCGTCGAGGGTGTAGCCCACCGCCAGTTTGGCCGCGACTTTGGCGATCGGGAAACCGGTGGCTTTCGAAGCCAGTGCCGAGGAACGCGATACACGCGGGTTCATCTCGATCACGACCATGCGGCCGGTGTCCGGGCAGATGCCGAACTGTACGTTGGAACCGCCGGTCTCGACGCCGATCTCACGCAGTACCGCCAGCGAGGCGTTACGCAGGATCTGGTATTCCTTGTCGGTCAGGGTCTGGGCCGGAGCCACGGTGATCGAGTCACCGGTGTGCACGCCCATCGGGTCGAAGTTCTCGATCGAGCAGACGATGATGCAGTTGTCCTTTTTGTCGCGGACAACTTCCATTTCGTATTCTTTCCAGCCGATCAGCGATTCGTCGATCAGCAGCTCTTTGGTCGGCGACAGGTCCAGACCGCGAGCGCAGATTTCTTCGAATTCTTCACGGTTGTAAGCGATGCCGCCACCGGTGCCGCCCATGGTGAAGGACGGACGGATGATGCACGGGAAGCCCAGACGCTCGAGGACGGCGTTGGCTTCTTCCATGCTGTGGGCGATACCGGAACGCGGGCATTCCAGGCCGATCGACTTCATGGCCTTGTCGAAACGCGAACGGTCTTCAGCCTTGTCGATGGTGTCGGCGTTGGCGCCGATCATTTCCACGCCGAACTTTTCCAGGACGCCTTCGCGCTCCAGGTCCAGGGCGCAGTTCAGTGCAGTCTGGCCGCCCATGGTTGGCAGCACTGCATCCGGACGCTCTTTTTCGATGATCTTGGCCACGGTCTGCCACTTGATCGGCTCGATGTACGTGGCGTCAGCCATGTCCGGGTCGGTCATGATGGTGGCCGGGTTGGAGTTCACCAGGATGACGCGGTAACCCTCCTCGCGCAGGGCTTTGCAGGCCTGGGCGCCGGAGTAGTCGAATTCGCAGGCCTGGCCGATAACGATCGGGCCAGCGCCGAGAATCAGGATGCTTTTAATGTCTGTACGTTTTGGCATGGGTTTGTCACTCAAATCCGCAGGTCAGTCGGCAAGCCGTCTTGATCGATTTCTGAAGCCCTGAGGGGCGCCACCGGTGTCGGGGCCGCCCTCGAGGGCTTCTCGCTACAGTCTCAAGGCGAACGCTTAGCGTCGCTTGGCCATCTCGTTGATGAAGCGGTCGAACAGGGGCGCCACATCGTTCGGGCCCGGGCTCGCTTCAGGGTGGCCCTGGAAGCTGAACGCGCTCTTGTCGGTGCGCTCGATACCTTGCAGGGTGCCGTCGAACAGCGATTTGTGGATCGCACGCACGTTGGCTGGCAGGGTCGCTTCGTCAACCGCGAAACCGTGGTTCTGGCTGGTGATCATCACGACGCCAGTGTCCAGATCCTGCACCGGGTGGTTGGCACCGTGGTGGCCATGGCCCATTTTCAGGGTCTTGGCGCCGGAGGCCAGAGCCAGCAGCTGGTGACCGAGGCAGATACCGAAGACCGGAATTTCGGTTTCCAGCACTTCCTTGATCGCCTTGATCGCGTAGTCGCAAGGCTCCGGGTCACCAGGGCCGTTAGACAGGAACACGCCGTCCGGCTTGAGTGCCAGCACGTCGGCAGCCGGGGTCTGCGCCGGTACCACGGTCACGCGGCAGCCGCGCTCGACCAGCATGCGCAGGATGTTCAGTTTGACGCCGTAGTCGTAGGCAACCACGTGGTATGGCAGCTCGGAGGCATCGATGGTCGCGTGGCTGTCGGTCTTCAAGTCCCAGACAGTGGAGCGCCATTCGTACTTTTCCTTGGTGCTGACGACTTTCGCCAGATCCATACCCTTCAGGCCCGGGAAGCCTTGCGCGGCGGCAATTGCAGCTTCTTCGGAGATGTTGTCGCCGGCCATGATGCAGCCGTTCTGTGCGCCTTTTTCACGCAGGATGCGGGTCAGGCGACGAGTATCGATACCAGCGATTGCCACAACGTTGTTGGCTTTCAGGTAGTCGGACAGGGACATCGTGTTACGCCAGTTGCTCGCTACCAGCGGCAGGTCACGGATCACCAGGCCAGCGGACCATACGCGGTCAGACTCGGCGTCTTCCGGCGTGGTGCCGGTGTTGCCGATGTGCGGGTAAGTCAGGGTAACGATCTGCTGGGCGTAGGAAGGATCGGTAAGGATTTCCTGATAGCCGGTCATTGCGGTGTTGAACACCACCTCACCAACGGTTTGACCGTCGGCTCCAATGGCTTCGCCGCGAAAAATGCTGCCATCAGCAAGGGCGAGTATGGCTGGCTTAGTCAAGAAGACCTCCCGTAAATAACGCATGAAAGGGCAATCGCAGGTTGTAAAAAAGCGGAGTGACGTATGGACACGTCACCCCGCTTCTTCACTGAATTATTCTGCGCGCTTTTAGTGGACACACTAAAGCTGTAGCTTACAGAAAAAGGCTTTTTTGGTCCACCGCTAAAGAGCCTAAAAGGCCGGAGAATGCGACAGGCCGTCGCGCGGTGTAGAAAAACCAGCGCAAACCGGGCGTTTGCGCTGGGTGAAACAGTCAATCAATGCAGGTCGAGCACGTCCTGCATGTCGTAAAGACCCGGCTCGCGACCATCCAGCCACAACGCCGCACGCACCGCACCCTTGGCGAATGTCATGCGGCTGGAAGCCTTGTGCGTGATCTCCAGGCGCTCGCCTTCGCAGGCGAACAGCACGGTGTGATCTCCGACCACATCACCACCGCGCACGGTAGCGAAACCGATGGTTTCCCGCTCGCGTGCACCGGTATGGCCTTCACGACCATAGACCGCGACCTTCTGCAGATCACGATCCAGCGCATCGGCAATCACCTCACCCATGCGCAGGGCAGTACCCGAAGGCGCATCGATCTTGTGCCGGTGATGCGCCTCGATGATCTCGATGTCCGCATCATCGCCCAGCACCCGAGCGGTCATTTCGAGCAGCTTCAGCGACAGGTTGACCCCGACACTGAAGTTGGCCGCGAACACGATCGGAATATCCTTGCCCGCCTCGGCCAGCAATTGCTTCTGCGCAGCGTCGAGCCCAGTGGTGCCGATGACCATGGCCTTGCCAGCCTTGCGACAGAACGCAAGGTTTTTCAGCATGACTTCCGGCAAAGTAAAGTCGATCAGCACATCGAACTCTTCAGCCACCGATTCGAGGTTGCCGGACAACGGCACACCGATGCGACCCAGCGAAGCCAGCTCACCGGCGTCCACTCCGATCAGCGTACTGCCGGGACGAACGATCGCCGCGGTCAGGCCGGTCAGTGGCGCGCGCTGTTGCACGGCCTCGACCAGAATCTTGCCCATGCGCCCGGCGGCGCCCATCACAGCTATACGTCGCATGCCAACTCCTTACAGATCGCCGAAGAAGCGCTTCACACCATCGAACCAACCGGTGGTTTTCGGCGAGTGACTGTTGTCGTCCGCCAGCGAGCTGCGGAACTCTTCGAGCAATTCGCGCTGACGGCGATTCAGATTGACTGGCGTCTCGACAGCCACACGGCACATCAAATCGCCCGCACCACCGCCACGCACTGGCGCCACGCCTTTGCCGCGCACGCGGAACTGCTTGCCGGTCTGAGTACCTTCAGGGATTTTCAGTTTGACGCGACCGTCGAGGGTCGGGATTTCCAGTTCGCCACCGAGCGCCGCATCAACGAAACTGATCGGCACTTCGCAGAACAGGTGTTTGCCATCGCGCTGGAAGATGTCGTGCTCGCGCACGTTGATCACCACGTACAGGTCGCCAGTCGGGCCACCTTGAGTACCCGCTTCGCCTTCGCCGGACAGACGAATGCGGTCGCCGGTATCGACGCCAGCCGGCACTTTCACCGACAGGGTCTTGTACTCTTCGACGCGACCATCGCCGTGGCAAGAATCGCACGGATCGGAAATGATCTTGCCCTGGCCATGGCAACGCGGGCAGGTCTGCTGCACCGAGAAGAAGCCCTGTTGCATGCGCACCTGGCCGATGCCGCCGCAGGTCGGGCAGGTCGATGGCGACGAGCCTTTCTTCGCGCCGGAACCATCGCATGGCTTGCAATTGACCAGTGTCGGAACGCGGATATTCACGGTAGTGCCGCGCACCGCTTCTTCCAGATTCAGCTCCAGGGTGTAGCGCAGATCGCTGCCACGCTGGGCGCCGCCACGGGAACCGCCACGACCGCCACCGAAGAAGTCACTGAAGACATCGCCAAAGATGTCCGAGAAATTCTGCCCGCCGAAACCGGCGCCACCGCCACCCATGCTCGGGTCGACACCGGCATGACCGTACTGGTCGTACGCCGCGCGCTTGCTCGAATCGGACAATACTTCGTAGGCCTCGTTGGCCTCTTTGAACAGTTCTTCCGACGCTTTGTCATCGGGATTACGGTCCGGGTGATGCTTCATCGCCAGACGACGATAGGCCTTCTTCAGGTCTGCATCGCTTGAACCACGCTCGACACCCAATACTTCGTAATAGTCACGCTTTGCCATAATTCTTTTGCACTCTTGAGGACGTCCGGCAAACCCCTCCTGAGGATGGCCAAACTCGTTGAGCCCCAATACAGGCCCGGACCCAACTCACGTCAATTCAACGATCCTGGTCTTTGCTTCGTTTGGTACTTGCAGCGCGAAAAGCAGGAGCATTCCCGGCCATACCAGCAGCAAGCGAACCTTGTCGCATGCTGTAAAAATTCGTGTATTCCAGATACGCCAACGCGGGAGCAAGCTCCCGCGCGGCGACATCCTACCAGTCACCGCCGCAAGGCAGTCAACCGGGCGACCAACAACTTACTTGTGGTCTTTGACTTCTTCGAACTCGGCATCAACGACATCGTCAGCCTTTTCAGCTTTCTCGTCGTGCGGCGCCGCGCCTTCAGCAGGCTGAGCCTGTTCGGCGTACATCTTCTGAGCAACCGGAGCCGAGACTTTCGACAGCTCTTCGATCTTCGCTTCGATGGCAGCCTTGTCGTCGCCTTTCACAGCGGCTTCCAGTGCAACCACAGCGGCTTCGATCGCGGTCTTCTCTTCAGCGCTGACCTTATCGCCCGCTTCGGTAACCATTTTGCGAGTCGAGTGAACCAGTGCGTCACCCTTGTTACGGGATTCAGCCAGCTCAGCGAACTTGCGGTCTTCCTCGGCGTTCAGCTCGGCATCGCGAACCATCTTCTGAATTTCTTCATCCGACAGACCGGAGTTGGCCTTGATGGTGATCTTCTGCTCTTTGCCGGTCGCCTTGTCTTTCGCGCCAACGTGCAGGATGCCGTTAGCGTCGATGTCGAAGGTCACTTCGATCTGCGGCACGCCACGTGGAGCTGGTGGAATGTCGGCCAGGTCGAACTTGCCCAGCGATTTGTTCTGTGCAGCTTGCTTACGCTCACCTTGCAGGACGTGAATGGTCACGGCGCCCTGGTTGTCGTCGGCAGTCGAGAACACTTGCGATTTCTTGGTAGGAATCGTGGTGTTTTTCTCGATCAGCGCGGTCATCACGCCACCCATGGTTTCGATACCCAGGGTCAGCGGGCTGACGTCGAGCAGCAGAACGTCTTTCACGTCACCGGCCAGAACGGCGCCCTGAATCGCAGCACCCATGGCAACCGCTTCGTCCGGGTTCACGTCTTTACGTGCTTCTTTACCGAAGAAATCGGTCACCAGCTTCTGTACCAGCGGCATACGGGTCTGACCGCCGACCAGAATCACGTCGTTGATCGCGCCAACGTCGATACCGGCGTCTTTCATGGCGATACGGCAAGGTTCGATGGTGCGCTGAACCAGGTCTTCAACCAGTGCTTCGAGCTTGGCACGCGAAATCTTCACGTTCAGGTGCTTAGGACCGGTAGCGTCTGCAGTGATGTACGGCAGGTTGACGTCGGTCGACTGAGCGGACGACAGCTCGATCTTGGCTTTCTCAGCGGCTTCTTTCAGGCGCTGCATGGCCAGCGGGTCACCTTTGAGGTTCATGCCGCTTTCTTTCTTGAATTCGTCAACGAGGTAGTCGATCAGACGAATGTCGAAGTCTTCACCGCCGAGGAAGGTGTCACCGTTGGTGGCCAACACTTCGAACTGGTGCTCGCCGTCAACTTCAGCGATCTCGATCACGGATACGTCGAAAGTACCGCCACCCAGGTCGTAAACGATCACGGTGTGATCGCCCTTGGCCTTGTCCATACCGTAAGCCAGAGCCGCTGCGGTTGGTTCGTTGATGATACGTTTAACGTCCAGACCGGCGATGCGGCCGGCGTCTTTGGTCGCCTGACGCTGGCTGTCGTTGAAGTAGGCCGGAACGGTGATCACCGCTTCGGTCACTGGCTCGCCGAGGTAGTCTTCGGCGGTCTTCTTCATCTTCTTCAGGATTTCAGCCGAGATTTGTGGCGGCGCCATTTTCTGGCCGTTCACTTCAACCCAGGCGTCGCCATTGTCAGCCTTGGCGATTTTGTACGGGACCATCTTGATGTCTTTCTGTACGACTTCTTCGTCGAACTTGCGACCGATCAGACGCTTCACCGCGTACAGGGTGTTGTGCGGGTTGGTCACTGCCTGACGCTTGGCCGACTGACCAACGAGGATTTCACCATCGTTGGCGTAAGCGATGATCGACGGCGTGGTACGCGCGCCTTCGGCGTTTTCGATAACTTTGGCTACGCCGTTTTCCAGCACGGAGACGCAGGAGTTGGTAGTCCCCAGGTCGATACCGATAATTTTGCCCATGTTCACTCTCCCGAAACTTTGGATTTTGTTGCCGCAGCAGTGGTGGCTAACTGCGGTAATACTTAAACGCTTGACTTCTAAATGGGGGCCTTGCGGCTAATTTCAAGCCTTCTCGTCAATCGAAGGCGAAATTGGCGCCGGCGCCTTGCTGACCACAACCATGGCCGGACGCAACAGGCGACCATTGAGCTGGTAGCCCTTCTGGAACACCTTCAGAACGCTGTTCGGTTCGACGTCGGCGCTTTCCTGCATGGCCATCGCCTGATGGTGAACAGCGTTGAACGGTTCGCCATGCGGATCGATCGCTTCAAGCTGATAACGCTTGAGGGTGTCGTGGAACATTTTCAGGGTCAGCTCGATGCCTTCGCGCATCGGACGGATGCTTTCGTCGTCCGGACTCGACAGCTCGAGGCCGCGCTCCAGGCTGTCGACGATCGGCAGCAGGTCACCGGCGAATTTTTCCAGCGCAAACTTGTGCGCCTTCTCGACATCCTGCTCGGCACGACGGCGTACGTTCTGCAGATCGGCAGCTACGCGCAGCGACTGATCCTGCGCGGCGGCCAACTGCTCTTCGAGCACTTGTACACGGGTCGCCAGGTCGTCACCCGAAGTTTCGGGCGCCTGATTGGCTTCTGGATTTTGCGTATCTACTGTCTGTTCGTCAGCCATAGAATTCTCCTTTCAATTACGTCCGCGAGCTGTACTCGCGCTTCTGCCCCGATATATGGGGCCGCAAAATCAGGCTTCAAGGGCCTGCAATGATTAACCCTACAAAAAAGTGCTGCATTGTCATTCCCGCTCGGACTAAGCATTTGATCGGATCAAGCAAATCGAGCTAAGCGAGGGCATTGTCAGCCTGAAACAAAACACTGTATAAATAACCAGACCTAAAGCCTGGGAGCGGCCTTTATGCTGGTGCACCTGTCCGTACATAACTACGCCATCGTTGAACATCTCGATCTCGAACTTGATCGCGGGATGAGCGTGATCACAGGGGAAACCGGCGCCGGCAAGTCGATCATGCTCGACGCCCTGGGCCTGACCCTGGGCGATCGCGCCGACAGCGGCGTGGTTCGCCCGGGCGCCGACAAGGCCGACATTCTGGCCACCTTCGATCTGGTCGACATTCCCGAGGCCCATGCCTGGCTGGCCGAGCGCGATCTCGAAAACGACGGCCCATGCATCCTGCGCCGGGTGATCACCGCCGAAGGCCGCTCGCGTGGCTATATCAATGGCACGCCCTGCCCGCTCGGCGATCTCAAGGCTCTCGGCGAACTGCTGATCGATATCCACAGCCAGCACGAACATCAATCGCTGCTGAAAACCGATACCCATCGCCGCCTGCTCGATGAATACGCCGGTGCCACCGATCTGGCCCGCCAGGTTCAACTGGCTGCGCAGCGCTGGCGCCAGACTCGCCAGGAGCTGGAGCGCCTCTCCAACTCCGGCGACGAACAACGCGCGCGCCACCAACTGCTCAGCTACCAGCTCGAAGAACTGGAAAACCTCGGCCTCGGCGAAAACGAGCTGGACCAGCTGGAGCAGGAACACAAGAACCTGACCAATGCCGAAACCCTGCTCGGCATTTGCCGACAAGTGGTCGAACAATGCAGCGAAAGTGATTCAGGCAATGTCCTGAACGCACTGACCGCCAGCCTCAATCGCCTGTCGAGCGTGAACAACTCGATTGGTGCACTGGGCGAAGCCAGCAGCCTACTGACCAGCGCGCAAATCCAGGTCGAAGAAGCCGTGGGCGAACTCAATCGCTTCCTCGACAACTTCGATGCCGATCCGGCGCGCCTGCAATATCTGGAAGAACGCCTCGACGCGATTTACACCCTGGCCCGCAAGCACCGGATCCAGCCAACCGAAGTCGCCGAGCTGCAGCAAAAGTTGCTGGATGAGATCGAAACCCTCAACGCCAACGACGAATCCATCGAGCGTCTGGGTGAAGAGCTGGCTTCCTACGCACGCCACTATCAAGAGAAAGCCCGCGAGCTGAGCGACTTGCGCCATCAAGCCGCCGGCAGCCTCGCCAGCGCCGTGGAACAGGAAATCCAGCGCCTGGGCATGCCCGGCGGTCGCTTCACCATCGAATTGCGCGCCAACAGCAGCGACGAATTGCTGCCCAACGGCCTGGAGCAAGTCGAGCTGCTGGTCAGTGCCAACCCCGGTCAGCCGCTGAAAGCGCTGGCCAAAGTGGCCTCCGGTGGCGAGCTGTCGCGGATCAGCCTGGCGATTCAGGTGATTACCGCGCAGACCTCACGCGTACCAACCCTGGTATTCGACGAAGTGGACGTGGGTATCGGCGGGCCGACAGCCGAAATCGTCGGCCAGTTGTTGCGACGTCTTGGCGATCGCGGGCAGGTGCTGACCGTGACGCACTTGCCGCAAGTGGCAGCGCAGGGTCATCAGCATTTGTTCGTGCACAAGGTACGGGGCGAACAAGCGACTCACACCGCCGTGTCCAAGCTGAGCAAGAACGACCGTATAGAAGAAGTGGCACGGATGCTGGGCGGCATCGACCTGACCAAAGAGTCTTTGGCTCACGCGAAAAAAATGGTGGTCACCGCAAAAGTTTAAGAGCAGCAGAAAGCACGAAGGCGACCCTTGGGTCGCCTTCGTTCGTTTCGCGAACCTGAAATTCGCGCGACATGCTTACTTTTTCTTGCGTACGTACAGCACCAGATTGTGATCTACCAGATCAACACCGTGCTCCTCGGCAATTGCCTTCTGGAGCTTTTCGATTTCCGGGCTGACGAATTCGACGACTTCACCGGTTTCCACGTTGACCATATGGTCGTGGTGGCCACCGTCGGCCAATTCGAATACCGCGTGGCCACCGTCGAAGTTGTGACGGACCACGAGGCCAGCGGCTTCGAACTGGGTCAGAACACGGTAAACCGTGGCCAGACCGACATCCTCGCCCGCTTCCATCAACGCCTTGTAGACGTCCTCGGCACTCATGTGACGCTGCTCGGTAGAGTCGAGCATTTGCAGGATCTTGACCCGTGGCAGGGTCACTTTGAGGCCGGCTTTGCGTAGTTCGCTATTTTCAACCATGGTCAGCTTTCTCGCGATGCTGCTTCGCAGCTTCTCTTAATGCGGGTATGATCGGCGTTTACGTTGTCCCAGCCAAGATAGTGGAAGTCGCCCACCGATGCAAAACACCAAGCTCTTGCTAACCAGTTTCACCTTTGTGGGACTGCTCGCACTCGCCGGTTGTTCATTCCCCGGGGTTTACAAAATCGACATCCAGCAGGGCAATGTCGTCACGCAGGACATGATAGACCAGTTACGCCCGGGAATGACCCGTCGGCAAGTACGGTTTATCATGGGTAACCCTCTGCTGACCGACACGTTCCATGCCGATCGCTGGGATTATCTGTACAGCCTGCAACCTGGTGGCGGTGAACGCCAGCAGGAACGCATGAGTGTTATTTTCAACTCTAACGACCAGCTTGTCAGCCTGTCCGGTGACTTCATGCCGGGCGTGAGCCGTGACGAAGCCATTCTCGGCAAGGACAGTGGCACCAGCGTGACCGCCCCTGCTGAAAACGCCGAGAAGCCGAAGCCGGAACAACCAGCCAAACCTGGCTCCTTGCTGGATTCGATCCAGAAGGACGTGGATGGTGTTGAAACCGTTCCGGTTCCGACGCCTGAGCCGCTGGACACCTCGCCGCAGTAATGTGCGAGGCAATAAAAAACCCGGAATTTCCGGGTTTTTTATTGCCTGCGATTTGCTCGTCCTACTGATTTCGCGCCTTGGCTTCGGCAGCCTTGGCCGCCCGCAAGCGCCGAACCTCTTTCGGATCCGCCAGTAACGGCCGGTAGATCTCGATGCGATCCCCCGCCTGAATCAAGCGAACCTGGGGATCAGCCACCACCTTGCCGAAGATCCCCTGCGGACATTCGTTCAGGTCCAGCTCAGGAAATTCATCGCCGATACCTGACTTGAGCACCGCCTCACGCACTGTCATCCCTTCAGGGACGCTCAAAGTGCGCAGGATCTGACGATCCACGGCGGCATACACCACCTCGATCTCGATCACCGACTCAACCATGCATCTGCTTGGCACGCTGGCAGAAAGCATCCACCAGCGTATTGGCCGCCTGATTGAACAGCGGGCCGAGTGTCGCGCGCACCAGCGGCCCGGCATAGTCGAAAGACAGGTCGAGACTGATCTTGCAGGCCTTCTCGTTCAACGCCTTGAACACCCAGACGCCATGCAACTGATTGAAGGGGCCTTCTTCCAGGTTCATCTCGATCGACTGCCCCGGCACCAGCGTATTGCGCGTCACGAAGTGCTGACTGAGACCGCCCTTGGCCACGCCAACGCTGGCGCGCATGTGCTCGGGCGAGCTCTCCAGCACCTCGGCGGACGAGCACCATGGCAAGAATTCCGGGTAACGCGCGACGTCGTTGACCAGGTCGTAGAGGAATTGCGCCGGGTAAGGCAGCAACGCCGAACGTTGAATATGTGTCGTCATGTAAGCGTTACTTCCAGAGCTGAGCGGCAAACACTACAAGAATGCCGATAGGCGCCACGTAGCGCATCAAGAACAAGGACAGGGCAAACAGCGCCGGGTTACGAATCGACAACTCGTCACGCACCGCATCACGCCCCATCACCCAACCGGCAAACAGCACAAAACACAGGCCACCAAGCGGCAACATGATCCGCGAGGTGAAGAAATCGATCACGCCGAAGAAGTCCAGACCGCCCGCCGCACCCCATTGGTAGAGATGGAACAGCCCGCCTTCGTTCACGAAAAATTTGGCTTCCTTCCAGATATTGAAGGAGAAAACCGTCCCCAGGCCAACGAACCAGCAGATGAAGGCCAGCCAAAAAGTCACCCAGCCACGGCTGATTTTCGTGCGTTCAACCAGATAGGCAACCATCGGTTCGAGCAAGGAAATCGCCGAACTCCAGGCAGCAATCGCCACCAGGACAAAGAACACCACGCCCATCAACTGGCCGAAAACCACGTTACCGAAGGCAAATGGCAGGCTGACGAACATCAGCCCCGGACCTTCGCTAGGGTTCAAACCGCCGGCGAACACAATCGGAAACAATGCCAGACCGGCCACCAGCGAAACGAAGGTGTCGAGCAGCGCGACACCGACTACGGTGCCGGACAGCGAGGCTTCCTTGGTCATGTAAGCGCCGTAGATCATGATCGAACCGACGCCAACGCTCAGTGAAAAGAACGCGTGCCCCATGGCGGGCAGCAAGCCGTCGAGGACTTTTTCCGGGTGGAAATCGAACATGAAATGCACGCCTTCCATGAAATGCCCGGTGGTCATGCTGTAACCCAGCAGCACCAGCACCATCACAAACAGCAGCGGCATCATGATCCGCAGGCTGCGTTCAAGCCCGGCAACCACGCCTTTGGCGATCACCACGGCCGACAACAGCATGAAAACTGTATGCCAAAGTGTCAGGCGCCAGGGATCGGAGATGACATTGCCGAAATAAGCGCCGACCTGCTCTGCCGTAGCGCCCTGAAAGTCCCCGCGTCCCATGTCGATGATGTAATCCAGCGACCAGCCGCCGACCACACTATAGAAAGACAGGATCAGTAGCGCCGTGATCATCCCGGCAAATGCGCCCCACGACCACTTGCCCGAGTGCCCGGCTTCCAGCGCCAGTACCTTCAGGGCGTTCGCCGGACTCTGACGCGCACGCCGGCCGATCAGGGTCTCAGCCAGCATGACCGGAATCCCGATCAACGCGATGCACGCCAGGAACATCAGCACGAAGGCGCCGCCACCGTAGACCCCGACCATGTAGGGGAATTTCCAGATGCTGCCCAGTCCCACGGCCGAACCGGTCGCGGCGAATATGAAAACCCAGCGGCTAGCCCAACTGCCGTGGACAGAAACCTTGTCTGTCGACATCGAATATCACGCCCAAGCGTTAGAAAAAGAGGCCGCATTGTCCGGGATTCACTCAACCTGCTCAAGCACGCAGCATCACCGTAGCCGAGGACCGTTTATCTCCATATAATGCCGCCCCTATGGCTAAACAGAAGAAACACCCAACAGGGACCATCGCGCAGAACAAAAAGGCGCGACACGATTACTTCATCGAACATCGGTTCGAGGCTGGTCTGGTCCTGGCCGGCTGGGAAGTAAAAAGTCTGCGGGCAAGCAAGCTGCAACTGGTCGACAGTTACGTCCTGCTCAAGGACGGCGAAGCCTGGTTGCTCGGCAGTCACATCACACCGTTGATGACCGCCAGCACCCACGTCATCGCCGATCCGACCCGCACCCGTAAACTGCTGCTCAACAAACGCGAGCTGGAAAAACTCGCCGCTGCCGTGCAACAGAAAGGCTACGCCTGCGTGTGCCTGTCCTTCTACTGGAGCAAGCACATGGTCAAGTGCGAGATCGCTCTGGGCAAGGGCAAGAAGGAATACGACAAGCGTGACACCGAGCGCGAACGCGACGCCGGTCGTGAGTTGCAGCGCGCCGTGCGCAACAAGGGCAAAGAAGAATAATTTCTTCTGCCTGATACTGTGGCGAGGGAGCTTGCTCCCGCTGGGGCGCGTAGCGGCCCCCGCTTTACAGACAATGGCCAGAGCTGAGGGCGCCTGCTGCGCAAGCAAGCGATAGCAAGCCCCCTTGCCACAACTGAATTGCCGTCACATCCCCTTGCGCCGCTCCGCCCGGGCCATGCGCTGAACCTCCTGCCGCACCTCTTCCAGCACTTCCTGCACATACAGAATGTGTCGACTGGAAACCTCGCGCGCCTGCTCCGCACGCCCCTCGATAATCGCCAGATACAGTTCCCGATGCTGAGCGATCAGCATGTCGCGGGTTTCCGTGCGCTGCTTGTACATGCCGCCGATGTTGGTCACCACGTTGCGCTTGAGCAGATCGAACAGCCCGCGAATGGTGTGCAGCAGCACCGCGTTGTGGCTGGCTTCGGCGATCGCCAGATGAAACTTCGCATCCGCCGCCCCCTCTTCCGCCCGGCTCACTTCGTCATGTCGCGTGTAGCAATCCTGCAGCTCGTTGAACGCTGCAGTAAGACGCTCACGATCCACATCTGTGGCACGCAATGCGGCGTAATAGGCACACGATGCCTCCAGAGTGTGCCGAAACTCCAGCAAGTCGCGCTGCGCTTCGGGGTTGCTTTCAAGCAGCAATAGCAGGGGATCGCTGAAGGTCGAGCCAAGCGTATCCACCACGTAGTTACCGCCACCCTGGCGACTGACCAGCAAGCCCTTGGCCGCCAGTTTCTGAATCGCTTCGCGCAGCGACGGGCGCGATACGCCGAACTGCTCGGCCAACGTTCGCTCGGCCGGAAGCCGCTCACCGGACTTCAGCGTGCCCTCGAGGATCATCCCCTCGAGTCGCTCGACAATATCGTCAGACAAACGGCGCTGACGAATCTGATCAAACCCCATAACTCAACTCTCCACGATCCCGACCGCACGCCGGGCTCTCTATTCTGGCCGATCGGCGCCGCGCCGACACCTGTCAGTGCGCAATCGTCCGACCGGATCAGATGCCCTCTGCACCGCTTATTCGACAAAAGTTTCAGGGCGACAAATTGACACACCGACATCAAGGCTTTTACCCTAGCCAACAGCGATTGTAAATTGGTATTACCAATTAACCAAGAACGCTGACAGTGCCTGACCAACAACAATTAGGGGCCACCCCATATGCAAACCTGGCAACAGCTCTATACCCCGCTCGGCAGTCTCGGCGTCTCCGCACTCGCGGCCGTCATCCCCATCGTTTTCTTCTTTCTGGCTCTGGCGGTGTTCCGCCTCAAGGGGCATGTGGCCGGCAGCATCACGCTTGCGCTGTCGATCGCCGTGGCGATTTTCGCCTTCCACATGCCGGTCGACATGGCCTTCGCCGCTGCTGGATACGGCTTTGCCTACGGTCTGTGGCCGATTGCCTGGATCATTGTCGCGGCAGTGTTTCTCTACAAACTGACGGTCAAGAGCGGTCAGTTCGAAGTCATTCGCAGTTCGGTACTGTCGATCACTGACGACCAGCGCCTGCAGGTGCTACTGATCGGTTTCTGCTTCGGCGCATTCCTGGAAGGTGCCGCCGGTTTCGGTGCGCCGGTAGCGATTACCGCTGCGCTGCTGGTCGGTCTCGGGTTCAACCCGCTGTACGCCGCCGGCCTGTGCCTGATTGCCAATACCGCGCCGGTAGCGTTCGGCGCGCTGGGAATTCCGATCATCGTGGCCGGCCAGGTGACCGGCATCGACGCGTTCAAGATCGGCGCCATGACCGGCCGCCAACTGCCACTGCTGTCGCTGTTCGTGCCGTTCTGGCTGGTGTTCATGATGGACGGCCTGCGCGGCGTGCGCGAAACCTGGCCCGCTGCGCTGGTTGCCGGCCTGAGCTTTGCCGTGACGCAGTACTTCACCTCGAACTTCATCGGCCCGGAACTGCCGGACATCACCTCTGCCCTGGCCAGCCTGATCGCCCTGACCTTGTTCCTAAAAGTCTGGCAACCAAAACGCACCGCCGGTGCACAGATCGCCGGTGCAACTTCGAGCGCAGCGATTACCGCCAGCGTCGGAGGTTTCGGCCAGAAGCGCACCACCGTGGCTTCGCCTTACAGTCTTGGGGAAATTTTCAAGGCGTGGTCGCCGTTCCTGATCCTCACCGTGCTGGTGACCATCTGGACCCTCAAACCCTTCAAAGCCATGTTCGCCGCCGGCGGATCGATGTACGCCTGGGTATTCAACTTCGCCATCCCGCACCTTGATCAACTGGTGATCAAGACCGCGCCGATCGTCGCCACCCCCACCGCGATTCCTGCGGTGTTCAAACTCGATCCGATTTCCGCAACCGGTACAGCAATTTTCTTCTCGGCGCTGGTCTCGATGCTGGTGCTGAAGATCAACTTCAAAACTGGTCTGACCACTTTGAAAGAGACCTTCTACGAACTGCGCTGGCCAATCCTGTCGATCGGCATGGTGCTGGCCTTCGCCTTCGTCACCAACTACTCGGGCATGTCTTCGACCATGGCTCTGGTATTGGCCGCGACCGGCGCAGCCTTCCCGTTCTTCTCACCGTTCCTCGGCTGGCTCGGTGTGTTTCTGACCGGCTCCGATACTTCGTCGAACGCCCTGTTCAGTTCGCTGCAAGCGACCACCGCGCACCAGATCGGCGTCAATGACACCCTGCTGGTAGCCGCCAATACCAGCGGCGGCGTGACCGGCAAAATGATCTCGCCACAATCGATCGCCGTGGCCTGCGCCGCGACCGGCCTGGTGGGCAAGGAATCGGATCTGTTCCGCTTCACCCTCAAGCACAGCCTATTCTTTGCGACGATTGTCGGCCTGATTACCCTGGCCCAGGCCTACTGGTTTACCGGCATGCTGGTGCACTAAAGCTGGAAGAAGCCTACAAGCAATACGGAAAAAACCGACGCCGGCTGGTGATTCCGGGGTCAGCAATTCACAACCCGGTCTGTAAGGCTGCTGAAAGCAATGCTGTCTATATTCAGCAGCCGCCACAGACGGATAACCGGGCCCACCCGGAGACACGCCTGATGAGCGAGCTTTTTTACAACGCTGTGCCCAACGCCACCCGCGTTGCACCGCCACTGCCCGAACCTCGGCAATACCCCAGCGAGAAACCGTCGCGGGTCTACCTGTTCGGCACCTGCGTGGTCGACCTGTTCTACCCCGAAGCAGGGATGGACGCGATCCACTTGCTGGAGCGCGAAGGCATCCGCGTCGAGTACCCGCAGGGGCAGAGCTGCTGCGGGCAACCGGCCTACACCTCGGGTTACACCGAGCAGGCGCGGACGGTCGCGCGCTCGCAACTGGCGTTGTTTGCCGGGGATTATCCGGTGGTGGTGCCATCGGGTTCCTGCGCGGGCATGCTGCGCGAACATTACGCCGACTTGTTCAAGGACGAGCCGGAAACGTTGAAACAGGTGCAGGCCCTCGCGGCCCGCACCTATGAACTGGCCGAGTTCCTGCTGTTCGTCTGCAAGGTGCAGCTCAAGGACAGCGGCGAACCGGTCAAAGTCGCGCTGCACACCTCGTGTTCGGCACGCCGCGAGATGAACACCCACCTGCACGGCCGCGAGTTGTTGGCGCAGTTGAGCAACGTGGAACGGGTCAACCACGATCACGAAAGCGAATGCTGTGGCTTCGGTGGGACATTCAGCGTCCGTATGCCAGACATTTCCGGCGCGATGGTGGCTGACAAGACCCGAGCGTTGAAGGAATCCGGCGCGCATCAGGTCTTGAGTGCCGACTGCGGCTGCTTGATGAACATCAACGGCTCGCTGGAAAAACAGCAGGAAGCACTGCGCGGGCAACACCTGGCGAGCTTTCTCTGGCAACGAACCGGAGGTGCGAAATGAGCACCTCGACGATTATTCCTACGGTTGCCGTAGAAGAAGACTTCCGCACCCGGGCGCACAACGCCTTGGGCGATCAGCAGCTACGGAACAACTTCCGCACTGCGATGGATTCACTGATGACCAAGCGGGCAGCGGCTTTCAGCGATGCCCACGAAAGAGAACACTTGCGCGCCCTGGGCAACTCGATCAGGGCGCGTGCGCTCTCCAAGTTGCCCGACCTGCTCGAGCAACTGGAACAGAACCTGACCCGCAACGGTGTGACAGTGCACTGGGCGGAAACGGTGGACGAAGCCAATGGCATCGTCCTTTCGATCATCCGCGCTCACGAGGCGCGGCAAGTGATCAAGGGCAAATCGATGGTCAGCGAAGAGATGGAGATGAACCATTTCCTCGAGGCTCAAGGTGTTGAATGCCTGGAGTCCGACATGGGGGAATACATCGTCCAGCTCGACCACGAGAAGCCTTCACACATCATTATGCCGGCGATCCACAAGAATGCCGGTCAGGTCGCGTCCTTGTTCCACGACAAACTTGGCGTGGAGTACACCAAGGACGTTGACCAACTCATTCAGATCGGTCGCAGAGTCCTGCGGCAGAAATTCTTCGAAGCAGACATCGGCGTTTCCGGCGTCAACTTCGCCGTGGCCGAGACCGGCACCCTGCTGCTGGTGGAAAACGAAGGCAACGGGCGCATGACCACCACCGTGCCGCCCGTGCACATCGCCGTCACCGGCATCGAAAAGGTTGTGGAAAACCTGCGCGACGTGGTGCCGCTGCTATCGCTGCTGACCCGCTCGGCGCTGGGCATTCCGATCACCACTTACGTCAACATGATCTCCGGCCCGCGCAAGGAACATGAACTCGACGGCCCACAGGAAGTGCACCTGGTCCTGCTCGACAACGGTCGCAGCCAGGCCTTTGCCGACAGCGAGCTGCGCCAGACCCTGAACTGCATCCGCTGCGGCGCCTGCATGAACCATTGCCCGGTCTACACCCGCGTCGGTGGTCACACCTATGGCGAGGTGTACCCGGGACCGATCGGCAAAATCATCACTCCGCACATGGTCGGTCTGGCGAAAGTCCCGGATCATCCGAGCGCTTCGTCGCTGTGCGGCGCCTGCGGCGAAGTGTGCCCGGTAAAAATTCCGATCCCCGCTCTGCTGCGACGCCTACGCGAAGAGAACGTCAAAGCCCCGGACAGCCCGCATCAAGTGATGCGCGGCCAGGGCAGCAAGTATTCGCGCAAGGAACGCTTCATCTGGAACGCCTGGGCGAAACTCAACAGCTCGCCGACGCTGTATCGGTTGTTCGGTTTCTTCGCCACGCGCCTGCGCGCCCTGACCCCGAGCAATGTCGGCCCGTGGACGCAAAACCACAGCGCACCAAAACCCGCCGCCCGCTCACTGCACGACATGGCCCGCGAGCATCTGGCCAAACAGGGAGACCGCTGATGAGCGCCAAGCAAAATGTCCTCGCCAAGCTGCGGAAAAGTCTGACCGGCGCCACACCGATTGCCGACGACTTCGACGTCGATCTGGTGACGCAGCCTTACACCTACAGCGCCGAGCAACGCATCCCGCAACTGCGCAAACTGATGGAAGCGGTGCACACCGAAATCCATCTGACCAGCGGCGCAGACTGGCCGGCGCTGCTCGCGCAATTGCTGCGTGACCGTCAGCTACCGAGCCTGCTGATCGCACCGACTACACCCCACGGGCAGTGCATCACACAACACTGGGCGAACAATCCTGATCTGCCGACGCTGAAGTCCTACAACCGGCCGATGGAAGAATGGAAAGCCGAGCTGTTCAACGACACCCCGGCCAGCCTCACCGGCACCCTCGGCGCCATCGCCGCGACCGGTAGCCTGATCCTTTGGCCAACCCGTGAAGAACCGCGACTGATGAGCCTGGTGCCGCCGGTGCATTTCGCCCTGCTCAAGGCCAGCGAAATCCGCGACAACTTCTATCAAGTGCAACAGGAATTCGAGTGGGCCCAAGGCATGCCGACCAACGCGCTGCTGGTGTCCGGCCCGTCGAAAACTGCCGACATCGAACAAGTGCTGGCCTACGGCGCCCACGGCCCGAAAGACCTTGTGGTGCTGATCCTGGAGGACCAATGACGCTTCCGGTGAATTTCCTGCGCGATGCGCAGCAACTGATTCCAGCGGAGCGCCGCTTCGACGATCCGCTGTCGACCTTGGCCTTCGGCACCGACGCCAGTTTTTATCGGCTGATTCCCAAACTGGTGATCCGCGTCGAGTCCGAAGACGAAGTGGTGGCGCTGTTGAAACTGGCCCAGCGCGATCAAGTCCCGGTGACCTTCCGCGCCGCTGGCACCAGTTTGTCCGGGCAGGCGATCAGCGATTCGGTGCTGATTGTGCTGGGGGATAACTGGAACGCTCGCGAGATTCGCGGCCAGGGCATGCAGATTCGCCTGCAACCCGGGGTGATCGGCGCGCAGGCCAACGCGTGGCTGGCACCGTTCGGGCGCAAGATCGGCCCGGATCCGGCATCGATCAACGCCTGCAAAATCGGCGGCATCGTCGCCAACAACGCCAGCGGCATGTGCTGCGGCACCGCGCAAAATACCTATCACACCCTGGCCGGGATTCGTCTGGTTCTTGCCGACGGCACGCGCCTCGATACCGAAGACGCCGCCAGTGTCGCCGCGTTTCGCGCCAGCCACGGCGATCTGCTGGAGCGCCTGGCGACATTGGGCCGTGAGACCCGCGCCAATGCCGAACTGGCCGCGAGAATCCGCCACAAATACCGTCTGAAAAATACCACCGGCCTGTCACTCAACGCCCTGGTGGATTTCGACGAACCTGTGGATATCTTGAGCCACCTGCTGGTCGGCTCCGAAGGCACGCTCGGCTTCATCAGTGCGGTGACCTACGACACGGTGATCGACCACCCGAACAAGGCCTCGGCACTGATCGTGTTCCCGGATGTGGAAACCTGCTGCAACGCGGTCACCGTGCTGAAAAGCCAACCGGTGTCGGCGGTAGAACTGCTGGACCGGCGCAGTCTGCGTTCGGTGCAGGACAAACCGGGCATGCCGGATTTCGTACAACACCTGTCGAACAATGCCTGCGCGCTGCTGATCGAATCCCGCGCCGCCTCTTCCACTTTGCTGCAGGAACAGCTGGCACAGATCATGGCTTCGCTGGCCAGTTTCCCGGTGGGAAAACAGGTCGACTTTACCGAAGACCCGGCCGAGAACGCCAAGCTCTGGGCGATCCGCAAGGACACCTTCCCTGCCGTCGGCGCGGTGCGCAAAACCGGCACCACGGTGATCATCGAAGACGTGACCTTCCCGGTCGAGCAACTGGCCATCGGCGTCAATCGCCTGATCGAACTGTTCGACAAACACGCCTACGACGAAGCGATCCTTTTCGGACACGCTCTGGAGGGGAATCTGCACTTCGTTTTCACCCAAGGCTTCAACAGTCCGGAAGAAGTCGCACGCTATCAGGCGTTCATGGACGACGTGGCGCAACTGGTGGCGGTGGAATTCGGCGGTTCGCTCAAGGCCGAACACGGCACCGGGCGCAACATGGCACCGTTCGTTGAGCTGGAATGGGGCAGCGATGCCTATCAGTTGATGTGGCAGCTCAAACGTCTGCTCGACCCCAACGGCATCCTCAACCCCGACGTGGTGCTCAGCGAAGATCCGCAGATCCACCTCAAACACCTGAAGCCGCTGCCGGCGGCTGACGAGATTGTCGATAAATGCATCGAGTGCGGCTTCTGCGAACCGGTCTGCCCGTCGAAAGGTCTGACCCTCAGCCCGCGCCAGCGCATCGTGATCTGGCGTGACATTGAAGCGAAGAAACGCGCCGGCGTTGACACCACCGAGCTGGAACAAGCCTACGAGTACCAAGGCATTGAAACATGTGCCGCGACAGGCTTGTGCGCGCAGCGTTGCCCCGTAGGCATCAATACCGGCGAACTGGTGAAAAAGCTCCGCGCCCGTAACGCCACGCATCAGAAAACCGCTGACTGGATCGAAGGAAATTTCGCCAAGACCCTGCAAGGCGCACGCTTCACCCTGCACGTGGCCAACGGCGCACGAATGCTGCTCGGCGCACCGCGTCTGGCCAAGCTTTCGGCGACGCTGACGCGCTTGTCCAAAGGGCAGGTGCCGCTGTGGACCAATGCGATGCCGCAACCGGAAAAAGCCATTCGCTTCAGCCCGAGCGTGTCGGACGAACGGCCGCGCGTGGTCTATCTGGCCGCCTGCGTTTCACGGGTGATGGGCCCGGCAGCCGGCGACAAGGAGCAAATGTCGCTGTACGACAAGACCCGTGGCCTGCTGGAAAAGGCCGGTTACCAAGTAGTCTTCCCGGACAATCAGGACAACCTCTGCTGCGGTCAGCCGTTTGCCTCCAAAGGCTACGCCGAACAGGCCGAACACAAACGCCAGGAACTCATCAGCGCGCTCCTCCATGCCAGCCGTGGCGGGCTAGATCCGATCTACTGCGACACCAGCCCGTGCACCTTGCGTCTGGTGCAGGACGTGGGAAATGTTCGCCTGGATCTGTACGACCCGGTGCGCTTCATCCGTACGCATCTTCTTGATCGTCTGGAGTTCACCCCGCAGGACGCACCGATTGCGGTGCACGTGACCTGCAGCACACAACATCTGGGCGAAAGCCAGGCGTTGATCGATCTCGCGCGCAAATGCAGCAAGACCGTAGTGATCCCGGAAGGCATTCATTGTTGCGGGTTTGCCGGCGACAAGGGCTTCACCACACCGGAGCTGAACAGCCATTCGCTGCGCACCCTCAAGGACGCGGTGCAGCATTGCAGCGAGGGGGTTTCCACCAGTCGCACCTGCGAGATCGGCCTGACGCAACACGGCGGCATCGACTATCACGGACTGGTCTATCTGGTGGATCGGGTAACCCGGGCCAAGGCCTGCTGAAGAAAAATAGAACCCTTGCGCGCGACCGTAGTCCACAGAACAGACCCCGAAAATCGGGGCTTTTCTTCCACTCGGTTGCCCGTCCTGACGGCCAGCGAAGTCTGGATCCCTCAGTTCAAGGAGATACACATGAAACGTTCTGTACTGTTAGGTCTGTTCGTTACTGCCTCGATGCTGGCCTCCACCTCGTTCGCCGCCGACAAGCCTGCCGACCTGTGCGATGCCAATATCCAGACCATCGACAATGCCAAAGGGCAGCTGTCTACGAATCCAGAACTGACTCAGCGCGCTGAAACCAGTGTTGCCAAAGCCAAAGCGCTCAAAGCCCAAGGTAAAATCGACGACTGCATTGCGGAAACCTCGCAAACCATCGTGGAACTGCGTAAATCCACCGGCACCAACAACTGATTCACGCCCCGGCCAACCTTCGGGTTGGCCTCGGGGGCCGATTGGCGTACACTGCGCAGGCTTATTGCCTCACCTGATGTACGAGGCAATGAGTTCGGGGCCGATTAGGATTCGACGCCGGTGACGAAACTTTAGGTGCATGCCGACTTGGTAACAGAAGTCGTAAATCCACTGTTGCAACTTCTTATAGTTGCCAATGACGACCAATACGGTGCTGCTCTCGCTGCTTAATTGCAGCTGACATGCACTCCTGGTGCCTTCGGGCCCAGCAATCATCAGGGGATGTCTGTAAACCCGAAATGATTGTCATATAGAACAGAATCGCCGTGCAGTACGTTGTGGACGAAGCGGCTAAAACTTACACAACTCGCCCAAAGCACCCTGCCCGTCGGGTCGCTGAGGGTTAACTTAATAGACACGGCTACGCATGTAGTACCGACAGCGGAGCACTGGCGGACGGGGGTTCAAATCCCCCCGGCTCCACCAAACTCAACGAAAAAAGACGTCCATGGACGTCTTTTTTTGCACCTGGAATCCAGCAAATACAGGAATTAGCGGCCATTAAGGTCTCTGTACATTTTTCGAGCTCCAGAAGATCTGGTATTCCATCCGGTGCTAATCACTGGAATACCTAATCAGTGCAGTAGGCAAATCTCATGCCTGCTCATACCCTCCGCCTCTTTGATCGAAAGCACAAGGGAGTCAGACTGATTTCACCTGACTGTAGGGCCGAACACCGATAAGACAAGCTCCCTTATCAAAATGAAATCCGCTACAGCAGTAGACGCAGTCCTCCATGAGACACACGCTATTAGAGGTTTCTTTCCTGATCCATCGCCAAAGGTCACCAAAAACTGTACATTGATACAGTAGTGTCAAATATGAACGTGCAACTGGAGCTCCTCACCAGTTCGGGTTAAGCTGCAACTCATGAAAATTACCTCATCAAAAATCAGCCGCGTCTCCTCTGTCCACTTCTCTGGACACGAAACGTTCCCATTGCGTCAGATGTGGCTCAAAAAAGCTTTCGACCAAGCGAGCGGCGACGGCCTGATTCCAAAGACAACCTTTACTACTGAAAGCTCTATTGCCGCTTTCGGAGTAGGTAAGAACATGGTTGCTTCCATTCGGCATTGGGCCTTGGCATCCGGCGTCATGAATGATGAAGGCGATACATTTCGCGTAACGAGACTCGCCATGGAGATACTCCAAAGTGGAGGCCTTGATCCTTACGCGGAGGATCCTGCTACAGCATGGCTTGTTCATTGGCAGCTAGCCGGGCGGCGCTACCGTTCAACAACATGGTATTGGCTATTCAACCATGTAACCGCGCCAACCTTTACACGCCAAGAGCTCGAAGAGCCTCTGACCGAGTACGCTCGCAGCCTCGACCCTAAGCACCGCCTTTCAAGCGCGACCATATCGCGAGATTTGGAGACATGTTTGCGCAGCTATGCCCCCAGAACCGCAGCCGGTTCGCCCGAAGATTTTGCCGAGCCCTTACTCGCTGAATTAGGTCTGCTCCAAGAGGTTCACAAAGGCCAGTATGCTTTCCGTCGAGGCCCTAAAGCGTCCCTTCATGACGGTATTTTCACCTATGCGCTCATCGACTTCTGGAATAGAACCGCAGGGAGTCAAAGCTCGCTGGCCTTTGAGACTATTGCGTACGCAGAGGGTTCTCCCGGCCGCGTCTTCAAACTGGACGAAGAATCAATCGCTCAAAGACTGATTTCGTTGGCCGACTTAACCGGAGGCAAGCTTGCTTGGACCGACTCCGCCGGCCTTCGCCAAGTGCACAGAAAAGCGCTATCCAATGAAGATCAAAAAGAAATGGCCAGGCGCGCATATGAGTGAGAGAAAAGAGTTAATGCTCTCGGATATTGTTCACATCTCGCATCAATATCAACGATCAATCCGAATAGACGCAGACATTGGTCGTTCAGACGCATTGGATGGGTATATCATCCATGCAACTGCAGCATCCGTTGTAGCTGGAATGTGCAGGCAGCTTGCAAGCACAAATCAACGAAGCTTTACATGGACCGGACCGTTCGGTGGCGGCAAGTCATCACTAGCTGTCGCCCTCGCGAGCGCGCTCCATCCTGATGAGAGCCTGCGTACCAAAGCTCGTACCGCCCTAAAACTTGACTCGAAATCAGATTTCGACCAAGCCTTTCCTGTCCAAGACGGGTGGCTAGTTGTCCCTGTCGTTGGCCGGCGTGGCAGTGTTGTAAAAGAGCTGGACGCAGCGATCCGAAAAAGTCGAGGAATGAACGTTGACGGTCGAGGCAAGCCAACGATCCAAAGTGTTATCTCTGATCTAATTGTCGAAACCAAGAGCCGCCCAAACGATGGCGTCCTGGTATTTATCGATGAAATGGGTAAGTTTCTAGAGGCATCCGCTCTAGGTTCTGGCGACGACGTCTACTTCTTCCAAGAGCTTGCTGAAGCATCTGCTCGCGCCGATGGCAGACTGGTTGTAGTAGGTGTTCTACACCAGTCATTCGCACAATACTCCAACCGACTGGGCATCGACACTCGTGACGACTGGGGCAAGGTTCAGGGACGATACCTAGACCTTCCTTTCGTAGCTGCAAGCGACGAGGTCGTTGAGCTTATCGGCAGCGCGATCGAAGCCAAAAGCCGCCCGGAGTGGGGGCAAAAAGCATCTGATGCGATAGCCGACGCGATCCGATCTCGCCGCCCTGCAGTTGGGAAGGATTTTTCTGCCGCACTAGAACGTTGCTGGCCGCTACACCCAGCCATGGCCGCATTACTGGGCCCGATTTCTAAGCGTCAGTTTGGACAGAATGAGCGTAGTACCTTTGGTTTCCTATCATCGGTGGAGCCCCATGGCTTCCGCGCTTACCTAGAGTCCACCCCTTCTGAACAGTCGTCCTTGTATCGCCCTAGTGACTATTGGGACTACCTGCGCGCAAATCTAGAGCCTGCAATTCTAGCCTCACCCGATGGGCACCGCTGGTCCCAAGCGGTTGAGGCTGTAGAGCGTGCAGAGGCAAAGTCAGGTGACCCACTGCTTGTGGCGATAATCAAAAATATCGCCGTGATTGATCTATTCCGTAACGGCTCAGGACTTTCTGCAGATCTACCTGTCATCGCGGCCCTATTCCACGATGTACCTCGCGAGCAGATTGAGGATGCTCTGAATAAACTCTCAGCACTCAAGGTTGCCTTATACAAAACTTACACCGGCTCTTGGTCAGTATTCGAGGGTAGCGACTTTGATATCGATGCGGCTATTTCTCAAGCGCTGGCCGCATCTGCTGGAGTCGATTACGCAAAACTCTCTCAACTGATGGGCATACATCCTGTAGTAGCCAAACGGCACTACCATGAAACGGGCGCTATGCGCTGGATGGAGCTCTCACTGCAAAGCATTGAGCAGGCCGAAAAAATCGCAAAGGCCTACACTCCGCAACGGGGAGAGTTTGGTCAATTCATACTAGCGCTTCCAGGACGTGATATCTCAGCACGCGAAGCTGGCAAGCGAGCTCAAGCATGCGCGTATTTAGAGCCCTGGCCGGTACTGGTAGGCATCCCAGCTAACCACGCCCGCATCGCAGAACTTTCGGCTGAATTAGTCGCTCTAGAACAGGTAAAAGAGCGCCACGAGCTCGGAGGTGATTCCGTAGCTCGCCGCGAAGTCTTTGCGCGCTTGGCCGCGACCAAATCTGATCTCGAAGACCAGCTACAAGCAGCTGTTTCACTTTGCAAATGGCACGATGGAGGCGACATGGTCATCGAGCCCGGAACAAAACTCTCGCCGAAGGCTTCTGAGCTCGCCGATGAGCTCTATTATTCCTGCCCACCGGTCTGGAGCGAATTAGTAAATCGCGACAGCCTCTCTAGCAACAGCGTAAAAGCCCGACGCGATTTGCTACACGCAATGATCGACGCCGAAGGCATCGAGCAGTTGGGCATCGAAGGTTTCCCAGCAGAACGCGGCCTGTTCGAAACGCTGCTTGTAGCGTCTGGTGTATACCGCAAAGAAGGTGAAGTTTGGCAGTTCTGCCCCCCACTAGAAGAAGTGCACGAAGGACTTTACGAGCTTTGGAAAGTCACGCAAAAGCTCCTCATCGACGCCAATACACGAGTAAGCGTGGAGTCGATCTACAACCGCTGGCATCTGCCTCCATTTGGCATGAAACAGGGTATTTTGCCCGTGTTTCTCACTGCTTTCTTGTTGGCACATAAAGCCAACATCGCCGCTTACAAAGACAGCATGTTTATTCCGCGACTGAGCGATGCGGATATTGACGAGTGCCTGCAAGATCCTAAGCGATTCACTCTCCGCTGGATCACGATTGATGAAGACAAAGTCCAAATCCTGGAGGGCATTTCCCACCTCTTAGAGGAAGTCGGAGAGAAAGCCGGCTCTGCAGATCCGCTTGAAGCCGCACGCGGACTAGTAGCATTGATTTTCAGCCTGCCAGATTGGGGACGGCGCACACAACGCTTAGGTGAAACAGCCAAAGCAATACGCGACATGCTGCTAAAAGCCAACGACCCACACAAAGTTCTGTTCGTCGATCTAGCGTCGCTTCTTGGAGCTGATGACGGCGGAGCCTATGTAGAAGCACTGCGTGCCCCTCTGCATGAAATCGCAAGGGCCTATCCAAAGATGCTCTCCGAGGTAGAAGCCAAGATGCTTCAAGCTCTCGATGCGTCTCTCGACAACTTGGATTCGCTCCGCGACAGAGCGAAGGCTGTGGCAGGAGTTTCCGGTAACTTTAGGCTCGATGCATTCTCTACACGACTCGCGTCTTACGATGGCAGCCGTTCCGCACTGGAGGGCATTTTGAGCTTGGCCGCTGAAAAACCACCACGCGACTGGGTCGACCGCCACATCGATGCGGCTGTGCTTGAGCTTGTCCAATTCGCCCGGCGCTTTCGCGAGGCAGAGGCGTTCGTCACAGTCAAAGATCGTCCCGCACATAGCGAAGCAATCGCAGTTGTTATAGGTGCAGGTGCGGAAACCACGACGATATCCAGATCATTCTCGATATCGGAGCGCCACCGTAAAACAGTCGAAGCCAAGGCTGCTGAGCTTACCTCGATGCTGCAAGATCAAGGTTTTGAAACTGACATTTTGCTGGCCATTCTTGCTAAAACTGGAATGAACCTGGCTGGTGAGAAGGAGCAGATGGATGATTGAACGACACGTGCTAGGCTTATCCGGCGGGAAAGACAGCGCCGCCTTGGCCGTCTGGATGCGTGACCACCATCCTGAGCTAGACATCGACTATTTCTTTACTGACACCGGTGAAGAGCTTCCCGAGGTCTACGAGTTTCTAGGACGACTCGAAGGCTATTTGGGCAAACCCATCGAACGACTCAATCCTCGCCGTGACTTTCGCTTTTGGCTGCGTGAATTCAATCATTTCCTCCCCAGTGCGCAGACTCGCTGGTGCACACGTCAACTCAAATTGGCCCCGTTCGAACAGTGGGTCAAACCATGGCTCTCAGCAGGAGATAAAGTTTCCTCCTATGTAGCGATCCGAGCTGATGAGGAGTATCGCGAAGGGTATTCAGCAAAAGCCGAAAACATGATTGTGAAATTTCCATTTCGTGAGGCGGGCATTGATAAAGCCGGCGTCGTAGACATACTAGAGTCTTCTGGACTCGGTTATCCGAAGTATTACGAATGGCGCTCTCGCAGTGGCTGCACATTCTGCTTCTTCCAGCAGAAAATCGAATGGGTTCGACTCAAGGAGCGACACCCTGAGGACTACGAAAAAGCCAAGGCGCTAGAAAAGGACGCACTAGAACACGGCTCGCCTTTCACTTGGTCTAAGGGCGAATCACTTTGGGATCTAGAAAAGCCAGCGCGCATTATCGAGATCAAAGCAGAATATGAGGTTCGTCGTGCACGACTTCGCAAGAATATTCCGACGAACCCACTTCGCCCCGTGAAAAACTGTCCAGAAGACATCGACGACGTGTACGGAGACGACGAGGGAAACAGCTCTTGCTTAATTTGTCACAAGTAAAAGTCAGAGCACATCCGAAAAAATCTCAAGATCAGAGACACAAATAGCGTTTGTACTCAGTGCCAATTACCGAACTTTCATCCACCGCAACCAATACAGAAATTTTCTTGACAGAACTCGGCACTGACTGCCCCACACTTTTGATAAACAGCTCTAGCTAATACCGGCTCATTAACGACATAGCAGTCAACGGCAAAGCTCGCCCCTCCTAGCATGAGTTCACACGACTTACGCTACAACAGAAAATTGAGGAGTGGGCAGAGTTTTCCCTCATAAAACCCCACCCAAAAAACCTAGCGATACATCTCAAGATTCTGCCCGACGCCGTGCACAGGAAAACTTCCCAACCATGAATCTTTAGTCCGGCACCCTATGTACGCGCAATATATTCAATAGCCTCATCCAAGCCTCTGAACACTCGAGTTGAGCACTGTCGAACCATTTCAAAATAGCGCTTAACTGAAGGATCTTCAATCTGGTCGACTAAGTATATTGTTTTACCTAGAGCCTTTGCGTACCCAATTTCCAATGCCAGTGCGTAACCTGCAGGATTGGATGCCTCCATGTTCGCCAATATAATTTCAGAATCACGGACAGCCGCCAAGTCCCAGCGCGTGTATTCAACAGGGTCATCAATGCAATGGGCGCCAGGATCCAAAATAACAAAATTTTTGAGCCTAGCTTTCACAATCTCTTGCCAACCAGAATGAAACCCTCCAGCAAGGTAGATTTTTCTATGGATTACCGGCACTGGGGCCTCTCTTAAACTTAATTTCTGCAAAAGCTACCGAGAATGGTGTACTCATAGCTCGGGCATAAAAGACATTGGCCTGCTTAAAAAGAAAAACAGCCGCACTGAAGAGCAGAATAGCTTGCACTCCCCAAGGAGCGACCCGCTCATATCCGTATAAGAGCTCCTGAAAAAAAGATAAGCAGATTAGATAATCAACGCCAATAAGAACTAAAGCTGTTCCAACCCCGCTGCATAACAGCGAGATAAACATAAATCTTCGCCCAAGTGAAGCCGCCTCATCCGAAATCGACAAAGCAACACTTCGAAGATCATGAAACTGCCAAACAGCTTGACCGGCACCTTGCAATTCGTCTACAAGCTCATTAAACAACTTGTAAGACTGTCTCGTCCGAGCTTTTGATTCGTCAAAATCGCTTATTACCTTTACAAATTTAAGTAATGGCTTCATCGCAGTTTCATTCACTGCCAATAGCAGGTGCCCCACAGCAAAGAGCAAACCTGCCATTGTCAATGCCACACCAGCACCGTCACTTAACTTGGCTAACAACTTAATATAGTCAGGTCCTAGGTGCATTATTACCAACCCGATTGCCAAAACTAAGCCCGGAACCCATGCGCCGATTAGATCATTAAAAAACCTCGTAATCGTCTCAACGGCATCATCAACCTTCACTAGTCTCTCCTAGTTCAGCATTATCGGAGTATATTGCTGCCACCGCGATTTCGATATCTTGATCTGAAAGAAACGGAGCTTGGGCGAATACTAAGCCCTGTTCCCCGTTGAGCTTAGCTGCCATATGCCCCCTACCTAGCAAAAGCTCTGCGCCTGGCCTATCAAGAGCTATTTTAGAGGTGGCTTCGCTGGAAACCTTTAAGATCAAACGATTACCTAAATTCTCGCGAAGCTGCATAGGCATCACATCTTTATCCGGACGCTGGGCCGCGAATATCAAATGTATCCCTGCCGCACGAGCCTTCACTCCGAGCCGTTGAACTGCGGCACCGACCGCTGCCTTGTAAGCATCGTCGAGCATCCAATCAGCAAACTCGTCATGAACCAGGAAAACCATCGGCAAACGGTCTGCGGCTGAAACTTTCGAATTATAGGTCGGTAAGTCGCGAGCCCTTGCTTTAGCAAAGGCGCGGTAGCGATCCTCCATTTCTTGAACCAGGGCGCCCAAGACCTCGGCAGCCTTTTCCTTGGTGGTAACAATTTCATCTCGCATATGTGGTAAATCGGCCAATGGCGCGTAGTCCACTCCCATCTTGGGATCTATCAAGATAATTTGAGCCAAGTTTTTGGGGTTGGTCGCCGCAATATCCAATATAAGGGCCTGAATCAGAACCGATTTGCCACTACCCGTAGCTCCAGCCACCAAAGAATGTGGCTCATGCGATGAAAGCCCACTGAACTCAGTTCCCAGATTCAAATACAGCAACGCGCCATTAATCTCCTGAAGTCCCAACAAGAATGAGGTGTTGATTCCCGCAACGTTTCTATTGAGCTCTCGACGTGACCAAAGCTCCCAAAGCGACACAGCCTGCCGCCTTCCTCCTGCGACCGTCACCACGATCTCTCCTGGCTTAGGTTGGACGGTTACTAGATTGATAGCGTGAGTAGTGAGCAGCTGTGTTCTTTTATTTTCGATATCTTCGACACGTAAGCGATCAGAACCCGCCAGACGAACGAGGCAGCCATTTGGAGTCAAGCGAGTGCCGAGGATCGCCGCCTGAAGACCGTAGCTGTTTAGCGCAGATTTGAGCTTCTTAGTGATCTCTTCGGACCACTCCTCCCGCTCAGCATCGGCCTGCGCACTGCCGGAGAATTTGGACGCAACTAGATCAGATAGCCCGCCACCAGAGTTGGTAGTCGCAGCGACAAGCTGGTCCGAATCTGAATCACCATTAGCTACAGAGACAAGAGTCAGTTCCTCCATTACAACCGAAGGCTCGGCCACTGGGTAAGTCGGCGAAGCCTTCTCGCCGTTTTTGTCTAATGACGAGACTTCTTCAACAAAGGTATCGATCAGTCCACTCGATAGCTGCGCCATTGCGGCCATCCAGGGTACTCGCGGGGCGGGCATTTTAAAGTGGTGTCCGCCCCAAGGCTGCAGGGGCCCAATCCCTGATCGAACTTCGTGGCCACCAGAGCCTTTGGCATAGGCTTCAGCGAGCTTTCGCAGATCCGGTCGATCGAATACCTCTTGCCAAGCCATTACGCCTTCTGTCTCATCCAAAAGCTCTTGCTCAGTAGAAGAGGCAGCTCCCGCGTCCGAGGTGTGGACGTAAACATGCGAATAGCCACGCAACGAAATCTCTACATCACCCTCTCGCAGTTTGGCTCGAGCACGCTCCATTAAGCCCGTCATACCAGGCGGGATGTCGGCATCTAATAACATGTCTGCCAAACGGGCCAACCAAACATCCCGATCAAGACGACCCGGATCACCAAAAAGAGCTTCACGGAACATGCCCAATGTTGCCAACAATTGATCCTTGGAGCCTCGTCGAGCCTGAGCGAGCCCATCGACACTGACATATTTCGACTCAACAATTGAAATGACGACACGAACGGTTTCCTCGTGTTCCTCAACGTTTAGCGCCAAAATATCCGCGATACGGCTTTCAGGCTGGGATAGCCAACTTGCGTAATCGTCGAGCAGAAAATAGGCGGTTAAGACCTGCTCACCGTTCGACGAGGCCTGGAACTCCTCTGCGAGCAGGTGACGACTTAGCACAAGACCAAGCATCTCTCCTGCAGAAACGCCTCGCTTGGCCGCCCGCAGTACGATATCTCCAGAGACTGACAGCGCATCGCGCTTCGCCTTGTCGGCAGTTGCCTGAAGCTCGTCGGATCCGAGCTGGAGATTCAACTCTTCCAATCGCCGGCGAACCAGCACACCCAACAACCGGAGTTCCGAGGTTGAGCTCACAATCATATTGCGGCCGTTAGTCGAGTTTCGACGGTAGCGCACCACTGTGATGTTGTTGTGCTGGAGCTGTCGCTTGTCGAGTAGTTCGTCGTAGGTAGCCACCCATTCGGCCAACTCGTGCGCATCCTTGATCATTGCAGCCAACGCTGGGCTTTGTAGAGAAATACGACGCGCAGGCAAGAATCGCTCCTCAGGCATAGCATCCGTCTGCCGGCAAACCGCTGCGACCGCCGACACATATGCCCAGCCTGAAGCCGTTTGCCATGGACAGGTCAGGAATGTGGTTGACTTCAGCTCGTTCTCGCCCGACACGCTCCGATAAGACCAGCGCGAGGGTGCATGATCCAAATTTGGTCGGTCATTGGTCCACTGTACGGGAAGCCATTCTGTTTGGGCCTCCCGTGCGACTACGTCATGCAGGAAGGCCACATCGAAAGCCTTAAAGCCTTGCGCACTCTCACACGGAGTCGCCGAGAGGGGAGTCACAGAAATACGCAACTTGGAGATGAAGTTATCACTGGTCTCGCTGACCACTGGCAGATCAGGATCGTCTCCGGCCTTGTTGACCAGTTCGCCATACACTCGTCGCAGCTTTCCTGGATCTGAGTGGCGAACAGAAACGCTACATTGGAGCTTGCCATCCTCTTGGATTGAGGAGAGTTCCCGCACTGTGGCCAGCGGTAGCTCGGCTGCATCGGCATTATAAAGCACAACGCTAAGGTTGCTTGCCTCGTGGGGCTGCAGCCCCACATAGCGTTCCAAAAGCTCACGCGCCTGTTTTGCTGCAGCCGTCGGATCGACATCGGTCATAGCTCCTGCAGCCCCACGCGTGGGCGACTCCAAAAGGCTATAGCCGTTGATTGTGCTGCTTTCCGATACCAGCTCCAGAGCTCCATTCCGATTGAGAACTGCGATCTCTGGATAGAACGGATGAGCGATCTCGTCAGTGAGCTCCCGCATAAAAATTTCGCGGTCGCCATAGAGAATGCTACCGCTGGAAAGCAAATGAGTGGCGAAACCAGCTACGCGTCGCGTCTTTACCGCAAGTGCCTTCATTCGTTCTGGATGCCACGGGGGAATGATTATTGCGAGGTTATCGCCTGCAATCCGAACCGTGCCCACAGATAGTATTTCAGAGACCAGGCGCGAACGACATACATCGCCACGGGCATGTGCCATCAGAGTGTTCAACAGTTCCGCGTAAGACTCCGCTTGACGCATAACGGCATCGCCATGCAGCCCGGTCGTGACGAAGTCCTCCATCGCTTTGATGTAGTCTTCCTCGAACTTATCCCAAGAAGCCTTTACCTCATTTTGCTGATGAGCCGTGAGTCTACCCTCCTGGGCGAGCTCTTTGATCCGAGTCTTGATCACATGGCGCAGGCTTTGGAGCTTACTGACTGCAGGGACCAGTGACCCTGCATCAGTCGAGTACGTCGCCTCCAACGTCCCAGTGTCGAGTAACGAGACGTTTTGCACCCCCCCCTTCTTGCTCACTAACTTACGGGGTACTTCGGTACAACCTACTGCCCCCTTTTCCAAGAGGCGACGCATGTCGGCGGCCAAAGAAAGACCAATCACAGTTGGCTTGTAGCTCCAAAGGAGCTGCGTCTTAGCCAGCACCGTCTCTTTATCGTTGGCAACCTGAATTAAGGCCACGTCAAATTTGATCTGCAGGGCTAAGCGCGATAACGACAGATTCGGACGAACCTTGTTCTTCTTATCGTTGCGAAGTTTCTTTTCCTCGGCGAAGAAGGCTTCATAGTCGAAGAGGGGGTCGGGTAAATTTGCATTCCCCATCCGCTCAACCTTCCACTCGACTTTGGAGCCCATAAGCTCCTTTAAACCGCGGTACATAGCCGAGAAGTAGCAGCCGGCATCGTAGTTGAATCGCTCACGCCACTCCTTTCGGCCCTTAGTCACAGTGAAGCGTAGGATCCGCTCTCCTTCTGGATCGCGCAGACCAGCATGCAAACTGTTGACCACACGAGCGAAGCCCTCGAAGAAGTCATTGCAGTCAATGGGCTTGCCATAGAGAGCCTTTTCCCAGCGCGAGCAAAGCTTGGTGTCTTGCTCCAAGAGTCTTCGTTGCTTAACGAAAAACTCTTCATCCTCTTCAGTGAAATCTGAGCGTCGCTCACGGCCTTTCAAGTCCTCCAATAGCTTGCGGCTCTCAGCATCAAGTGAGTCCTCCTGATCGCACTCATGATCGAAGAAACGGATCGTCGACTCTGCTAAACCAAGTTGCTGCTCTTTGGGTTTGTCGAAGGCAAGGTATACGCCATCGCTTTCCCACTCGAATTGGGCAAGGACATCGGATGCTTCTGGATCTCCAGCAGGGGCGGCGGCGAAAGCATAGAGAGCTTGACGGGCACCCTCCGAAATTTCTGAAGCATTAGCATCGACTCGCTCGGTAATCTCCTCCGGGTCAAGAGCTTGGCCATTCTGGCGGAGTTTTTTGAGCAGCGGCGCACGCTGAGAAAAGAGTTTGATAAAAGCCTTGTGCCAGGGCTTGCGCGATTCCGCGAAAGTCTTCGCATTCGAGAAATAGGTGCTGTCTCTAGGGAGTCCTGAGCATGGCAAGGCGAAACCAACCGCATCACGGATGGGCAGCCCGTACGTGGCTATAGCCTCAACGATGGCAGAGCAAAATTCGCCAAGCTGCACTAACGAAAGCTCCGAGGATGCTAATAACCCGCTAAGAGCGGCATGGAACACCGCTCGGTCGTCGGGGACTGGTGAAATACCACCAGAGTGGAGCGTGGCCTCGACCCACGGCTCAGGATCAGCTCGCATTTCCTTAGCGCCTATGGCCATGACGTGACCCAAGGTGTCCGCAAGGTTGTGTTCATTACCATTGGCCGTAAGAATTGCAGCCTTGACGGTCAGAGCGTTGTTGCGCACGTAGCCTGCGTTATGTGGTATCAGAATGCCAGGCGGCAGGCCTTGACCTCCTACCAAGGCCTCCGGGATCATGAGATCCACTTGGGCGACCAAGTCCGGATTGGCAAGGATAGCTCGCGCTACTGCTGCAATCTGACTGGCTGAAAGCTTATCCAGCCTGAAGAGCGCGGCCAAATCACCGGATTGAAGAGGATTGGATATACGTTGGGCAAGAATGTCCGCGCCAACGCGTCCAATAATGCGATCGGTCAGCATGCGGCTTCTCCCTGAAACGCGAACGGGTTTTCGACAAACGAGCAGGAGTCGGAGAGCCTGCGAACCAAGCCCAAACTGACGAGACGGGCTTCAAGATTGGTTCGGTTCTCGTTGAGCTCTTCTTGGTCAACTAGCTTGGCGCCGACTAGACGCGCCCCCTCGGCATCACCTATTACCAAGCCATAGCGGTGCTTGGCTTCAGCGAGAAACTCATCGAACTGCATACGGTCTGTAACGATGGAGATCACTATCGACTTGAGCAATCTATCGTTCGGCGCGTAGCGAGTACGTCTCGAGAGCCGGCGTGAGCTGAGCCCGATAGCACGCGACCATGACGCGTGAATCTTGCCGACATGCTGCGCATGACGCGCCAAGGCATTCTCAACTAGTTTGGCAACTAATTCTTCTGGGCTCTTATCGATGGAGTCTTCATCGTCACCGGCATCAGTCGGCGGCCACTGAAAGCGATCACGCATGAGTTTCACACGCTCAGCATCCGGAAACTCCACGGATTCAGCAGCAGCCCACCCAACATCCGACCGGATTGACTCGATATGAGCTCGCACTGCCTTTGCTGGCAGCCCCTGATTGAATTGATAACTATCGCCAGAAAGCGCTCGCACCTTCGTGCGCTCCTTGGAGACGATTTCGCAAACAATTTCGACCGGATCGTCATCGCCAGCTACCCTCTTCGCACGCTCTAAGAAGTAGAGCAGCATGTTCAGACCGGTGATCGTAATCAAATGCTCCAAGGCATCGTAGATCGGCATATCCGTGTTCAAGATCGACAACCAGTCGTCGCAAATTTGGTCGAATCGTTCATTGGCAGCCTCGGGCAGATAGCCCGCACGCCTTGGTTCTTCGGCACTCTGAGGCATACCTTGCAGAGCCCTTACTAATCGGTTCATCGGCGCCTGATGGTCAAATAGACGCCTGGCGAGGATGCCACCGAGCTCCTCTCCACGCTTGGCCCGTGAGAGGATGAGATAAAGCAACTCACCAGTACGAGCGAAGAAGCGACGATCGTTGCTCATCCCCCCTTTCGCATTGATCGCTAAGTCCTCATAAAGAGCATCAGGACCGAAAGGAAAGACAAACTTAGAACTCCAACGCTTGTTACTGCGAGACTCAAATGACGAGGAACGCAGCAGTTCAATTGCCTTTGCAAAATCATCAAAGCTAGTGAACGAGCGACGGAGATAGGTCATGTCTTCATCACCATTACCTGTTGCTCCCAGCCTAAAACGCTCAAACCACTGCTTCCACTTCTCCTCATCAGACGCGGCGCTCTCCGCAATCGATTCAACGTAAGGATTGTTGAACAGAAGCCCACGCAAGCGAATTTGCCGCTGCGGCCTGAACATGACTGAGCCGCCCAGCTCTTGATGAGGCCTGAGCGGATGTTCCATATTCGATCCGAATACTCCCAAGAACTCCAGAACAGTCAGGTGAGGAAGCTGCTCGTCATAAAGTCGATGTCCCCAAATGTTCTCATCGACGCAAAAGTCGACGCTTTTAATCTCAGGCCTCTTGATGATTACACTCATTCCGAGACCCTCACAGTCACTGGACGCGAAAAACCGCGACCACCTGGCTCTATATCGATGAAGTTAAGTGTCAGTACAGAGGCCTCACCTCCGACTTCGTCATCATCACCAGCCACGCTGGCCTTTTTGACAATCTCAGCTTTACGCAAAAGCTTCGCCTTGAATGCCAGCAGATCTTCGAGACATTCGTTGGAGAAGCTCGCGGGCAAAGCACCCTCAGCCACCCGCGAGAGGAACTCATGACGAATAGGGGTCAAGTCAAAAGCAACTGAATTGCTCAAGCCCACAGCAAGCGAAATGTCGAGACGAGGGCGGCCGGTCTCCTCGACAAGCCTAATCGCCATGCCAACGCCGCCTTGTCGACGGGAAAGCGTCTCGTAATCGCAAAGCACGCTTACTCGGCTTTGAGTAAAACCTCCCGAGCTTGCGATGAAAATGCGATCTTCGTTTTCGAGGAGAAGACCTGTTAATACTCGGTTAAGACCCTTAGCGATTCGTCCACGAATCGTCTCGCTTACTGGTTTCTGCGCTTTGAGCGCATCGATAATTTCCAAGTAGTCTCCAGCAAAGCAGAAGGCTGTCATCGACCAATGCGGATAGCCTCCTTCCCCATCCGGAAGTGTGAAGAAAAGCCTGCGTCGCTGGTCTTCAAGCATTGTAAGGAACTCGGAAGCCCCCCCTTCCAAACGGGAGCCCTCATACCCTTCTAAATAAGCGTCCTGGGCAGCGCGAAACGCGGCCGTGGCCCCGTAGATCGGATCGCTTGCGACCAAGCGGCCGAAGTCGGCTTGCAGCCGCGAGTCATCCTTGCCATAAACCAGAAGCCCATCAGCAGCATTGGTGGACTCATCGCCTACTCCAAAGCTGGACATCGCCTTGAAGATGGGACGATCAGACGTTCTTCGTTTAAGGAGGTTGGCCCCGAAGGCATTGGAATAGACACTAGCTTTACCAAGATCCCCTCCTCCCTGAATCTTCGCGACATCTGCGCAAGTCAGCAGGTTGTCTTTTGCCTGCTTGGCATCGGAACAACCAAGGATCATATTCGAACACAGCGCAAGTAAGTCACGTATAGGGAGGTGCAGCCCATTGTGCCTGGCAATTTCTACCAGATCGCCCAAGCGGCGTGAGAGCTGTCCACCATCTGAATCACCCAAAAGTCTGCGGCGATTCTCATTAATGGGACAAACTTTATCTTCAGTCTGAAGTGCACAGCGATTGCAGTTGTCCCATTCGGGATGCCCTGCCACAGCCATGGCCACTTCGTCTAACGTTTTGCGGCTAGTAGAGCGGCTGAGATCGAACACCGCTAGGCGTTCAGGAGCCGGGCCGGCCTGTAGAAAGCGCTCTTGCAGCGGCTTGCGAAGTGGGTGATCCCGCTCTTGGCGTCGGCCTAAATCACGGAGACGATCAAGAATTTGACCATGGTTTGCGGCAAGGATCACGACCTCAGAGTCCTCGCCCTCTAGCACCGACCTTTCGAGTCGCTGCAATGGCAAATCGCTCTCCTCGCCATTGAGCTCAGAAAGATCCTTGATAAAGATAGCCAAGCGTCCATCTGCCAGCTGCAATTCTTTCACGTTGCCTTTGGCGGCCCAGGCATCGGGATCACCGCCAATACGCTCCCACAAGGCACGGCAGTGGTACGTCTTACCATCACCAGCAGTTCCGGCGACCAAGATAGACCCCGGCCTCTTGGATTCAATGTGTCGAACCATGTCCTCTAAAGAAGGTGCTGATAGGCTAATTGGCTTGACCCTTGCCTGTACCAATGCCCTCGAAACATACTCGTCGAACATCGCTAGATTGGTCGATGACGGCCCATAGCTACGTAAAAAATGAACCCAGGCACTTGATGGTGGGGCCTCAACGTCAGCACGCCGCACGGAACCGCCACGACCTTTACCAGCCTGCAGAATCCGCTGATCAATCAGTGCGTCACGTGTTTCCCAATAAACCTCATCAGTTATATGGGGGAACAGACTTCTGAGCCGCTCTAGCAGCGACTGATTGCCAATACTAGAACCATCGGCGGGAACGGCGGCCAGCAAGGCCTCAACCAATTCATTCATTCAACACACTCCCTTGCAGCCCGCGGCACATGGGCCTACCAAAATAAAATATGGCGGCAAATAAACTGAAAGGACTCAGAGGGAAACCGACGCTAAGAGCGGGGAAAAACCTGCGCCTATTGAGAACCATCCCTGAACCATTGCGACCAATCAACTTACGATGCCGATCACCTTATCCACTGGCAAAGCATGGGTAAAGCCAAAGCCACAGCTTTTTGCCATCATAAATAGCTTAAGAAGCACGTTGGCGGGGCATTGGTGTTTAAGCCACATCGCATTCACCTGTTGAGACCACATTTGTACACGCCAGCATTCGCTAGCAGATTCCTTAGATTCTGCTCGAAAGCGAGATTTAAAGTACTACTGTGGAATTGAGGCTTGATCGACTCAAGGACAGAAATTTAAAAAATTCGACGCCGGCATTCCAAAAACTATTCCAATAAAAAAGCAAAAACAAAATAATCATATTAGATGAAACGCTTAAGAAACCAGTTCAATTCCCCCCGGCTCCACCAACTCTCAACGACAAAGCCCGCCTAGTGCGGGCTTTGTCGCATCTGGACATCAGCCAAACCGGGCACACAAACCCACAGCCTGCAGGCGATCAAAATCGACAACCTTGGCAATGCTCTGCCTACTCACAAAAAAGGACGACACGATGTCTTCCTTTTTCCTACCTGCATTCATCAAAATCAATGAGCCGCGCTGAGCAGATCCGGACGGCTGGATTTGAGCATTGCCTCATTGACCTTGCCTTGAATCGAGCAGGTAAACATCCCCTTGCTGCCAGTCGTCAGCTCTTGCGGAGCAGGCTCGATCAGGAACACGCGCTCGGCACTGTCGACAACTAGCTTGCCCGCCGTTGCGGATGGGTCTTCCGGCTGCCAGTTGGATTTGCCGTGGGACCAGATTTCCGCGCGTGCGTAGAGTCCCTGCGACATGTCCATACGCGGCCCGCCCGCTTTTTCCAACTGGGTGTGGAGTTCATTCGGCGTCTGTTTGGCGTAGAACCCCCAATTGATGATGCGAGTGCCCATCAGGTCTGTATCTTCGGCGTAGAAGCCAGTCAACGACATGCCGTCAATTTCGACCGGCTTGGCGAACATCCAGCGTTGCCCCATATCGCTCTTGGTGCCGCCGGACAATTTGATCTGGCCATTTTCTACAGTGTTCGGCACCAGACCCTTGAACGAAGGTGATTGCACGACTGCCAGGGAGTGATCGTCACAAGCGGCAAACGACGCCACCGGCGAAGGTGCAGCGGCAACGCTGAAAGCAGAAAAAAGGGCCGCAATGGGCAACAACAGGAAAATTGGTTTCATGGAATGACTCGAATGAAAGACTGAAGAAATCGGCACAGACGATATCACAATGATATCAATCAACAGACTTCAGAGTTTCAATCAATGCCCATGCCGATGATGCACATCCGGAAAATGCGCATGCCTATGCCGTATCGGTGTGTGCACATGCCGATGACTATGCGGCTCCGTCCCATCCCACTCAAACCCACGCGTATGTTGATGATGCTCATCGTGTGTATGCCGATGATCATGCTCAAGCGGTTCGTGCTGATGTTCATGAACATGATTTTCCATCAGATGAATCCATACCCCCACGGCCATTAACGCCGCTGCGAGCAGGAACATCAGCGATATCGATTCGCCCAGCAGCAGAATCGAGATGCCTGCGCCGAGAAACGGTGCGATGGAAAAGTAGGCGCCGGTGCGTGCGCTGCCGAGGCCGCGCAGGGCGAGGACGAACATTACCAGGCTGACGCCGTAGCCGAGAAAGCCGACCAGCATGATCGGCACCAGCGAGGTGGCGGCGGGTAGTTGGGTGCCGATGAACAGGGCCAGTGTGCAGTTGACCAGCCCCGCCACCAGGCCTTTGCTGCCTGCGATGAACAGTGCGTCCGAGACCGAGACTTTACGGGTGAGGTTGTTGTCGATGGCCCAGCAGAAGCAGGCGAAAGCGACGGCCAACGGGCCGGTCCAGTCTTGCGCCGAGACGGGCTCTTGTGGCCAGGACAGCACGACGCCACCGGCGACGATGGCGAGCATGCCGATCACGATTCGTCGGTCGGCATTTTCCTTGAACACCACCCACGCCAGCAGCGCCGTGAGCACTGATTCGAGGTTGAGCATCAGTGACGCGCTCGCGCCGGACGTTCGGGTCAGACCGAACATCAGCGCCACCGGTGCCAGCACTCCGCCGAAGCCGATGGCGCCGAGCAGCCATGGCCATTCACCGGCTCCGAGACCGGAAGGTTTCCAGCCACGATCGCGGGCAAAACGCAGGACGGTCAAGCCCAGACCGCTACCGAGATAGAGCAATCCGGCGAGCAGAATCGGCGAAATCTGTACCCCCAGCAGTTTGGCAAGGGGTGTACTGGCGCCAAACAGCGCCGCTGCAATCAACGCGTAGAGAACGCTCACATTCATGCCGGGATCACTCGCTGGGGCCGATGGAATACAGGCACCTATCATGGCAAAAATTAGGTGGGAATTATGTGAACAGCTGATTCGTGTCAGCGAACATCATCTCTGGCACGCGCTCAAATCCAGCAACATTTAATCCGTGCAATCTCTGGGCGGTCGCTCGACGCAGGCTCTATGCTGCGAACATCGAGATGCATTGGAGTTGAAGATGAAGAACTGGATTGCCGTAGCGCTGGCCGCGCTGATTTCCTTGTCCGTCCATGCGGCCGACGCCCCCACTGTGCATGTCGAACCGATCGCGTTCACAACCAGTGTCGACAGTGTCCAGCGCAAACAGTCGATCAAGGGTAACCAGACCGCGCAGTACAGATTCAACGCCAAGGCCGGCCAGATACTGACCGTCGACTTCAAACCGTCCAACACCTCCGCTTACTTCAACATCCTCGCCAAGGGCGCCGATTACGCGCTGTTCAACGGCTCGATCATGGGCAATCACTTCCTCGGTCCATTGCCCAGCGATGGCGAGTACACGGTTCAGGTCTACCTCATGCGCAACGCCGCCCGGCGTAATGAAGTGGCTAAGTACGGTTTGTCTCTGAAGCTGGTTAATGACGATGCTGGATCTGGCACGAGGACGAAGTGACGGAGTTCAGAAGTGACATCGCTGATTGTCGCCGGCGGATAAACCCCTGAACCACTTCTACACTCACACCGCCCCCACCGCCACGACGAGCGCTCATGACCACCCTCCAAGACCGCATGAAGCAAGGCAAGGACGCCCGCAAACAATGCTCGCGCAGCGCCCACGCCACCACCGGAAAAATGAACCGCGATCCGATCCCACTGATCAAGGCCTCCAGTCAGGGCCGTGTCGCTTCGCTGGTGGAACTGCGTTACGGACGAATGCTGGTGTCGCCCTTCTCGTTCTTCCGTGGCAATGCACTGGTGCAGGCGCACGATCTGTCGGACACCGAGAACATGGGGCTGGTCGGGCCAATCTGCGGTGACGCGCATTTGATGAATTTCGGCGGTTTTGCCACGCCCGAGCGCAATCTGTTGTTCAGCGTCAACGATTTCGACGAGGCTCACCCAGGGCCGTGGGAGTGGGATCTGAAGCGTCTGGCGGCCAGTTTTGTGATCGCCACCCGTGATTTGCGCCATGGTGATTCGGTTCAGGAAGAGGTCTGTCGGCAGATGGTGGGTGCCTATCAGGCGACCATGCTGGAGTGCGCCGAGCAGAGTGCGCTGGAAACCTGGTACGACTCGATCAAGTACGAAGACTTGCTCGATCAGGCGCGCAAGAGTGCGCTGGAGCATGTACAGCGTGCCGTCGATAAAGCCGAACGGCGCACCCACGCCGAGTTGCTGCCGAAGATCAGCGAGCGCGACGCCAACGGGCGGCTGGTTATTCGCGACGACTTGCCGGAAATTTTTCACCTGCACAACAACACCACGCTGCTCGACGCCGATGATGACTGGCTGCGGCTGTCAGACTGGCGTCCGCTGTCCGAAGCGTTCATGCGCGATTATCGAACCACGCTGCAGGCTGACCGCCGGGAGTTGCTCTCGCGGTTTCAGGTGCAGGATCTGGCGTTCAAAGTGGTCGGCGTGGGCAGTGTCGGCACCCGCTGTCTCGTGGCGCTGCTGACTGACGAACGGGAATCGCCGCTGTTCCTGCAATTCAAGGAAGCGCGGCGCTCGGTGCTGGCCGACTATGTGAAAGCCAAATGCCGGACGCGCCATGAAGGTCAGCGAGTGGTCGAGGGTCAGCGCCTGATGCAATCGGCCAGCGACCTGTTTCTTGGCTGGACCACCGGCCCTACCGGGCGGTTTTTCTATGTCCGGCAATTGCGCGACATGAAGATCTCCGCCGAACTGGAAAACTTCGACGCCGAAACCTTCGCCGCCTATGCACGGGTCTGTGGTCGCGCGCTGGCACGGGCGCACGCCAAAGCCTCAGGCAATGCGGCGCTAATCAGTGGTTACATCGGCAAGGGCGATGCCTTGGCGGACGCACTGTTCAAATACGCACGCAGTTACACCGCGCAGAACGAACGCGACTTCGAACGCTTTCAGCAGGCCTGCCGCAAGGGCCGGCTGACGGCGCGTTCGGAAGCTGATTTCGCTGCGGATCACTTGCCCTGAAGCGTTGCAGAGCCGCCGCCACCGAGATGAATTTTTCTTCACTGCTCCGGTGCGATCAACACGGTACAGTCCGCTCGCTCATTCAAGAAACTACGGTTCGCCCGCGCTCTCCCGCGGGCTTTTTTTTGCCTGGCGTTTGGTGCCGGAGCGATACACCCAAGTGTCCTGCACGCCGTGCTGCTGCGATTGCCGCGCCTGTGGGTGAACCCTGATCAGCGCAAACCCCGCCGCTGCAGCCAGACGCTGACTGCGGGTGTTGGCCGACGATGTGGTCAGGTAAAAGGTGAACTCCGGCAGGCGCCTGACCAATTGCTGCAGTACTTCACGCATGTAGCCCTTGCCGGCAAACGCGCTGCTGGCCCAATAACCGACGACATAACGCTTGCGCCGGCGCGGCACGAGGCCGATGCAGCCAACGACGGCTTGTCCGTCTTCAGTCACGATGAATAAGCGCCGCTCACCAGTCTCGCTGGCGAAGTCATCCCGCGCTTGCAGCATGGACGACAGCGCCCGCTCCTCACTGGTGTGTTCAACCGCCCACTCGAGAAAAAGCGCATGCTCGCGGTAACTGACGTTCAGCGCCTCCCGCACCGGAGCGACCAGCGCGGGGTCCGGCGCCCGAACACGCAGTGCCAACCCATTTACCGTCAATGCAAATTCCATTGCTTGTTCCTCCAATCCCGGAAATGCCGCAGTCGATAACCCTGTGCACTCAACCAAAGAAATTTACAGGACGCCAGCGCGGTTTGTTTTTTTCCGCCCCGTGATCAATCCTGTCCCTCAACCCTGCCCACCGGAGCCGCCGATGTCACTGCTGAGCCTGCCCTGCCAACGCCTGACGCTTGCCATCCTCGCTCCGGAACAGGCCGAGCTGGAAAGTGACTTCTATGCACGCAACCAGCGCCACCTCGCGCCCTGGTCGCCGATTCGAACCACCGAATACTTCTCCAGCGAACAGATTCGTCGACGCCTTGAAGTCCAGGCCAGTGCTTTCGAGGCCGGGCTGGCGATGCATTTCGCCCTGCTGACACCGGATGGCCAGCAGATGATCGGCGCGTGCAATTTCAGCGGAATCATTCGCGGGGCGTTTCAGGCCTGTTATCTGGGTTATCACATCGACCACGCGCATCAGGGCCAGGGCTTGATGCAGGAGGGTCTGGAGGCCGGCATCGGCTACATGTTCGACACGCAGAACCTGCATCGGATCATGGCCAACTACATGCCCGGTAACGAGCGCAGTGCGCGGCTGCTGGAGCGCCTGGGTTTCGAGCGCGAGGGTTACGCCAAGGCTTATCTGAATATCGCCGGACGCTGGCAGGACCATGTGCTGACGGCGCTGGTTAATCCGTTGTTCGAAGCGCCGGAACAGCGCTGGTCGCGACAATTAGCGTGAGTTTCACAATTTGTTAAGCATTGGCGAAGTATGCTCAAGGCTCCTGCCCTTTCCGGTTGCCTGAAATCCATGCCGCGTGCCGCCACTTCACTATTTCTACTCGCCGCCCTGCTGTTTTTTTTCGCTCTGGGTAACCACCAGTTGCAAGGCTCCACCGAAGCCCGGGTCGCCGGGATCGCCATGGAGATGCATCTGGACGATGACTGGGTGACGCCGCGCCTGTTTGGCGAGCCGTTTCTGGAAAAACCACCGCTGAGCCTGTGGCTGGACGCTGGCGCCATGCGCGTATTCGGCGTTTCGCCGTGGGCGGTGCGGCTGGCGTCGGCGGTGGCCGGGTTGCTCAGCGTGATGCTGCTGTACGGCATGTTGCGCCGCTTCGGGCGCCCGAAAGCGGTCGCCTGGACGGCGGGGATTCTGCTGGCGACCATGGCCAGTTACTGGAGCAACGTGCGCGGGGTCGGCGAAGATGCGTTGCTGGCGCTCGGCGTGGCCACGGCGCTGCTGGCGTTCTTTCAGGCGCAACGCGCACCGAGCGCCGGTAGCTCGCTGCTGTTTATCGTCGGGATCGCTATCGCCACTTTGAGCAAGGGTGTGCTCGGCCTGGCGATGCCGGGGGTAGTGATTTTCGCCTACCTGCTGGCTGATAACCTGATCGACAAACGCTTGAAGATCGGCGCCTGGCTGCGTCCCGGCCTGCTCACGGCAGTGGGCCTGATTCCGTTGCTGATCTGGCTCGCCGTGCTGTATCAGCGCGGTGGTTCGCACGCCGTCGCTGAAGTGCTGCTGACCAACAGCGTCGGACGCTTCAGCGGCTCGTTCGTCGAGGCCGGGCATTACGAGCCGTTTTATTACTATCTGGCCAAAATGCCGGAAGCGTTTCTGCCTTGGAACATTCTGGTGTACCTGGGCCTGTGGCATTTCCGCAAGGAACTGAAGGCCAACCGTTACCTGCTGTTTTTCAGCCTGTGGATCGTTGCGCAGTTCATCATGCTGACCCTGGCCTCGAGCAAGCGCACGGTATACCTGATGTCGATGACCCCGGCGGCTGCGGTGATCGCCGCGGAGTACGCGCGCGTGTTGTTCGAGCGCTTGCAGGTGCGCGAAACCACCGACCGCTTCATCGGAAAAGTCGCCCGTCATCGTCAGGCGATTGCCGCAGGACTGCTTACGGTGGTGATCGCCAGCTACCTCGGCGCGGCCCAGTGGGCACTGCCCAACGCCGACAAGGAGTTGTCGTTCCTGCCACTGACCGAACACATTCAGGCCCTGCAAGCCAACGGTCATCAGGTCGCGTTGTTCCAGGCCAATGAACGGGTCGGCGGCGCCAGCGTGTTCTACACCCAAAGCGTGCTCAAGGGGCTGGACACCGACGCGCAACTGCACGACTTCCTCAGCGCGTCACCCTCGAACGTCGCGGTGATCTCGGCAGACCGCGAACCCGCCGCACCGCTCAAAGTGCTCAAGACCATGATGGTTGGGCGTCAGGCGTACTACTTCGTCGGCTACTGACGCCCCTCGCGCCAGACAATAAAAAACCCGCCGGACTGGCGGGTTTTGTTTGGGCTGACGCTTTGCGCACCTTAGTTCATCGGGTGGTCAATGAGTGCCAGTCGGAGGCCTCGATAAAGCCAAGCATGCGCGGGGCGGCCTTGTTCGCGGCGGAAACGAACAGCGAAGAGCCGTAACCAGGGTCAGACACCGGTACATCCAGATCCTTTTCCAGCTCCGCCATGCATTCACTGTGAGTCACCAGAATCAGATTGCGTCCCGGGATCTTGTGCGCCAGCGCTTCCTGCAAGATGCGCCCCTTGCAACTGATCAGCCAGTCTTCGCTGGCCGCGCGGTTGAACATGTAACCGGCGGTCTGCACGGTGCGCAGCATCGGGCTGTTATAGATATCGACGCGGTTCAGGCCCAGATGCTCGAACTGTGCGCCGACACCGACGGCGACACTGCGCGAGCGGTCGGTGATGCCATCATCGCCGCTCAGGCATGGCGCCGGGGAGTGATCGCAGCGCTCGACGTGACGCACCAGCACGATCATGTCGCCCTTGGCCCATCCGGCCGCCAGCGCGCGGGCGCCGGACACATTGCCATGCGCCAGGTCCGGCACCGCAGCCGGGGCGAGCAGCCACAGGGTCAGCGGAATCACCAGCAGCGACGCGGCGAGCACCACCCAGGTATTGCGATAACGGGCCAGTCCGCTCAGGGAGATCGAGCGTTTGACGCCGAACAGACTCAGTCTCAATTCCACATCGGGCCGCCTCGTCGGCATGCATCACAGTCAATTCGATGCGGCAAGGGTAAAGAGGCGTGCGTAAGTGGCCGGTGAAACGTATGTGAAAAAAGTCTTGAAGTGCCCTTGTTACAAATTCCGTAGGACAAAATCCTTTCAGCTCTCGTGTTTGCGGCCGATACAAACCTGCTAACACCCTTGCTGGCTCAAAAAAACAACAATCTTCCAGCCTGACCGACGATCAAGTAGCTCTACGTTCCTGGAGGAATTGTGATGAATAGCTGGTTCGGCAACATCAGCGTGAACATGAAATTGGGCTTGGGCTTCGGCCTGGTCCTGGCCCTGACCTGCGTCCTCGCCCTGACGGGCTGGACCAGCCTCGGCGGCCTGATTGACCGCAGCAACTGGATGAGCGACATCACCCAGCTCAATGCGGGTCTGACCAAGCTGCGTGTGGTGCGCCTGCAATACATGCTGACCAACGGCGACGAAACCGCCGCGCAAAATGTACAAACCACCCTCGAAAGCTTCGCCGCGCAACAACAGGCGCTGATCAACAAGTTCAAGAGCCCGGAAAACGTCAAACTGCTCAAGGAGCAGGCGGCGACCATCGCCGAGTACCAGACCTCGCTGAACAAGATGCGCAACGCGTACCGCACCGGCAACAGTGCTCGTGACGTGATGGGCACCAACGCCGACACCGCTTACAACATGATCGAAGCGATCAGCAAGCGCGTTCAGCAGTTACCCCTGAGCGACGAGCGCTTCGCGCAGTTCCAGGCCATCACCGAAGCCAAGGAAGCGTTCATCCTCGCGCGCTATGAAGTGCGCGGCTACACCGCCACCACTAATGCCGAAACCGAGCAGAAAGCCGTCGCCCAACTGAACGTGGCCATCGACAGCCTCAAGCAGTTGAACACGCACTTCTCGGGTACCCAGCAAGACACGCTCCGTCAGCTGGAAACCGCCCTGACCAATTACCGCAGCGCGTTGCAGGCGTATAAAAGCGCCAACAGCGAAGCGGTGCAGGCGCGTAAAGAGATGACCGATCAGGGCACCGCCATCGTCAACACCAGCGAGCAGCTGTACCAGATCCAGCTCGACCGTCGCGACATCGAAAGCGCCCAGGCCCGTACCTTCCAGTTGATCAGCACCCTGCTGGCGCTGTTGGTCGGTGTGATTGCCGCGGTGATCATCACCCGTCAGATCACCCGTCCGCTGCAAGAGACCCTGGCCGTGGTCGAGCGCATTGCCAGCGGCGACCTGACCCAGAACGTCACCGTCACTCGTCGCGACGAACTTGGCGTACTGCAACAAGGCATCGCGCGCATGGGCGTGACCCTGCGCGACCTGATCAGCGGCATCCGCGACGGCGTCACTCAGATCGCCAGCGCCGCCGAAGAACTCTCGGCCGTGACCGAACAAACCAGCGCCGGTGTGAACAGCCAGAAGGTCGAGACCGATCAGGTGGCCACCGCCATGCACGAGATGACCGCCACCGTGCAGGAAGTCGCGCGCAACGCCGAAGAAGCCTCGCAAGCCGCTGCCGCCGCTGACGGCGAAGCCCGTGAAGGCGACAAAGTGGTGAATGAAGCCATCGCGCAGATCGAGCGTTTGGCCAGCGAAGTGGTGCGTTCCACCGAAGCCATGAGCGTGCTGCAACAGGAAAGCGACAAGATCGGCAGCGTCATGGACGTGATCAAGGCCGTGGCCGAACAGACCAACCTGCTGGCGCTCAACGCAGCCATTGAAGCGGCGCGCGCCGGTGAGGCCGGTCGAGGGTTTGCCGTGGTTGCCGACGAAGTCCGTGGCCTGGCCCAGCGCACGCAGAAGTCCACCGAGGAAATCGAAGGCCTGGTCGCCGGTCTGCAGAACGGCACCCAGCAAGTCGCGGCCGTGATGAACAACAGCCGCGCCCTGACCGACAGCAGCGTGGCCCTGACCCGCAAGGCTGGCGACTCCCTGGAAAACATCACCCGCACGGTGTCGAACATCCAGTCGATGAACCAGCAGATCGCCGCCGCTGCCGAACAGCAAAGCGCCGTGGCCGAAGAAATCAGCCGCAGCATCATCAATGTACGCGACGTGTCGGAACAGACCGCCGCGGCCAGCGATGAAACCGCAGCGTCCAGCGTTGAACTGGCACGCCTGGGTGGTCAGTTGCAGCAGATGGTGAGCCACTTCCGCGTCTGACACTCGTACAGCGCTGACGCAACAACCGAATCGCGAGCAGGCTCACTCCTACCAGTACGGCGTTGAACACAGATTATGTGAACAACGCCAATCCCTTGTAGGAGTGAGCCTGCTCGCGATGGCGTCAGCCCTGGCACCCCATGCTCACTGGATCTACGCCCCCGCCTCCCACGGATTAATCACTTCCACTCCTGAGAACTGAAAGTCCTTCACGTTACGCGTGGCGACTGCCGCACCATGAGCCCGGCAGATTGCGGCTATCTGAGCATCAGCCATCGACGCCGCTCGCCCCTTTGCCTCGCAATCTGTTACGAGTGACGCGTACTCGACGGCGGCATGCGCATCGAATGGCAAAATGCGTCCAGCGAAGTCCTCCTCGAACATTGCCATCGCATGGGCTTGGAGATTCTGTTTGCGCTTGCCTGAGGGAAGTCGGGCGATGCCGTGGAGTATCTCTGCCACCGTTATCGCACTGATGGCCAGATCCATGGCGGGCTGCGCATCAACCCAGGCCAGCACTCTGGCTTCAGGTTCGATACGCATAAACTCTGAAAGCACGTTGGTATCGAGCACTATCATTCAGAGAAATCCACCCCGGTGGCTTTCTCTGAGCGCGCTGGCAGATCAAGTTCTGCTCCGCCAAGAGCACTGAATCTGTTGCGTATCCGGCTGCCAAGTCCACCGGCACGATCCACTGTTGCCAAGGCTCGACCAAGAATCAGGCGGGCCTCTTCTTCCATGGAATGTCCGTTATGAGCAGCGGTGATACGCAACTGTTCCTTGAGCTTCTCGTCAAGGTTTCGAATGGTGATGCTGGCCATGACGCCTCCTGCAATCAATGAAATCATTGATTGCAGGCTAGCACATCCTTTCTTGCTGAAACCTCGCAATCTTCCGAACGGCCATTCTCACTGCTGCAGATGGTCAACCATTTCCGCGTCTGACCTTCACCTCTGCGCTGAACGAAAGATCGATTCGCGAGCAGGCTCGCTCCTACAGGTAAGGCGTTGAACACAGCTCATGTGAACAACGCCAATCCCTTGTAGGAGCGAGCCTGCTCGCGATGGCGTCAGCCCGACCACCCTGATCTCCCAGACAACACGCCTTCGTGTAGGAGCTGCCGCAGGCTGCGATCTTTTGATCTTGTTTTAAAAAATCAAAGTCAAAAGATCGCAGCCTGCGGCAACTCCTACAGGGATTGCGTTCGATCAGCAGTCCGGTGCCCCTTAGCGCGTCCCGCGCTGGCGCAACGCCGACGGCATGAAATACGCGTCTTCCGGCACCGGTTGCGAGAAGTCCACGGTGGAGGCTTCTTCGTTGTCGAGGTTCTGCACGTAGTAACGCCGGGCCTGCAGGTCGTGGAACACGTCCAGTGCGCTCCAGGTGGTCGGCAGGTCGTAGAAGTTTTTCAGGTAGGCCATCGACACCCGCCACAACTCCCCTCGCCCATCGTATTGATCAACCAGCGCCGCGCCCCAGCTGTCCTCGTCGAGAAACAGCACGCGCTTGGAATAGATATGCCGCGCGCCCGGCTTGAGGTTGCCTTCGACCACCCACACACGGTGCAGCTCATAGCGGGTGAATTGCGGGTTGAGGTGGCCCGGGGTCAGCAGTTGTGCGTACTTCACGTCGGGGCTGCCGACCTTGTAGTTGTTGTAGGGAATGTAGATTTCCTGCTTGCCCTTGAGCTTCCAGTCGTAGCGGTCCGGCGAGCCGTTGAACAGGTCGGTATCGTCCGCCGTGCGCAGGCCATCGGACGAGGCGATCGGCGTGTCATATGCCAGGTTCGGCGCGCGGCGCACGCGGCGTTGGCCGGCGTCGTAGACCCAGGCCTGGCGCGGGTCCTTGAGCTGATCGAGCATCTCGTGCACCAACGCCGCACCACCGGCCAGCCGCGCCGGACTTTTCACGAAAGCGAGGTAGTAGAACAGGATGTTTTTCAGGTCGGCGTACTGCCCGCCCGGACGGTAGAAGTTGAACAGCGCTTCCTGCTGCGAGGTGACGAGGGCAAAGCTGCCGTTGCGCTGCACCGGGGCTTCGGACGCGCGACGTACCACGTAGATTCCGCGATAACGGGTGATGTGGTTCCACAGCACTTCGATGCCGTCCTTGGGCACCGGGAACGGCACGCCACCGTAGGCATCGGCGAATCCGCTGCCGCCCTCCAGCAGCTTGGCCGAGGTCGCGTTCTTCAGGGTGTTGTCATACAGCCACTGCGGCGCCGAACCCGAGCGACGCGACGGGTAGACCGGCATCTGGAACGTGTCCGGGTAGCTGTTGAACAGCGCAATCTGACCGGGGCTGAGGTGGGCCTTGTACTGGTCGAGGTTGGCCTTGGTAATGGTGAACAACGGCTTGTCCGCCGCATATGGGTCCGGGTGATGTTGGCCCGGTTTGTAGCCGGCGGGCGCCTGGGTGATGCCGCCGGTCCAGGCCGGAATGGTGCCGGCGGCGTTGCCGGCGCGCTCGGCGCCCATGGGCGTGAGGGTGGTTTTCAGTTGTTCGGCTTGTTGCGGGGTGATGGCGGCGAGGACGCTGCCGGCGGTGAGGCCCAGAACCAGCGCCAGCGTGGTTTTGCTGAATCGTGATGTGTAAAACATGATCGATCTCCGAGATGGGGGTGAGGTCTGAAAATCACCGCAAGTCCTTTGTAGGAGTGAGCCTGCTCGCGATAGCGGTGTGTCAGACAACATCTACTGCGACTGAAAATCCGCTATCGCGAGCAGGCTCACTCCTACAAGGGGGTGCGCCTGTGTTCTGGATATCAAAGGAAATACTTGAGGTTGAACCCGACGTTGTCGCGGTCGCGAATCCCGTTGTTCTGTCCGCCGCCCCAGAAGTTGGTGTATTGCACCTCGGCTTCGAGCTTGTTCTGGTAGTTGGCCTTGATCCCCAGGGTGTAGGCCTTGCGCCCGTCGATGGTGTTGCCGGCCTGATAGCTGTTGCCCTTGAAGTCGTCCTTGTAGACGACGTAAGGCGAGACGTTGACCCCGGCGTACACGTCGTTCCAGGTGCCGTTGAACATCACCGTGTAGCTGTAGGAATTGCGGTTGACCTGATCGTCACGATCACCGCCGGACACATAAGAGGTGTTGCCGGTACCGGCGTAATAGCGCGTGCTGCCGTCGTAGGCGGTGTATTGCAGACTGCTGCCGCGCAGGTGCTCGGAAGCCAGTTCGAAGATGCCGAACATCGAGTCGAACGACAGCGTCGGGCCGAAGTTGTAGATGCTGCCCAATGAGGTGTTGAACGCCTCCACGCGTTCGGCGTTATTGATCTCGCTGTCGAGGGTGACCATCTGCCCGCCGACGTTGATCGCCTTGCCGGTCACCGCTACGGCGGCACCGTTGGCCAGGTCGCCGATCAAGTCGTTAGTCGCGGCGATGCCGATTGGCAGGTTCGGCCGGTAGGCAATCTCACCGAACACCGAGGCCTGGCCCAAAGTGGTGTTGAAGCTGAAACCGTACATGCGGATGTCTTCGGCATAGCGCCGATGCGCCTGAATATTGCCCATCACGTCGGCTGTCGCCAGACCATTCGCCAGCGCCCCGGCCTGACTGCCAGCGACGCTGGAGAGCATGTTGGTCAGGGCATTCATGTCGATGCCTTTGTAGCCACCGAGGTCAGCGGCAATGGTCGGTTCCTTGGCGTGGTAATTGACCAGGTACAGGCCGAACTCGGTGCTGTTGAGTTCCTCGGCGATGTAGCGGAAGGCGAAGCCGAACTGGCCGTCGTTGCGCGCGTTGTAGTCCTTGCCGATCGACGCCACTTTCAGCGTGTTGCCGTAGGCCGGGGTCACACCGTTGGCGTACAGGCCGGTGCTTTTCAGCGCCGGGCCGAGCAACGGGTTGTTGCCCAGTGCGCTGTATAGCCCGATGACGTTGCCGAAGCCCGGCACCGGGGTGTCGAGCGCCGTGCCGCTGAAGTTGTTGTAACCGGTGTTGCCGCCATCAGCGAAGAGGTCGGTCTGCGAGTAGAAAGTCCCGACCGGATCGATGCGGGTCTCCTTCCAGTTGGTCTGGTAGAAGCTCTCCAGGGTCAGCGAATCGCTGAGGCCAATGTTGAAGCTCACGGCCTCCACCGGCATCAGCACTTCCTTGACCTCGGCCCCCGGCAAACGGTATTTCGCCGCGTCCACCGGGTTGGTGGTGTTGATCCCGCCGCGATAGAAAATCCCCTCGCCCCAGTTGAACACCTGACGACCGACCCGCGCGGTGACCGGCATCTGCGCCACGTCCCAGTTGCCGTAGACATAGGCGTCGAGCATCTCGATCCGGCTGCCGGCGATGTCGCGGGTCTGGCTGGTGAAACGGTCGTCCTGCGGGTAGCTCTGGCTCGGCTGCGCCGGGTTGTTGTTGCGGTAGTAATCGTTGCGTTTGTCCATCAACTGGGTGTCGTAGAACGCCGTGCCGCGCAGGAACATTCCGTAGTTCTGATAGTTGGCCTCCAGCTCCGAAGTGATCTTGTACACCTCGGAAACCAGCCCGGTGTCGAAGTTGCGATTGCCGTCGTTGGTGTTGACGTCATCGTTGTTCTTGTCGCGGCCCTGCACCCGCCACAAACGCCCATAGGACAGGGTCGTGTCGATCGAGCCGGTGACTTGATTGTCCAGCACGCTGAACTCGGCAGCCTGCACCGCGTCCACCGCGCAGAGTTGCAGCAGCCCTGCCAGGCCGACACCGGGCAGTGCCACGCCGGTGAGGCGCAATCGAGTGTTGATCATGGGTTCCTCCTTCCTTGTTCTTATTGTTTTTTTGCGTGGCCGCGATGGCTACGGTGCCAGTCCGGCACGGACATAAATCCGGCTGTGCGCGCCGAAATGCCCGAGCAGTTTGAACAGCTGCTGATTGAGTGCCGGATGCTCGAATGTCTCGCGCTGCACCTGATTGCCGCTGCTGAAATCACTGGTCAGCGGGGCCGTCTCCAGCCACTGGCCGATGGCTTCATCGAACGCCGCCGAGTCCTCGACCGACTCGGCGCTGACCACGTCGCGCAAGTAGTCCACCGAGTACGGCGGATACTGTTGGTCTTGAGCGACATCGGCGTAGGCCGCGAGCATCGGATGCGCCTGACCGGCGCGCAGCACGCGGCGCAACCAGGTCGATTGATATTTCTCGATTTCCATATGGCGGGTGGCGACGCGCTCGATCGAGGCTTTTTTATCATCGGCAAAACCGGCCAGCGCCTTGCCTTCCAGCAGCAACAGGCTCGGCAGTTCGACCCCGGGCAATGGCTTGGCGTGATACGGCTGGGTCAGGTCCTGCACGTGGTGCGCGCCCCATCCGAGAAAGCGGTAACCCCAGTAAGGATGGCCAGAGGCGAACGCCAAACGCGCCAACCCCAGGTACTGATAGGCGCGCCAGTCCGGCCAACTGCGCTGAAGAAATCCGGCAGCGGCATACACCACCGGGCTTTCATGGAAGAAGCCCATGTGGAACGGCGCCTGCGAGCTGTACTGAAAACGCGCATCGCCAAACGGCTGCGGGCCGAAGCCATACAGCGCGCCGACCTCGCCGGGGTTATCGCTGAACAGGTTGATGTCGTGACCGTAATCCGGCTCGTCGGCGGCGCTTGCCAATACCGCCAGCGCCGCGACTTTTTCGCCGTCCGCCACGCGAATGAAACGCTGACGATTCCATGGCGAAAGCGTCTGCTCGACCATCACCTGATCGGCACTGAGGTGTTCGCGTTCGGGCAGGTCTTGGCCCGGCAGCGGCTGAATGACCATCGCCAGATGAATGCGCGGATTGAGCCGCAACGCCGTGAGAAAATCGTGGCGCAGATTGTCGCCCGGCACCGCGGGCAGCTTCAGATTGTCGGGGCGCGGCGGGTACTGGGTGAAGTGTTCACGGGCGAAGTTTTCCTGTTGCTCCAGCAGCGCGACCACGGCCGGATACTGCTCGGCGAGAAAACGCTCCAGCGGCTCGACCTCGACCGGCGGCGCATTGCGCAGCGCCGGCAGTTCCTGCAACGCCAGATAGCTGCCCACCGTGTGATTCGACCAGCCCCACGCCGTCGGGGCCATTGCACAAAGCAGCAACAGGAGAAATGTCAGCTTCATTGCTTTTAATTCTTATTGGAGGTGCCGTGGGGGTTGAGCCTAACAACCGCCTACGGCGCTGACACTGTCCGATCTCACCAGAAAAAGTCTCCGATAGCGCCATGTGCGAATCACCACGCCCCCCTGTAGGAGTGAGCCTGCTCGCGATGGCGGTGTGTCAGTCAAACAGGTGCAAGCTGACACACCGCCTTCGCGAGCAAGCCCGCTCCCACAGGAGATCACCACCGTACTTTTAAGCGGGGTAACCGGTGATTTTGCGGATGCTCTGGTACAACGGTTTGAGCTGGCGATACATGCGCAGGTACACCTCGTTGTACAAACGCTCATAGACCTGCTGCGCCTCGGGCTGCGGTGTGAACACCGCGCCGACCCGGGTCATCGCAGCGATCGCCGTGGGGAAATCCGCATACAAGCCCAACCCCACCGCACAACAGATCGCCGCGCCCAGCCCGGACGCTTCGTACACATGCGGGCGCTCCGCCGGCAGACCAAAAATATTCGCCGTCAGCTGCATCGCCGCATCACTCTGCGAACCGCCACCCGCCACTCGCAGGCGCTTGATCGACACCTTCGAGCGCTTCTCGATGTTCTCCAGCCCCTGGCGCAGCGCATACGCCAGCCCTTCCAGAATCGCCCGGTAAATGTGCGCGCGGGTGTGCACGTCGCCGAAGCCGATCATCGCGCCTTTGGCTTCGACACCCGGCTCACGAATCCCCGGCGACCAGTACGGTTGCAGCATCAGCCCCATCGATCCCGGCGGCACCGCATTCACCAGCGCATCGAACAGTTGCTCGGGTTCAATGCCCTGCTCTTTTGCCTGCTGCATCTCGCGCAGGCCGAACTCGTTCTTGAACCAGCTGACCATCCAGTAACCGCGATAAATCATCACCTCGCAGTTGTACTGATCCGGCACCGCCGAGGGGTACGGCGGGATCAGCGGAACGATTTCCAGGTAGCGCGAGCGAGTGCTGGTGATCGTCGCGGTGGTGCCGTAGGACAGGCACACCGTGCTCGCATCGACCACGCCGGAACCGACCACTTCGCAGGCCTTGTCGGCGCCCGCGGCAATCAGCGGCAGCCCCTCGGGAATCCCCGTGTGGCGGCTCGCTTCAGCGCTGATGTAGCCAAGGGTTTCGCCGGGTTTGTGCAAGGTCGGCAATTGCTCCGGACGCACCGCCAGCGCCTGCCATTTCCAGTCGCTGGGTGCGGCCCATTTCAGGCGTTTGAAGTCGAACGGCAAATAGCCGACGCAACAACCCACCGAGTCGACAAAGCGCCCACACAAACGATGGGTGAGAAACCCCGAGAGCAGCAAAAACTTGTCGGTCGCTGCCCATACTTCAGGCTGGTGTCTGGCGATCCAGTTGGCCTCGGCCTGAGCGCGAAAATAATCCACGGTGGCCTGCGCGCCGACCAGTTTGAACAGCCAGCCCCACGGCCCCTTGATCCCGCCCTCGACTTCGCTCTGCCGCTGATCGAGCCACAGAATGGCCGGGCGCAGCGGCTTGCCCTGAGCATCGACGTTGATCACTGTGCCGCGCTGAGTGGTCAGCGACACCCCGGCAATCTGCGAGCGATCAATCCCGGTTTGCGCCCATACCTGCTGACAGGCTTCGCCGAGTTTTGCCCAATAATATTCCGGGTTCTGCTCGGCCCAGCCCGGTTGCGTCGAGTAATACGCCTGCAACTCGACCTTGCCTTTACCGAGCAGATTGCCCTGCAAATCGAAGAGCAATGCGCGCACGCTCTGGGTGCCGTTGTCGATCGCCAGCAGGTAACGCGTGTTCGGGTGGTTATCCATGGCGCTCTCTTCAAGGGGCCTCAAGGCGTGGCATCCGGCAGACCGTGATGGCGTTGCCACAACGTCCGGTAACGTTGCAGCTCTTGCTGCCAGTGTGCATCGTCCCAGCCCAGGCGTGGCTGGCAGCGTTGGCGGATGGCAGCGAAATGCTCTTCGCCACCGCGCGCCAGCAACAGGCCCAGTCGGGTGCGGCGCAGCAACAGATCATCGAGGTGCAGGACCATTTCCGCCTCACAGGCGAAGGCCAGTTCTGCCCACAAGGTGTCGGTGTTGCCGACCGTTTCGTGGCCCAACTCGGTGATCAGCTGCGCCAGTCGCGGCAGATCACGGCCGTGCCTGCCGGCCAGACGTCGCCACTGTTGCGGGCTGAGTCCGGGGATCGGCAGTGGCGCTACAGCGGCAAAAACCGCTGCGCCGTCATCTTCGAAATCGCGGCCAAGCATGTCGGCGCAGGCCTTGAGCACTTCGATGGCTTGCGGGCGAAACGTCGTCAGTTTGCCGCCGGCCAGGGTGACGCAACCCGGCTCCTGCCACAGCACATGTTCACGGGTTTCATTCGACGGTTTGCCTTGCTGCTCAGCCGCCGCGCTGCCGACCACCGGACGTACGCCGGACCAGGTCGACAGCACATCGCTCGCCGTCACTTCGGCACCTGGAAATTGTTGCGTGCAGGCCGCCAGCAGATAGTCGAGTTCGTCGGCGCTGATGCTCGCGCTCTGATCCAGATTCTCGCGATGATCGAGGTCGGTGGTGCCAACCACCGTCGCCCCTTCCCACGGAAAAACGAACACTGGCCGACGGTCGCGCGCATGCAGAAACGTCAACGCCTGCGCCACCGGCAAGCGCCAGCCCGGCAGCAGCAGATGGCTGCCGCGCAATGGCCGCAACTGTCGCGGAGCCTCGGGCAAACGCAGGCGCTCAGCCCACGCCCCGGTCGCCACCGCCAGCACGCCGCAACGCAATTGCAGCGATCCACCCGCTTCGCAGTCCTCGATCTGCACCCCACACACCCGACCGTTTTCGCGCAGCAAATGTTCGACGCGCACCCCGTTGAACACCGCCGCGCCATCGGCCCGCGCTTCGCTCAATACGCGCATCACCAGCCGTGCGTCATCGGTCAGCGCATCGACAAAACAGGTACCGCCGAGCAGGTGATTTTCCTTCACCCCCGGCGCCAGAAAACGCAGTTGCTGCGCATCATGAAAACGATGGCTGCGGCGTCCCGCCAACGCGTCGTACACCGACAACAAGCCACCGAACACACGCGGCCCGGGAAAGCCGCCGCGATAGTGCGGCATCATGAAACTCATCGGCTCCACCAGCCCCGGCGCTTCGTCGAGCAGACGCTGCCGCTCGCGCACTGAATCGCGGGTCAGGCGCCAATGGCCCTTGGCGATGTAACGCAAACCGCCATGGACCATTTTCGACGATCGGCTGGAGGTGCCCCAGGCGAAATCCCGTTGTTCCAGCAGCAGACAACGCCAGCCACGCCGCGCCGCTTCGCGCAGGATGCCGGCACCGCTGATGCCGCCGCCGACGACGATCAGATCCCAGGTTTCGTCGGCCAATGTCGGCAAGGTTTGCTGGCGCCATGCGGCGTTCCAGTCCGGATGCATGACCGTCACTCCTGCAACAGCGTGCCGGGGTTGAGGCGCCCGGCCGGATCGAAGTGCTTGCTCAGCGCCTGCAAGGTGTCCATCGCCAGTGCGCCTTTCTCGCGTGGCAGATACGGCGCGTGATCCTTGCCGACGCCGTGCTGGTGGCTGATGGTGCCGTGGTTGTCGACGATGGTCTGGCTGGCCGCGTGCTTGAGTGCCTGCCAGCGCGCCAGCGTCGCCGGATAATCCGCCGCCGGGCGAAACACGTAAGTGGTGTAGATGCTCGAGCCTTCGCCGTAGACGTGGGACAGATGGGTGAACACATGCACCCGTTCGCCCTGCGCCGCCAAGGCATCGCGCAAGCTGTTTTCGATCAGGTTGAGCAGGTGGTCGACGTTGCTCCAGTCAGTGGCGGTTTCCAGGGTGTCGACCACGTAACCGGCGTTCCACAGGTTCTCGCGCAGGTAGGGGAAACGGAAGCGGTTCTGCGCCCATTTCTTACCAAGCAAGGTGCCGGTGAACACGCCACCGAAGGCTTTCAGATGCTGCCGCGCCTGGCTCAGCGACAGCGCGTTTTGCCGGCGGTTGCCGGTCACGCCGAAGGTCAGCAGGCATTTGCCTTCACCGGCACCGCGCAGGTTCAGATACTTCTCCAGCCAGGCGATCTGCTGCGGATGCCCGGCCAGCGCCAGTTGGGTTTCGGTCTCCACCGCGTTCGACAGGCGCAGCATCGACAGCGGCACCCGCGCCTGAGCCAATTGGCGGATCGCTTGCAGCGCCTTGCTCCAACTGGGCAGGAAAACGCCGTAGAAACGCTCATCGGTGGGCAGCGGACTGACCCGCACTTTGACCTCGGAAATGATCCCGAAGCGGCCCTCGCAACCGAGCACCACTTCGCGCAGATCAGGCCCCGCGGCCGAGGCTGGAAAGGTCGGAATTTCCAGTGGCCCGGCAAAGGTTTCCAGGGTGCCGCCAGCGAACAATTGCTCGATACGCCCATAGCGCAACGACTGCTGACCGCTGGAGCGACTGGCGACCCAACCGCCCAGCGTCGACAACTCCCACGACTGCGGGAAATGCCCCAGCGTGTAGCCGCGAGCGCGCAGCTGACTTTCCACCTGCGGGCCACTGGCACCGGGGCCGAACGTCGCCAATTGGCTGGCCTCGTCGAGATCGATCAGGCGATTCATCCGCGCCAGCGACACGGTCACCACCGGCCGCGCCGAATCCGGCGGATTGATGTGCCCGGCCACCGAGGTGCCGCCGCCATAGGGAATCAGGCACAGGTCCTGCTCATGGGCGAGCGACAGCAATTGACGGATCTGTTCGGCGGTTTCCGGGAACGCCACCGCGTCCGGATAGATGCCCAGCGCACCTTCGCGCAGCGCCAGCCAGTCCGGTAGGCTCTGGCCCCGGGCGTGCAGCAGACGGTCATGGGCATCGACGCTGTACAAGGTGTGCGCCGCCAATCGCGAGAGCGGCACCCGCGCCAATGCCGACTCCAGCGTGGCATCGGGCAACGCGCGCCCGGCCCCCAGCCGTTCATGGAGAAAACTCGCGCCCTGGGCCGGCAGTTCGACCACCGTTGTTGCCTCTCCCCAGCCGTTCCAGCGTCGCATGCGTGTGTCCTTCTTATGCAGTCTGATCAGTGATGTGGCAGGCCTCCATACTAGTCAGCGGCCAAAAAGTGTCACGGTCGCATCCGGCCAGTTCGAGTAGCCAATTGAGTCAAACGTCGCGCAAGTGCCAGCCATTTACTTTAGTCGGGGTTTCAAATTACCTTTCAGGCATTCATTCGCTCACGCAGGCCTTGATCAAGGAATTCGGATCATGCAATCGCTCGGCTTCACCTCGGTTCCGCCGCTGCTCAAATACGTGCGCCATGCCGAGCAACTGGGCATGGCCATCGAGCCGGCGTTGGCGGCAGCCGGATTGCAGGCGCAGCAACTGAGCGACAACAGCCTGCGCCTGCCGGGCGAAACCCATGAACGCCTGCTCGATTATTTCTGCGAGCACTCGGGCGATCCGCTGTTTGGTCTCAACGCGGCCAATTTCGTCCTGCCCAATTCCTGGAGCGTGCTCGGTTACATCACCATGAACTGCGCGACCCTGGGCGATGCCATGAGCCGGATCATGCCGTTCGAAAAACTGGTGGGCGACATGGGCGTCAGCCGCGCCGAAGTGCAGGAAGGCCACGTGCATCTGATCTGGACTTGCCGCTACGAGCGTCCGCGGATTCGCCGGCATCTGGTGGAAAACGTTCTTGGCTCGTGGCTGCAATATGCACGCTGGATTGCCGACACACAGATGTCGCCCGCCGCCGTGTGGCTGGAACATCCGTGCCCGCCAGACGCTACCCAGGCGCAGTACGAAGCTTTTTTCGATTGCCCGGTGCTGTTCGAGCAGGCCTATTCGGCGCTGATCGTGCCGCTGGCGTATCTGCAATTACCGCTGCGTCAGGCCGATGCGCAATTGCTGCGTACGCTGGAAGAACACGCGATGGGCTTGATGGCAACGCTGGAGGATGCATCGCTGGAGCAGCGGGTCAAAAGCATCCTGCGTCAGTTGCTCAAGGAAGGCTTGCCGCGCAAGGAACAGGTAGCCGAACAGCTCGCGGTGTCGGTGCGCACATTGCAACGCCAGTTGCATCAGGCGGGGACGTCGTATCAGCAGATTCTGGATGATTTGCGTCAGGAGCTGGCGGAGCATTACTTGCTCAACAGCACGTTGCCGATTCAGGACATCGCGCAGTATCTGGGGTTTACCGAGCCGAGGTCATTTCATCGCACGTTCAAGAGCCGGCGCGGGATGCCGCCGGGGGAGTTTCGGCAGATGCATCGGGGGTGACGGGACTGGCGCCATACCAAAAACCCTACTGAGAATTCCTCAGCAACGCCAGTTGCATCAGGCGGGGACGTCGTATCAGCAGATTCTGGATGATTTGCGTCAGGAGCTGGCGGAGCATTACCTGCTCAACAGCACCTTGCCGATTCAGGACATCGCGCAGTATCTGGGGTTTACCGAGCCGCGGTCGTTTCATCGTACGTTCAAGAGCCGGCGCGGGATGCCACCGGGGGAGTTTCGGCAGATGCATCGGGGGTGACGGGACTGGCCTCTTCGCGAGCAAGCCCGCTCCCACCGTGGATCTTCAGTGGATGCAGATTTTGTGTACGACATAAATCCCCTGTGGGAGCGGGCTTGCTCGCGAAGGCGCCAGTCGCCTCACCTCAATCCGACAGACAAATCCTCCGCTTCTGTAGCGCAATAAACACCTTCCAGCACACCTGTTTAAAGACACTCAGTGTTACGCCCTACTGCCTACAAATCCTTGCGCCACTGCCTACGGCTACGCCAGAATCCGCTGGCTTGTGCGCCTTGGAGCCCGTCGTTAACTTGAGTCCATCACTGATTTCCAGTGATCGGGTTTAGTAGCCCGTGGTAATTCTGCTGGTCGTACATTCATCACAGGTGCTCTCGTACCTGAGCTTGATGGTGGCTGTACGTAGGGCGCTTCGGCGCGCCGGCTTAAGCTGAGTTCCCCGGTCTACTAACCTGCGTACAGCTGCCACCCTTTCGTTTAGTAGCAAAGGGGTTGGCGCTCAATGACGGGAACACAGCCTATGTTCAAAGTTACGCCAAACCCACCGGACACCGGTCCGGCCTCCCCCTACGAATCCCCCGCTTCAAGGAAATTCCACGAAGCCGCCGAGCGTGCCCTCGACCATTACCTCGGCCCACCGACGCCCGCCATCATGGCCACCCCGTACCAGCCCAATCGCCTCTACATGGCCAACCCGGCCAGCGGCACCGAACCGTTGCTGGCCGACGCCAGCGAAACCCTGGGCTCGGCCACCGTGATGCTCAACGACTTTGCCGGCCTGCTTGAAGGCTCACACCGCAAGACCCTGCAAGGCATCGCACAAGTAGTGATGGTGGCGGAAATCGCCGTCAACCGGGTGCTGGATCAATTAGTGCCGACCGAATAACGAAAAAGCCCGCTGCCAGACCTTAACGGTCTGTCAGCGGGCTTTTTTGTCTGGCTAGAATCAAACACTGATCGCGTTGGTGAACACCAACCGATTACCAAACGGATCAGCAATCGTCATGTCCTGACTGCCCCACGGCATCGCCTGAATCTGTGGGTGCGAGAACTTGTAGTCCTTGGCCACCAATTGCTGCTGGAACGCCTCCAGCTCATCGGTCTCGATGCGCAGCGCCGAACCCGGCGTCGCATCGCCGTGATGCTCCGACAGGTGCAGCACGCACTCGCCACGTGACACCTGCACATACAACGGGAAGTTCGCTTCGAAGCGATGCTGCCAATCGATCTTGAAGCCGAGGAAGTCGACGTAGAATTCCAACGCCTTGGCTTCATCGAAGATCCGCAGGATCGGAGTGGTTTTGCCGAAGCTCATGGGGTGCTCCCTGACTGGTTGGCCCAAGAGTTTAGCTGGGCTGGATGTCAGCAATTCGGCTTGGTTTCGACATTCTTTAATCTCAGAGTGCCACTATGAGACACAGATCAAAAGATCGCAGCCTTCGGCAGCTCCTACAGGGGCTTGGCAATCAATGAAACCCCTCGCGCAAATCCCCATTCCTCGCCAGAAACCGCCCTTCCCGACGCCCATTCGCCTGCCCATCGCGATAACTCAACACCCCATTGACCCACACCCCATCAATCCCCTGCGCCGCTCGCTGCGGATCATGGAAATCCGCCACATCGCGCACGGTCAGTGGATCGAACAACACCAGGTCCGCCCAATAACCTTCACGAATCTCGCCCCTCTCCTGCAAGCCAAACCGCGCTGCCGACAGACCGGTCATCTTGTGCACGGCGGTGTGCAGCGGAAACAGCCCGACATCGCGACTGAAATGTCCGAGTACCCGTGGGAAAGCGCCCCACAGGCGTGGATGTGGGAACGGGTCTTCCGGCAGGCCGTCAGACCCGACCATCGACAATGGATGCGCGAGGATTTTTCGTACATCGGCCTCGTCCATGCCGTAGTACACCGCGCCCGCCGGTTGCAGGCGCTTGGCGGCTTCGAGCAGTGGCACGTTCCATTCGGCGGCGATGTCGATCAGGTCGCGTCCGCTGACTTCAGGATGCGGTGTCGACCAGGTGATGGTGATGCGGTGGGCGTCGGTGACTTGCTTCAGATCCAGGGTCGAAGAACTCGCCGCGTAGGGATAGCAATCGCATCCTACGTGCTGGGTTTTCGCTGCTTCCTCCAACGCCGTGAGCAACTGCGGACTACGCCCCCAGTTACCGACACCGGCACATTTGAGGTGGGAAATGATCACCGGTGACCGCGAGTGACGGCCAATGCTGAACGCTTCGTCCATCGCCTCCAGCACCGGCTCGAATTCACTGCGCAGATGGGTGGTGTACACCGCGCCGAACGCCGTGAGCTCTTCGGTCAGTTGCGTCACTTCGTCGGTGGAGGCGTTAAAGGCGCTGGCGTAGGCCAGGCCTGTGGATAAACCGAGCGCGCCGGCTTCAAGGCTTTCACGCAGTTGCTCGCGCATGGCGGCGATTTCATCTGGCGTGGCGGTGCGGAACAAGTCGTCGAGGTGATTGCTGCGCAGTGCCGTGTGGCCGACCAGTGCAGCGACGTTCAGCGTGGTGTTCGCCGCTTCGACGGCGGCGCGGTAATCGCTGAAGCGCGGATAGACGAACGCCGCTGCGCTGCCGAGCAGGTTCATCGGGTCCGGCGGATTGCCTTGCAAACTGACCGGCGAGGCGCTGATCCCACAGTTGCCGACAATCACCGTGGTCACGCCCTGGCTGAGCTTGGGCAGCATCTGCGGCTGGCGGATGACCACGGTGTCGTCGTGGGTGTGCACGTCGATGAAACCCGGGGCGAGCACGCGGCCGGCGGCGTCGATTTCTTCCGTGGCGCGAGCATCGTGCAAGTCGCCGATACGTTCGATGCGCCCGTTGAGAATCGCCACATCGGCGCGGTAGCCGGGCGTGTTGCTGCCATCGATGACGGTGGCGTTGCGGATCAGCGTGTCGTATTGCATGTCTGTCTCCCGGCGGGAGTCAGCGTCAACTCCTGCCCTTGATCAAATGGTGATAGAAGCCTTGCTCCACCAGATACCGCCAGGCTACCTGAACCTCTTCGGGGATGACCTGCTCGACCTGAAAACCCAACGAAGGGTAAACCATGATGCGGTGCACATCGCCGACCATTTCGTCGATCAGGCCCAAGACCCCGATCAGATTGCTGACGTCATCGGGAAATCGGAACGACGGCGCATCCACAAAGGCTTCCAGGCCGGGCCATTGCACGGGCAAGGTCAACGCCACGCGCCGGATCGAATTGGGCTTGGTCAGAAAGGTCGCGCGACGCACGTCGGGAAACATCGCCCGGGCAAACGCAATGTTTTCGGCAAAATTGGTCGCGCGGGTTTCCAGGGTGAACTGCTCTGCCCTCACCCCTTGCATCAACGCGTGTTGGGCAAAAATATCGGCTTCGGTGCGTTCCCACAAATGCCTGGTCCAGTTGCCGGTATTGCCGGTGAACAACAGGTGGGGGGCCACGCCGTCTTTCAGGAGTTGGCAGGCGTAATCGCAGACCCGCAGGTCGTAGGAGCCGCAGACTACGATCAATTCACTGGCGCTGTGTTGGCGCCCCGCACCGAGGAATTTCCAGAGCACGCTGGCGTGCTGCAAGGTCAATGTCATGAGCGGGCAAACCTCCGGGTCGGGTGCGCGTTGATGGACAGCGCTCCATCGGCATAACCGTGCGCGCCCCTGCCGTTCAGCCTAAGCGCAAGCCGGGTGAAATCGGCATACACGCCTGCAGCGCCATGCGCGGTCAGCGTCGGGTCGTCGCCAATGCCGATACACAGTGCGCCACTGCTGACCGCCGACTGCACACCGCTGACCGAGTCTTCGAAGACCAGGCACTCATCACTTTGCCGGCCCAGTTGTGCTGCGGCCAGGCGATAGGGATCGGGGGCCGGTTTGCCGCTGCGCACGTCGTCGCGGCAGATGATGCTGTCGAATGCCGACATCAGGTTGTGTTGCTGCAGAACGTGGTCGACCCGCGCCCGCCAACTGCTGGTGACCAGCGCCAGGGGCACGGCGTGCTCGCGGAGTCGGGCGATCAACGTCGCGACGCCTGGCACCAGCGCACAGTTCGTCACCTGCTCGATGGCGTCGACTTCACGCTTGATCGCCACCCGCTGTGCTTCGTCGAACTCGGCAAACAAGGTCTTGAGGGTGTAACCACCGGGGCGGCCGTGGATGTGTTCGTCGATGAACGCCTGATCGACGCTGATCCCGTACTCGCGCGCCACGGTGGTCCAGGCGTGTTCAATCACCTCGCGCGACTGAATGAGCACGCCGTCCATATCAAAGCAGACGGCTGTAAACGTTTGTTGAGCCATGAGTTGAACTTCGCATTTTCTGATGAGCAATGAACGCCAGCACCGTTCCGACCAACGCGAACAGCGCCATCACGTAGTAGGACCACTGCGGCCGGGTCTGGTACAGGTAGCCGGCGAAAGGTGTGGCCAGGCCCATGGGCAACGCCACCGCCAGGGAGTAATAAACCCCTTGAGTAAAGACCTGAATATCCTGCGGTGCCTGGTCGCGAATAAAGCGCATGATCGCCGCGTGGTAGGCGGCAAAGCTCAGCGCGTGCAGGCACTGCCCCAGCAGGATCAGCGACACCGCGTCGCTGTTGGAAAACAGCGCCCAGCGCAGTGCCGCACAGACACTGGAAAACATCACCAGGGACAACGGCGCGCAAAACGCCAGGACCTTGTTGGAGAGCGCGAACCAGGTGATTTCCGCAATCACCGCCACCGCCCAGAACATGCCGATCGCCGAGGAAGAGAAACCCTTCACCCCCCAACCGATCGAAGCCGTGGAAAAGTACAGGGTGTGGCTCAGCTGAATGAAGCTGGCGGCAGCAATCGCGATCAGCAGGCTCTTGTGTGCCAACAGCGCTTTCCAGTCCGGCCGTTTGCGCGCCGGGCCGGGCGGCGCCAGATGCGCCCGCGACACCTGGCGCTTCAGGCGCAGACACGCCACGGCGGTGAGCAACATGCTCGCCGCGATCACCAGCGGCACCCACGACTGGCTGTACTGCGCAAACAGAAAGCCGCCGAGGGTCGAGGTCAGGATAAACGCCGAAGAGCCTACCGCCCGCACCCAGCCGTAATTCTGCAGGGCCAGTTTGTCGCGCTTGAGCAGGTAAGACTCGGACAGCGGCAGTACCACCATCCACAGCCCGCCAAACAGCACACTCAGGCACACGAACATCCATAAGTGCGCCGGGATGAAGTAGAACAGCAACGTACACAACGCGGCGGTAACGCTCAGAACAGCGGCGAGCCGCAACTGATCCACGCGCCAGTCGGCCACATAGGTGATCAGCACCCCGGTCACCACCTGTGGCCAATACGCCGCGGCGATCAGCAAGCCGATTTCACTGGCACTGAAGCCCAGGGAATCCAGCCAGGTCGGCCAGAACGGATAGATGATCCCTTCCGCCGCAAAGAACCCGAAAAAGATTAAATACATTCGTCAACCATACGCCTGACACTCCAGAAGCAGGGCTCCCCAGGAGCCCTGAATAGCATCCATTATTCGAAGCGTTGCTGAGTGAAGCTGTTTTTGCCCTTGCGCCAGACGATCAGCGATTCACTCATGACCACCAGATCGACCATGCCTTCTTTCAACGCATCCAGTGCGTCCTGGGAAGAACACACGATCGGCTCTTCGTGGCGGTTGAACGAGGTGTTGATCAAGGCTGCCTGACCGGTTTTCTGGTGCCAGGCCGTCAGCAGGCGATGCATGAACGGGTCGTTCTGCGGGCGAATGATCTGCGGGCGCGCGGTGCCATCGATGTGCACCACGGCCGGACTCGCCTCGCTGAATTGCGGATGACAATCGTAGGTCATGGTCATGGTATCGGCGGCCACTTGCTCCTCGTCCCAACCGACGTAGCAGGCCGGCGCCTGCTCGATGGCGGTGACCGGGCCGAAGGGCATGAACTCGGTGCGATGCATGCGTTTGTTGAGCCAGTCGTTCACCTCCGCATCCTGGGCGTGATAGACGATGCTGCGATTGCACAGCGAACGCGGGCCGAACTCCATCTTGCCCTTGAACATGCCCAGCACCTGATTTTCCGTCAGGGCCTCGGTCAGCACTTCGATGATGTTCGACGGCGTGTGATAACCGAGCTCAGGGTAGTCGCGATTGATCAGGTTGATGTTCTGCGAAACGCTGCGCGATTCCGGGCCAAGCATCATCGACGGATTCTTGAAGCGGGTGCCGTTTTCCAGGTACGCGGTACCGACCGCAGCAGCCAGTGCCAGGCCGCCATCGCCCATGCACGGCAGCACGTAGACGTCTTTCACGCCCGGAATCTCGCGCAGGCGCTGGTTGAGTTTGACGTTGCCAAACACACCGCCGGCCAGGCACAGGTTGGCGCTACCGCGCTGCGCCAGATGATGGCTGACGGTCGCCACCAGCAGATCTTCGCTGTGACGCTGTACAGCGGCGGCGATGTCCTCGGGGGTTTCCCGGGCAAACAGGGTTTCCAGCGGCGCGCTGTAGGTGTTGTAGGACGGCAGGAACATATCGCCGCAGCGCGCCTTGATGCGGCCGTCTTCGAAACGGATCATCTGCTGCATCACGCCCAGCAGTTTCTGCGGATCGCCGAATGCGGCCAGACCGGTGACCTTGCCTTCGTGCCGGTTGGGTTTGTAACCGAGCAGGTGAGTGATCCGGCCGTAGAAATAACCGAGGCTGTCGACACTGGTTTCGCGTTGCAGCACCGTGGTTTCTGTCGGGCTGTACCAGGTGACGGTCAGCGACTGAAAGTCGCCGCGTCCGTCGCACGTCAGGGTCAACGCGTCCTCGAATGGCGAGCAGACATAGGCACCGAGCGCATGGCACTCATGGTGATCGATGAAATACGCCTTGCCTTGCAGACCGTTGGCGACAACGTACTGGTCGAATTCGCCGCGTTTTTCCTTGTCGTTGTTGATTTCATCGGTCACACGCTGACGGAACTGCGCAAGGCCTTGAGGGTTGTTCCTGACCTCCTCGACAATGCGATCGAAGTACAACTCCAGATGTTTGTCGGCACTGAACCCGGCGTTCCATCCATAGGCGACATGATCGACGTCTTCCAGTGACACGCCGGCCTGGCTCAACACAAACTCGATGGACTTGGCCGGCCAGATTTTATGGTCCTTGATGCGGGTGAAACGCTCTTCACTGACCGCTGAAAGAATCTGACCATCGCGTACCAGGCAAGCACCCGCCAAATCATTGTTCGTAATACCCAAAATGATCATAACTATTCCTTGTTTTCGCCAATTGAGGTGACGGCTTCGCCCACGCGCGTAGCGTGCAATGCAACACCAGAGTCAATGACAGATGCCGGCCGTCATGGCCGACCATTACTCGTCGGGAGATAGCGGATTGATGTAGGTCCGCCGGGGGGATACACCTTCACCAGAAGGCATCAATGGGTGTCGCCATCGCAAATTCCTTTTGCCGGAAAACTCCATGGGCGGTGCCGTGCTGAACGGGCCTCATGCCTGCAACACGTGGAGGGCGACATGCATCGCAGCCGCTCTCGTTTCACCGGGGTAGCAGCCTAGTCGGTAATTTCCCGAACACCCGGCGAAGTCCCCGCTAAAAATTAAATTCCACTGGCAGCCGCTGTGTTTGCGGCGGGTTACCGGGACAAAAAAAAGAACGATGACGGCGTGCCATTCGACTTTTCTGTTGTTTGATCCAGCGCTTTCGCGAGCAAGCCCGCTCCCACAGTTTGATCGCATTCCTTCAGCCAGAATGCGTTCTACTTGTGGGAGCGGGCTTGCTCGCGAATGGCTTCACGCGGTGTAGCGTAAACTCACACCATCTCGTTACGAATCCATTCAACCACCGACGTGCGCTTCGGTGCCCAGCCCAGCAGTTCGCGGGCGTGTTTGCCGCGAACGCGGCTGTTGGAGCCGAGGCCGTAGTTGGTCATTTCGTAGCCCCACTCGGCTTCGGCGTCTTGCAGTGGCCAGTCTTGTGGCTCGCCGAGGTTCAGCGCCTGGGCCATGGCGGTGGTCATGTCGATGAATGAGGCTTCGCCGCTTTCGACAAAGTAGAAGGTGCCGGGCACGTTTTTGGTCAGCGCCAGCAGGTACAGGGCGACGACGTCTTCGATGTGCACGTTGGACCAGATGTTCTGGCCAGTGCCGACATGGCGCACCACACCGCTTTTGCGCGCTTGTTTGAGCAGACGTGGCAACTGCACGCTGTCGCGATTGACGCCCAGGCTGTGGCCGTAGATCAAGGTGTTGCAGATCACTGCCGAGTTCACGCCGTCCTGTGCAGCGGCGAGGATCAGATTGTCGATGGCCACGCGGGCAGCCTTGTCGACGGTGGGTTCCGGCAGGTTGTCTTCGTAGTAGATGACGTCGCTGGACTTGCCGCCCGAGGCATCGCCGACGATGCTCGAACCGCTGGTGTGCAGGAACACTTTGTTCGAACCGCGCAGGGCATCGAGCAACGCTTCGACCGCGCCGCGATGGTCACTGCTGGCGGCGTTGATCACCGCATCGGCGGCGCGGGCCTGTGCGGCCAGCAGCGTGGCGTCTTCGAGGGTGCCGATCACCGGGGTGATGCCCAATGCCTTGAGCTCTTCGGCCTGTTCGGCGCTACGCACCAGGCCCGTGACGGTGTGGCCGGCCTGGACCAGACCGGTGGCGATGGAACCGCCGATGAATCCGGCAGCGCCGGTGATGAATACGTTCATGGAGAAACTCCCTGCGTGAATAAGTGATGCCGCGAGTATCGACCGCTAACCCCGGTGGAAAAACCCGCGATCACCCAAATCACTGTTGCGCAGGGATCACGAATCAACCCTTGAAATCGGCGCTGGCGTAGGCCGCAAGTTTGCTCTGGATGAAGTCGAGGAAGCACTGAATGCGCAGCGCCAGTTGCGAGTTACGGTAGTACACCGCGTTGATCGGCTGGCGATAACCGCTGTTGAATTCCGCCAGCAGCACCTTGAGGCGCCCGGCGCGGATGTCGTCGATGGTCATGAAGTGCGACAGGCAGGCGATGCCCTGGCCTTCCAGCGCCAGATGGCGCACGGTTTCGCCGCTGGAGGCGCTGATCGCCGGGGTGATAGGCCAGCGGTCGCCGTGCACGTAGCGCAGCGGCCACTGGTTGAGGCCTTCGTTGTGGGTGAAACCGAGCAGGGTGTGTTCGCTCAAGTCGGCGACCTGCTGCGGCGCGCCGTGCTTTTCCAGATACGCCGGGCTGGCGACGATCAGCAACGGGCTGCACCCGAGCGAGCGCGCATGCAATGTGGAATCGGCAAGGGTGCCGATGCGGATGGCGACGTCGGTGCTTTGTTCCAGCAGGTCAATGATCAGGTCATTGCTGTTGAGTTCGAGCTGGATGTCCGGGTACAGGCCTCGGAATTCGTCGATGTACGGCACGATGGCGTGCAGCATGAACGGCGACGCGGCGTTGATTCGCAAGCGTCCGGACGGGGTTTGCTGGCGTGAGGACAGACGCTCTTCGAGGGCGTCCATTTGATCGAGAATCAGCTTGGCCTGCTCGAAGAAGTACTTGCCCTCCTCGGTCAGGTCCATGCGTCGCGTGGTGCGGTTGATCAGCGTGGTGTCGAGCTTGGCTTCCAGCCGCGACAACGTTCGGCTCACCGCCGAAGGGGTCTGGCCGACCTGCTCGGCAGCGGCGGAAATCGAACCGCATTCGATCACGCAGACGAAAATCTGCAACTCATCGGATCTGGCTTTCACGGAAACTCTCTAATCGAATGAGTATTCATCGTGGCGAGGGAGCTTGCTCCCGCTGGAGTGCGCAGCGCTCCCCTGCGATTCAGGTAGAAGCGAGGGCCGCTGCGCAGCCCAGCGGGAGCAAGCTCCCTCGCCACAGGACTTGGCCAAGCTATTCGATAGTAGCTTGATTCACTCAAGCCTTGAGAGCGAACACCTCTTTCAGATGCTGCTCATACCGCGCCACATCATTCTCGATGTTCGGGCGCTTCATCACGTCCACACAGAGGAACGTCGGCAACCCGGTCATGCCCAAAAACTCGTTGGCCTTGTGGAACGGAAAATAAACCGCGTCGATACCCTTGGCTTCAAAGAAATCTGTCGGGTCATCAAACGCCTGCTGCGGTGCGTTCCAGGTCAGCGACAGCATGTACTGCTTGCCCTGAATCAGACCGCCGCTGCCGTACTTCTGCGACGAGTCGGAACGGGTCCGACCATCGCTGGCATAGAGGCTGCCGTGGCCTTCGGTGAAGACTTCGTCGAGGTACTTTTTCACCGTCCACGGCGCGCCCATCCACCAGCCCGGCATCTGATAAATGATCACGTCGGCCCAGAGGAATTTGGCCACTTCTTCAGCGACGTCGTAACCCTCGTCGATGAACGTGGTTTTGACATCCAGACCACCGCGATCCAGCACGCTCAGTGCAGTTTCGTGCAGGGTCGCGTTGTAACGACCGTCGGAGTGGGCGAATTTCTTGCCGCCATTGAGCAACAACACTTTTTTCATGAGAACGCCTCGGTGCAGCCTTGGGGCTGGAGGAAGATGGGAAAAGGAATGGCGGCAGGTTAACGGCCCATCTCGCGCGGAATAAGCCGCGCTGGCGCAAAATACATTTGATCAAAAAGCACGAATCGAATGCCGATTATTGCAATAGCATTCCCGGCCATCTGCATTTGAGGAGTTGTTTCGATGAGTGAACGCCACGGTTTCATCCTGCACGCCAAGACCCGCCCGGAGAAAGCCGAGGCCTTCGAAGCGCTGTTTCGCGCCTATGTCGAACCGAGCCGCGCCGAGCCCGGCTGCATCGAGTACCACATGCTGCGCGACAAGGAAGATCCGACGCTGTTCATCTTCTACGAGATCTGGGAAAGCCAGGCGCACTTGGACATGCACTCGAACCTGCCGCACATGCGCGAGTTTTTCGAGAACCGCATGACGTACCTGGAGCGCGATTTTGATATCCGTCGGATCGACATGCTCAGCGTCTCGTCGGCTAGCCGCTGATCAGCAGATGGGCGCCGAGCGCGCCCAGTCCGACGAAAAATACTCGCTTGAACAGCACGGCGCTGATGCGCTGACGCAACCACTGCCCGAACCACATGCCCAGCATCGCCGGGATCAGCACCAGCAGCGAGGCAGTCAGTTCGCCACCGCCCAGCGCACCGCGCCAGAACAAGCCGCCGGCCAGCGCCAGGGTCGAAACCGTGAACGACAGGCCCAACGCCTGCACCAGTTCATCGCGACTCAAACCCAGCGCCTGCAGGTACGGCACCGCCGGAATCACGAACACACCGGTGGCCGAAGTAATGACCCCGGTGATCATCCCGCACAGCGGGCCGAGCCACGGCTCATGCCGAGGATTGACCTGTAGCGTCGGGAGCAGCAACCCACTCAACGCATACAGCAGCAGCGCCGCGCCCAAGCCGCGCACCACCCAATGCCCGCCTGCCATGCCGATCGACAACGTGCCGGCTGCGGTGCCGAGAAAGATCATCAGCAGCATCGGCCACAGGCGTTTGATCAGCCCTCTCAGATGCCCGCCGAAGGCCAGTTGCCAGACATTGGTCAACGTCGCCGGAATGATCAGCAACGCCGCAGCCTGCGACGGGGCCATAGCCAGACCGAGCAGGCCCATGGCGACGGTGGGCAGGCCGAGGCCGATCACGCCTTTGACCAGGCCGGCCATGATGAAGGTGGCGATGACCAGCAATGACAGGGCAAGGCCGAGGTTCTGGTAGAAATCTGCGAGTGTGTTCATGGCGCTACTGTGCGCTTTCACGGATGCGCTGAAAATCTGCCATATACTGAGGCTGCCTCTGCCAATACAAGAGGCTGAATTATTCATTAGAGTGACCGGCCTCATCGCGAGCAGGCTCACTCCTACAGGTTGGCGTTCACCTCCGATCCAATGTAGGAGTGAGCCTGCTCGCGATAGGGCCAGTGCTGCCCCTACAAAATCTGAGGCTGCCCCATGCACTTCGACCTCACCGACCTGCGCCTCTATCTACACATCCTCGACACCGGCAACATCACCGCCGGCGCCGCCCGCAGCCATCTCTCGCTGGCCGCCGCCAGTGCGCGCATCCGCGCCATGGAAGCCTCGCTGGGCATCGAGTTCCTGCAACGCGGGCGCCGTGGCGTGAGCCCGACACCTGCTGGCAAGGCATTGGCCCACCACGCGCGCATCCTCCTGCAACAGGCCGAACGCATGCAGCAGGATCTGGCCGACTACGCGCAGGGCGTCAAAGGTCAGGTGCGACTGTTGTGCAACACCACGGCGATCACCGAATACCTGCCGGAAGTGCTCGCGGACTTTTTGCGCGAGCATCCCAACCTCGACATCGATCTGCAGGAACTGCCCAGCGCCCGCATCACCCACGCCTTGCGCCAGGGCGCAGCCGATATCGGCATCGTCTCCGATGCGGTGGACACCACCGACTTGCAGACCCTGCCGTTTCGCGACGATCCATTGCGGCTGATCGTGCCGCTCGGTCATCCACTGGCCAACGCCGCCGAAGTCAGCTTCAGCGACGCCCTGCACCACGATTTCGTCGGCCTGAGCACCGACAGCGCGCTGGCGATCTACCTCGAAGAACAGGCGCTGCACAGTGGCTCGCGCATGCAGGTGCGGATCCGCGCCGACGGTTTCGACGGGGTGATGCGCATGGTCGCCCGAGGTGCCGGCCTCGCCATCGTGCCGCTGGCCGCCCTCGAACGCGCGACGCCGCGCAGATTCACCAGCATCGCCCTCAATGAGCCATGGGCGCGCCGCACCCTGATGCTCTGCACCCGGGATTTCAGCGCCCTGCCCGGTTACGCCAAAGCCTTGCTGCAGGCCTTGACTCCTCCCGAGGGCAAAGCGCGTTTCTGAGCAGCTTGATGTCGAGCACAGACAACTGAGCCCTGTCCGGGCGCTATAGGGTGCGACTTGGTTTCTTTGCCATCCGCCCACTGCCCGGAGTTCTCATGACCGCGACCGCCCCCATCACCGTTCTGCGCGACACCCACCCGCTGCCGGTACTCGATGCCTGCAAATGGGAAAAGCTCGAAGGCGACCCGCACACCGTCAACCTCAACGCCTACACCAGCGAAGACGGCAGCAAGATCATGGGCACCTGGATCTGCACCCCGGGCAAGTGGCGGGTCGACTATGTGAAGTGGGAGTACTGCCACTTCCAGGAAGGCTACTGCATCATCACCCCGTACGGCATGGCACCGATCCACCTGCGCGCCGGCGATATTTTCGTGGTTGAACCGGGGATGAAAGGCACCTGGGAAGTGGTCGAGACCGTGCGCAAATATTTCGTCTTCGCCTGACAAGCAAAAGATCGCAGCCTTCGGCAGCTCCTACATGGGCAAGATGTACACCCTGTAGGAGCTGCCGAAGGCTGCGATCTTTTTTGCCTCATATAAAAACCTGTGGCGAGGGAGCTTGCTCCCGCTCGGCTGCGCAGCAGTCGTAAATTCAGTCAATGCGGTTTTTATGAAGAACCGCATTGACCGGGTTTGGGTCTGCTGCGCAGACCAGCGGGAGCAAGCTCCCTCGCCACAGAAGCTCACACCACCATTTGATGCGTGGTTACTGCGGCTTGCGATAACTGTTGATAATCGCCGAGAAGTCCTTGCCGCCTTCCCCGCGCTGGCTCATCGCCTGATACAACTGTTGCGCCACCGCACCGAGCATCACCGGTTGATGCGCCTGACGCGCCGCTTCGGTCGCCAGCCCCAGATCCTTGAGCATCAGTTCGGCACCAAACCCACCGGTATACCCGCGCGAGGCTGGCGCCGTTTCGACGATGCCCGGCCACGGGTTGTACATTTCCGAACTCCAGCAACGCCCGGTCGAACTGTTGATGATCCCGGCCAGCACCGAAGTGTCGATCCCCAGCGCATCGCCCAACGCCATGGCTTCACTGACGCCGACCATCGAGATCGCCAGCAGCAGGTTGTTGCAGATCTTGGCGATCTGTCCGGTGCCGACTTCGCCGCAATGCACGATGTTGCGGCCCATCTGCGCCAGCACCGGTTGCAGGGTGGCGAACAGTTCCGGAGTGGCGCCGACCATGAAGGTCAGCGTGCCAGCGGTCGCGCCACCGGTGCCGCCGGAGACCGGTGCATCGGCCATCGCCACGCCTTGTTTGGCGGCAGCGGCGGCCACATCACGAGCAGTCTGCGGATCGATGGTGCTGCAATCCACCGCCGGCACGCCTTTGCCGATACCGGCCAGCACACCATCCTCACCGAGCCAGACGCTGCGCACATGCACCGCCGCCGGGAGCATGGTGATCACCAGTTCAGCGTCTTCGGCCGCTTCACGGGCCGAGGCGCGGATGCTGCCGCCCAGTTGCTCCAGTTCCGCCAGCACAGTCTTGTTCAGGTCCACCAGGTTCAGCGAGTGGCCGGCCTTGATCAGGTTGCGCGCCATCGGCGCGCCCATGTTGCCCAGACCGATAAATGCGATTTTCATGGCCAGTCCTCAGCGCAGGTTGATGGTGGTGTTCACGCCGTCGTTGACGCTGTCGTCATCGAACCAGCGCGCCGTGACCGTTTTGGTCTGGGTGTAGAACTGCACCACTTGCTTGCCGTACGGACCGAGGTCGCCGAGTTTCGAACCACGGGACCCGGTGAAGCTGAAGAACGGCACCGGCACTGGAATCGGGATGTTGATGCCGACCTGGCCGACGTCGATTTCCGTCTGGAATTTGCGCGCTGCCGCACCGCTCTGAGTGAACAGGCCCGTGCCGTTGCCGAACGGGTTGGCGTTGACCAGCGCGATGGCCTGGTCGAGGGTCTCGACTTCCAGCACCACCAGCACCGGGCCGAAGATTTCCTGGGTGTAGATCTGCATATCGGTGGTCACGCCCGAGAACAGGGTCGGGCCGACGAAGTTGCCCTGCTCGTAACCCGGCACCTTGATGTCGCGACCATCGAGTTCAAGCTTGGCGCCTTCCTTGATGCCGCTTTCGATCAGATCAAGAATCCGCGCCTTGGCTTTCTTCGAGATCACCGGGCCGACATCGGTGCCTGGCTCACTGCCGGCGTTGACCTTGAGTTTCTGCGCCAGCGCTTTCAGATCCGGCAGCCACTGCTTCGCTGCACCAACCAACACCACCACCGAGGTGGCCATGCAGCGTTGCCCTGCCGCACCGAACCCGGCGCCGACCAAGGCATTCAGCGCTTGTTCGCGATTGGCGTCCGGCAGCACCACGGCGTGGTTCTTCGCGCCCATCATCGACTGCACGCGTTTGCCGTGCTTGCCGGCCAGGTCGTAAACGTGGGTACCGACCGCCGTCGAACCGACGAACGACACCGCTTTGATGTCCTTGTGGGTGCACAGGCCATCCACCACGTCTTTACCGCCATGAACCACGTTGAGCACACCGGCCGGAACGCCCGCCTCGATCGCCAGCTCAACGAGAAGCATGGTCGACAGCGGATCCTGTTCCGACGGTTTGAGTACGAAGGTGTTGCCGCAGGCAATGGCCATCGGGAACATCCACAGCGGAATCATCGCCGGGAAATTGAACGGGGTGATGCCGGCGCACACGCCGATCGGCTGACGCAGGGTGTAGGTATCGACGCCACCCGCCACGTTTTCGGCGAATTCGCCCATTTGCAGGGTACCGATGGAGCAGGCGTGCTCGACCACTTCCAGACCACGGAAAATGTCGCCCTCGGCGTCGGCAATGGTCTTGCCCTGCTCGGCGCTCAGCACCACGGCGATGCGTTTGGAGTGCTCGCGGATCAGTGCCTGCAGCTTGAGCATGATGCGCATGCGCGCGCCGATCGGGGTCAGTTTCCAGGTCTGGAACGCGCGGTGCGCGGCACTGATGGCGGCATCGACTTCAGCGGCGGTAGCGAACGGAACCTTGGCCAGCACTTGCTGGGTCGCCGGGTTGACGATGTCGTGCCACTCGGTGGTCTGCGATTCGACCCACTCGCCATCGATCAGCAGCTTGACCTTCTGGACCGTGGTTTCGTTGGGCGTAAGCGATGCGTTCATGCTGGTCTCCGAAACTTGTTTTTATCGTAGGAGCCAAGGCGAAAGGGTTCGCCTTGAGATGAGGCGTGGGTCACGAATTGGTTGTCAGACTGTTTTTGGAGTATAGATGTGCAAACTTCTAATAAGAACGCACATATAAGCCCGTCCATCATGCAAAAAAACATCACCTCCCTAGGGTCGCTGAACTGGGACGACCTGAAGTTTTTCCTCGAAGTCGCCCGCACCCGCAAGGCCAGCACCGCGGCCAAACGCCTGGCGGTGGACTACACCACGGTGTCGCGGCGCATCAGTTCGCTGGAAGCGGCGTTGGGTACGTTGCTGTTCGAAAAATCGCGCACCAGCGGCTTTGTCCTGACCACTGAAGGCCAGCGTCTACTGGGTTATGCCGAGTCGATTGAAAGCACGTTGCACATGGCTTGCGAGCAGGTCTCGGGCTCTGGTGTGGCGCTTTCTGGACATGTGCGCATGGGCTGCACCGAAGGTTTCGGCAGTTTTTTCATTACCCCGCAGCTGAGCCACTTCGTCGACGCCTACCCGGCGATTTCGGTGGACATCCTGCCGCTGCCGCACTTCATCAGCCTGTCCAAGCGCGAGGCCGATATCGTCATTGCTCTGGAGCGCCCGGAACACGGCCCGTACGTGTGCTGCAAACTCTGCGACTACCGCTTGCAGCTCTACGCAACCCAGGACTACCTCGACCAACACCCACCGATCCGCCGCCCAGCCGATTTGGGCAAGCATCAATTCATCAGTTATGTGGATGACCTGGCGTTCAGCTCGGAGCTGCTGTACCTGGCGAACGTGCTGCCCGGCGCCAGCGCAAACCTGCGCAGCACCAGCGTCATCGCGCAGTTCGTCGCGGCGCAGCAGGGGCGTTCACTGGCGATTCTGCCGTGCTTCCTCGCCGCGCAGGATCCGCGCCTGCTGCCGGTGCTGCCCGAGGAAATCGACATCACCCGGCAGTTCTGGATGTACTGCCGGGAGGATCTGAGGAAGCTCAAGCGGATCACCCTGTTGTGGGATTACATCCGTGAGGTGACCGAGCGTAATCAGGGTCTGCTGATGGGGCAGACCCGCGAGATGCGGTTTGCCGATTAATCGGCGCTGACCACAATCGACACCCGGCGATTCTCGGTGCGTCCGGCGGCAGTGTTGTTCGACGCCACCGGCTCGCTGCTGCCGAGTCCGCGCAGCTGGATGTTCTCTTCCTTCATGCCGACGGTGGTCAGCACTTTGGCCACACTCTTGGCACGGCGCAGTGACAGTTGCTGGTTGTAGGCCTCTTTGCCCGAGGCGTCGGTATGACCGTCGACGCGCACTCGCTCAATGCCGATACCCACCAGCGCCTTGCCGATACGTTCGACGATCTCGGTGCTCTGCGCGTTCAGGCTTTCGATATCGCTGCCAAACAGCACTTTGCCCGACAGGCCGAATGCCCAACCCTCATCGGTCGGCTCGAAGCCCTGTTGTTTGAGTACGGCGATCTGCGCCGGGGTCAGGCCTTTTTGCGGTGCGGTCTGGCACCCGGTCAGCGCCAGTACGGCGATCATCAGCAAGGCGGAAAACAGTCGAGCGGGAAATCTGAACACGGAATCAGCTCCTGGTTTGAAGATTGACGACCGGGCTCTCCGTCCCGGCAGTGGATTGAGCGCCACGCGACAGGCGCTTGGCCTGATACATCGCCGCGTCGGCAGCATTGAGCAAGGCACCTGGCGTGGCACCATGATCGGGGAAAACGGCAATGCCGATACTGAGCGACGTCACCACACTGGTATCACCCGGCAGCGCGATGGGCATGTCCATGCTGGCGAGAATCTTGTCGGCAATGCGTTCGGCGTCTTCGATCTTGTGCAATGGCGCGAGCAGCACGGCGAATTCATCGCCCCCCAGCCGCGCCACCAGATCCTCTTCACGCAGTTGTGCGCGCACCCGATTGGCCACCGCCACCAGCACGGCATCGCCAGCGGCGTGGCCGAAGTTATCGTTGATGCCTTTGAAGCGGTCGCTGTCGAGAAACAGCACCGCCGCCCGCTCGTTGTGCTTGCCGGCATTGCGCAAGGCGCGAATCAACCGGCCTTCGAAAAACGCCCGGTTCGGCAGGCCGGTGAGGCTATCGTGGCTGGCCTGATGGGCGAGGGTTTCGTTCTCGCTTTGCAGGTGGGTTTGCCAGGATTCGAGTTCATCGAGCAGGGCATTGAAGTCGTTGCCGAGGTTGTCGAGCTCGGCGATCTGCGCCGGCGGTACCCGTCGATCCAGCGCACGCTCGCTGCGCGCAGCGTGGGCCACCGCCGCGAGGCTGCGAAGAGGGCCGGTAATGCTGCGTAGCTGTCGGCGCGCCAGATACAGCGCGACCCAGGCACTGATCGCGGTACAGAGGATGATTCCCGCCAGACCGCTGAGCAAAAAGCGCATGAGGCTGCCGCCGTGACCAACCAGCAGAATGCGCCCGATTTCACGATCCTGATGCACGATCGGCAGGCTGATGGGCTTTTCCAGAATAGTGCGGGCGGCCTGCATTTCCAGTTCGGAGAACAGACCGTTTTCGGGCCGCTGCCAGCGTGCCAGCAACTGGCCCTGCGCATCGAAAACCTGAGCATCCGCCACTTCCTCGGTGGACGCGATCAACGCCAGCGCTTCGGTGGCGGCAGCCTTGTCGTTGAACACTACCGCCGCTTCCACGGTGTAGCTGATCGAGCGCGCAATCAGGTGCAGGTTGTGATCGGCGTAGACCCGCAGCGCGAGAACGCCCAACAGGGTCAGCGACACACTGGCCATGGTCACGGCCACCAGCGCGACAATCAAATGTCCACGGCCGATGACCGAGCCCAGTGTCGGACGGGTTCTGGAACGGAACAATTTCATGGCGCCGCCGATTTGCGGCGCGACAGCTGCAGTACGCTCGGGTGGATGCGTACACCGCTGCGGGCTACAGAGTCGAGATTGACCTCGAAGGACACCTGCTTATCGCCGACGCGCAGGCAGAACAGGCTGCCAACCGTGCACTGATCGCCACCTTCGCTGATGCTCAGCACCGGATGACCGATCAATGACGTGAACAGCCGACTGCGTTCATCTGTGGTGAGTTTGCCGATATACACCGCATCGCATTCGCTGACGATGGCCGGGTTGTCGGCCAGCAGGCGACGCACGGTGACCGGCCGGCCAGTGGCTTGTGTGGTGCCTTTGACCAGATCGTCGGTGTACTCGGTAGGCCCGACGATACACAGGCGCAACTGCGCTGGCTCGACCGGCCAACGGGCGTAGCTGAGGATGCCAAGCACAACCTGCGTCACTGCCTGGGCGCGTTGTTCGGCCATGCTTGCGGGCGTTTGTGGCTGCGCAACAGCAACGCCCGTCAGCAAACAGAGCAGACTGACAAGCAATGCGTGCTTGCAGCGAACCACGCGCTCTGTCGCCCAGACTGCCACCTTCATGCAGGGATTCTCTTGGATCGTACCGAAATGATGCCGCAACGATAGCACAGCGGAGTAACACCAGCGAGACAGCGCCTTCTGACCGGCTGGTCAGTAACCGCCGCCAATCGCCAGATCTTTCATCCCCGAGCCTCGCTACCCTCCTCCAGTTCCAGCATCAATCCGCTCAGGCGTTTGACCTTGCGTTGCACGGCCTCTTCGAACACGCCTGCGCGAGGTTCGATCAGGGTGAACCAGTTTTTCGCGCGAGTGATCCCGGTGTAGATCAGTTCCTTGGTCAGCACCGGATTCAGGGCATCCGGCAGGATCAGTGCGGTGTGCGCGAACTCCGAACCCTGGGATTTGTGCACGGTCATGGCATACACCGTTTCAACGTCGTTAAGCCGGCTCGGCAGCACGAAGCGCACGCCGCCCTGGCCGTCGTTACGCGGAAAGGCCACGCGCAATACCGGTTTACCGGCGTCCGGCCCTTCACGCTCGGGCAGCTTGAGCGCAATGCCGATGTCGCCGTTCATCAGGCCCAGGCCATAGTCGTTGCGGGTCATCAACACCGGGCGGCCTTCGTACCATTGCTGGTCATGTTCGATCAGGCGCGCTTTGAGCAAGGCTTCGGTAATCCGCAGATTCAGCCCTTCGACACCCCAAGGGCCCTTGCGCACGGCGCACAACAACTGGAACGCGTCGAACGCCTGCAGTACGTCCCGTGCCCAGTTGATCCAGTCCGGATGCTCCAGCGGTCTGCCCGCCGGAGGGCGTTGATTGCGCAGCACGCTCAGATAGTGGCGGTAGCCCTGTGGCCCGTCGCCATGGCCTTCGAGCAACAGCCGCTCCAGCTTGTGATCATGTTCGCCCCTGAGCGGCAGGGAAAACACATCGTCGTAGTGTCCGGCCGCCAGCAACTGGCGCGCCTCATCCGGCAACTGCTGATTGACCCGCCGCGCCAGTTGACCGATGCCGCTGCCTTCACCGAAACGCCGGGAGTGGCGCAGCATCACCAGTTGCTGCGCCAGAGGATGCGAGCCGTCGTTGTCTTCGTGCAAACCGCTGTTCTGCAATGACTCACCACTGACCGACTCCAGCCATTGCCGGGTCTGCGAGTTGTACCAGCCAGCCTCGGCATCGCGGCACAGATCGCCGAGCACCGCACCCGCCTCCACGGAGGCGAGCTGATCCTTGTCGCCAAGCAACACCAGGCGCGCATGCGCCGGCAAGGCATCAAGCAGATTGGCCATCATTTCCAGGTCGATCATCGACGCTTCGTCGACCACCAGCACATCCAGCGGCAAGCGGTTGCCGGCATGATGACGAAAGTGTCGGGTACCGGGACGACTGCCGAGCAGACGGTGCACGGTGGTCACGTCGCAGGGGATTTTCTCGCGAACGGCTTCGGCGACCTTCAGCGACTGCACCTGCTGGCTGATGGACTCGGTCAACCGCGCAGCGGCTTTGCCGGTGGGTGCTGCCAGGCGAATCCGCAGCGGCTGACCGGCCTCCACGGCGGGTGCCTGGAGCAACGCCAATAGGCGCACCACCGTGGTGGTCTTGCCGGTACCCGGGCCACCCGTGATGATGCTGAAGGCTCCACGGGTCGCAAGGGCGCAGGCGAGTTTCTGCCAGTCGACCACCGCATCCGGCCTGACGGGGCCGAACAACTCATCAAGTCGCTGGGGCAGGTCATCGGGCGGCGTTTCACCTTGAGCCAGGCGTGTGCGCAACGCCCGGTCAATACGGCGCTCATAGGCCCAGTAGCGCCGCAGATACAGACGCTTGCCGGACAACACCAAAGGTCGCTGCTGCGCGGCCTCGCTGTTGTCCGCCGCCAGCGCAACCAGAGAACTGCTCGCCAACGCCTTGCACCAATGGCTGCCGTCCAGTGTTTCGAGCAACTGTGAAGGCAGCAGCAATACGCCACTCTGCACATCGCCTTCGGGTGGCAGCGACAGCGCGAAATCCGGGGCCTTGAGGGTTTCGAACAGATCCAGACACACATGCCCGTGCCCCAACTGATGGCTGGTCAGCGCGGCGGCGAGCAACACCAGTGGATCAGTCTCGGGCGCGAGCTCGTGCAGAAAGGCAACGAAGGCCTTGTCCAGCGACCGCAGCCAGCCTCGCTCGACCCAGCGATCCAGCAACAGCAGTAGATCTGCAGCACTCGTCAGCGGCGCCAGGCTCGACGCGTGGTCGATACCCGATGACAGATCGGCGAATATACGGTTCATAGCAGAACTCCCTGTTCCCATGCGGGCTCGGCCTTGGGTTCCGGCTTGCCCTGGAACAGACGATCCAGCCGCTCGATCAGCTCACGCGGCGGGCGCGCGAAATACACGCCGCGACTGTCAGCCCGGGTTCCCCGCAGGAACACATACAACGCACCGCCGACATGTCGGTCGTAATCGTAGTCGGGCAGCCGCGCCTTCAATTGCCGATGCAATGCCAACAGGTACAGCACGTATTGCAGGTCGTAACGGTTGTCGAGGATCGACCGTTCCATGGCTTGCTCGGTATAGGCCGCATCGTCGACGCCCAGCCAGTTGGATTTGTAGTCAGCGACGTAATAGCGCCCCTCGTGTTCGAAAGTCAGGTCGATGAAGCCCTTGAACATGCCGTTGAGTTGTACCGGCTCGGCGGCCACCCGGGCCACACCGTTGTGGGTGTACTGGCGCACCCACTCATCGAGCTTGAGAACATCGACCTTGTGGCTGGCGAACCAGAACTCCATCTCGACGCGGTACTGTTTCAGTTGCTCAAGCACGACCGGAGGCTGTCCGCTACCAGTCGGCAACGGGGACTTGAGCAGGTGATGCAGCCAGTCACTCAGAGTGGTGATCCAGCCTTCCCAGCCGCGCAGGTTGCAGCGTCGGCCAATCGCATCCTTGATCGACTCGTAGGGAACGGCAAAACCTTCATCGCCAGCCCACTCCAGCAAGCCGTGAAGAAAGGTGCCTGGGTTGGGTCCACGGGGGAACCGATGGATATCGGCGCCGCCGGCCACGATATCTCGCGGCGCATCCGGATCGAGGCGCTCATCATCAAACAGTTTTTGCGCTTGCGGACTGTCTGGCGCCTCATCACTGCCAACACTCAACACATCACTGATGCGCAAGGCACTGTAGGAGGCAATCCACCAGTTCTCGCTGGCCTTGCGCTTTGGTACCAATGTGGCACTGAGGATCGCTTCATTGCGCTCGGGACGATAAGTCTCCTGCCTGGCCTGCGGCATTTCACCCAGGTTTATTGCCGGACAGTCTTGCTGCAGATCCAGCAACCAACGGCTCAAGCCGGTTGATTCATCCAGCCTTGCACCGCCACCCAGCAGATAGCCAAGCGCCGAAAGATGAAGCACAGAACTGTTGTTATTACCGCGTTTGAGATCCGTTACACCCAGCCAGCATGCATGCTGTGCGCGAGTCAGGGCGACGTAGAGCAGTCGCAGATCTTCGGCCAGACGCTCATCGTCTGCCAGGGCGATCAACTCGGCAGTCGGTTTCAGCGTCACCTGAGCCTTGCCCGAGGCATCGTGGTAATGCAACGGCAAGCGACTGCCATCCACCGGTTTTGCCGAGCAGATGAAGGGCAGGAACACCAATGGATACTCAAGCCCTTTCGATTTGTGGATGGTCACTACCTTGACCAGTTGCTCGTCGCTCTCCAAACGTAATATCTGCTCTTCACCGGCCTGACCGGACAACGCCAGAAGTTCGGCCAGATGACGAATCAGCGCTTGCTCGCCATCGAGTTCCGCTGCGGCCTGCTGCATCAGCTCCGACAGGTGCAAGAGGTTGGTCAGCACCCGCTCGCCATCACTGCGTGCGATCAGGGTCTGCGGCAAGTGAAAGTCGTGCAGCAGACGCCGCAACATCGGCAACACGCCTTGCTTGCGCCACAGCTCGCGATAACCACGGAACTGCATGACCCGGGCTTCCCAGACCAACTCGTCCTGATTCAGTCGCTCCAGTTCAGCCAGAGGCAGATTGAGGGTGATGCAGGCCAGCGCGGCCTTCAGTGAACGCTCGACATCCGGCTCGGCGCAGGCCTTGAGCCAGGACAGCAGATCGTGCGCCTCCTGGGCGGCGAAGACCGAGTCCTTGTCAGACAGATAAACGCTGCGCACCCCACGGGCAGCAAGCTCTGCGCGTACCGCCTGAGCCTCTTTGCCGTCGCGCACCAGAATCGCAATATCGGAAGGCCGCAAGCCCCGAAAGACCTCACCTTCCTGAACGAATCCCGCGGCACCGGTTTGCCCGCCATTGAGCAACGCCGTGATTTCACTGGCACAGGCCGCCGCCAACTGCTGGCGATAGACCGCGCCGGGCAGGGGCTGATCGGTGGACAACTGCCAGACATTCAGCGCCGCGACATCTAGCCCGGCGATCTGCAATCGCTCTTTGCGTCCCTGAGACTCAACCGGCTGAAAGGGAACCGGGTTTTCCCCGGTTTTTTCCCGAAACAAAAACGCGCCGCGTCCCAGATCACGGGATTCGGCGCGTTCGAATACATGGTTGACCGCACTCACCATGCCATGGCTGGAACGGAAATTGGTACCCAGCGTATGCAGGCGGCCGGTGGTGGCCTGACGCGCACGCAGGTAGGTGTAGATATCGGCGCCACGGAACGCGTAAATCGCCTGTTTGGGGTCGCCGATCAGGAACAGACCGGTGTCCGGACTGTTGTCTTCGATGCGGTAGATGCTCTCGAAGATCCGATATTGCACCGGGTCGGTGTCCTGAAACTCATCGATCAGGGCAACCGGAAACTGTTCGCGGATTACCGCCGCCAAGCGCTCGCCGCTGTCGGATTGCAGCGCAGCATCGAGGCGCAACAGCATATCGTCGAAGCCCATTTCTGCGCGACGACGCTTCTCTTCCTCAAAGCGTGCACCCACCCATCTCGCCGCATGCTGCAATACTGCAGCATCGGGAGTCGGCAACGCGTCGAGGCTCGCCTTGAGCCCCGGCATCGCGTCCAGAGCAGGATGACTCGGTGCCTGGCCCTTCCAGGCTTCGGCCATCCCGTCCGGGGTCAATCGGGTGAAGCCGGTGCCGATATCCAGTTGCTCCATGGCCTCGTCTTCAGCCCAGGCCTTGAGCTTTTCGAACCAGGGTTCAAAGTAGCGCGCCTGCATCTTGCGCCCGTCGACGGCTTTGCTCGCCACGCCCTCGTGACAGATCACCAGCAGTTCATCTGCCCACTGCCGCCATGGCATCTTCAGCTCGAGCAACGCGGCACGCCGTTCTTGCAGACACTCGTCGATCAACTGCGCAGGTGCCTTGCCTTCGTCGCTGTCGCGCTCACTGCCAAACAGACCTCGCACTCGCGGCAACAGCGCTGCAGGCCCGCCCCAGTTTCCACGAACCCAATTCAGCGCGTCGCCCTGCATCGGGTAACAGAACAGTCGCCAGTAATCGCGCAGCACTTCGCCAAGCAGATCGCTGTGATCGGTTTCCAGGGACTGTGTAAACAGGCTGCCGCTGTCGAACGCATGTTCACGCAGCATGCGCTGGCACCAACTGTGAATGGTCGAGACGGCCGCTTCATCCATCCATTGCGCGGCGATGTCCAGGCGATTGGCGCAGCTGGGCCATTGTGACGGATCAAACTGTTCACGCAGTTCGGCGATCAGTCCGTCCGGGGCGGGGGTTTCTTCGCGGAAATAGCGCGCTGCCTCGGCCAGTCGCGTACGGATTCGTTCACGCAACTCTTTGGTGGCGGCATCGGTGAATGTCACCACAAGAATCTGCGGTGGCAATAGTTCTCGCCCGAAGCCGTTCGACTCGCCGCCGTGCCCAAGGATGAGACGCAGATAGAGAGCAGAAATGGTGAAGGTCTTGCCGGTGCCGGCACTGGCTTCGATGAGTTGACTGCCGTGCAGCGGGAATGCCAGGGCCAGCGGTGTCCTGGTGCTCATGTGCGTGCTCCATCGCTGTTCAAGGAACGCCACGGCGCTTCATACAAGGGGCGATACAACGCGTCGCACCAACCGGAAAAAGTTTCGTCCGCCATCAACGCATCAAAGTCAGCGAATTGTCGGGAGAGCGCAGGGCTCTCGCGGCGTTCACCTTCGCTGTTCTGACCGTCACCTTCGTAGGCTTTACGGGCAGCAGCCTCGGCCTTGAGCGGGTCAGTCTGAGTAAGCCAGGCGAAGGCCGTTTTTACCGCAATCGGCAATGGCTGGCGCATGCCGGCCTGCCAGGCGAGCAGCAGATCACCAAGGAAACGAACCGCTCTATCCTGTTCCATAGGCTCAAGCAGAAGGGTATCGTCACTCGCCACTAACGCGGTGGTCAGCAAGAGTCCGCTGGCGCAGGCTACCAGGTGATTGACCCAGGGCTTGGTCAAGCGATGCCATTTTCGACTTTTGATCGAGCCGATGCTGTTGGGGATGGTCGTGACTGATAACACTCCACCGTCAGCGCGTTGATGCAAACCGGCGAGCCAACCATCAACACGCACGCCCTGCAACTCAAGATTGATCGGAATCGCACTGGTCAATGGCGTCGGCCACAACGCCAGTAGTTGTTGGTAACGCTGCAGCAAATCCGGCAACGGCTCGATCAACTCCCTCTGGAGACATTCCCCGAAACCGGCCATGGGCAGCAATCCACTGTTCTGCAAACGCCGAGCCTGATCCTCGAGCGCCCGATCGATATTGTCCGGCTGCCTGAGTGCGGCCTCGAGCAAACTGTCGCTCAGCATGTAGCGCTGCAGTGCGTCCAGCACAAAAGGTTCTTCGTCAGCCAGGGGCGCCTCGGCGGCCTCGAAATACACTTTGAGTCGCTGAGTGAAAAAGTGCCGGACCGGGTTACGCAAGAAATCCTGTAGAAGGGGCAGACTCAGTGGCTCTTCCTGAACATGAGGCGCGAGTAACTCGGCCTCATGCAGAGGCTCATGGTTCTGGTGTAAAACCTGCCACTCGCGGGCATAGCTGAATAGCTGATCGCCTTCATGGAAATAGCGCGAGCTGAACGGTTGCAGCGGATGCTCCTCGGTCATGGCACTCAACAGATCCTGATGCTCGTCGATGAGCCGCCAGCCACTGGCGAGGTGGTCACGCAACTGGCCGATCAATACCGAAGCTGGCCGCTCACTGTTGTCACGGATGCTGCGCCCGACCCAACTGATGTACAGCTGACAGCGCGCAGACAGCAGCGCTTCGAGCAACAGATAACGATCATCCTCGCGCCGGGAGCGATCTCCAGGCCGGTAGTCGCTGCCCATGAGGTCGAAGTCCAGTGGCGGTTGCGCCCGAGGGTAATCGCCATCGTTCATCCCCAGCAAACAGACAAGCTTGAACGGGATCGCGCGCATGGGCATCAGCGTGCAAAAGTTTACTGCGCCGGCAAGAAAACGCTGGGACAGGCGCCCCTGATCCAGTCCCGCGAGCCAGGCTTCTCGAACCACCGTCAACGGCAATTCTTCTACCAATCCCACAGATTCACAGGTCTGCAGCCAGGTCTCGCGCAGCTCCTCAAGTTGCGTGAGCAGATAATCGTCGTGCTCGTTGCTGGCCTTGAAGAACAGCTGCATCAGCACTTGCAGTCGCTGTCCCCACACCTTGGGTTGAGCAGCCTGAGTGAGCTCATGATGGGCCAGTTCCAAGGCATCCAGCAGCGCAACCAAAGGCCCGATCAACGCGGCATCCAGGCCACCGATTTCATCATAGGGTTCTATACCTGCGCAGGCATTGGAGCTGCCGACCGCGTAGCCGAGCAACATTCGCCGCAAGCCGAAATGCCAGCTGTTTTGCTCCAGCTCATCCGGCAAGCCCAGACCGGCACGCTGCTCGGCGTTCATTCCCCAGCGCACTCCCGCCCCTTCGATCCAGCGATGCAGCGTCGGCAAGTCACGCTCCTGCACGCCAAAACGGGCACGTAATGCGGGAACATCGAGCAGGTCGAGGATCTCACTGACCGGAAAACGACTGTCCGGCAACTTGAGCAGATGTTCGACCGCAATCAGCAATGGGTCGCGGCCGCGCTGGCCCTGGTCGGCCAGGGTAAATGGAATGAAGCGTGGGTCGTGCCGATCCAGTTGGCCAAACACCGCCCGGATATGCGGCGCATAGCTGTCGATGTCCGGCACCATCACGATTACATCCCGTGGACGCAGATCCGGATTGGCACTGAAGCGTGCGAGTAACTGGTCGTGGAGAATCTCCACTTCGCGCTGTGCACTGTGGGCTATGTGAAAACGGATCGACTCATCCTGCGTCAGGTCGACGGCGGGCCAGTGCTCACGCGTTTCATTGAGTGGCCGCAACTCGAGGATATCGTCCTGAAGTTGATTGAGCAGGTTTTGCGGCTGCGCTTCGCTGAACAGGTCGATGCGTCCGTCACGGAATGCCGCACGATAGCTGTTGGGGTCATCATAACTGTCGAGCAGATTAATATAGTCGCGACCTTGTTTGCCCCAGGCGGCGAGTAGCGGATGAGCGTGTTGGTGCAGCGCTTCAGGATCGAGCGCGACCGGCATGCCGGTCTTGCGACTCTGACGCTTGTATTGATGGCGCAGCAGATCCTTGTCGGCGACGATATCGGCCCAGTGATGTCGACAAGGGTTGTGCACACACAACAGCACCTGGCTGAAACGTGCAAGCCCGGCCAATGCTTCAAGCACCTGGGCCGGCAATGATGAGATGCCAAACACAATCACTCTCGAGGGTAGCCCTGCAGGAGCATGCTCAAGAGAGTTTATGCGCTCGATAAACCGCTGGTGAACGCCGGCCCGGCTCTGAGCCATACCCTGCTCACCGACATCCACCAGCAGGGCACGCCACAATTCAGCCTGCCAGCAACTGACCGGGGGCAGTGGCTTTACCTCACCTCTGACATTGCGTAGCTGGTGCCGACCTACGGCCCAATCCTCAAGCCAGTCGGCTCGATACACTTGATACTGGTCAAACAGGTCTGCCAGGCGTTCGGACAACTGGTAGCGTTTACGCAAATCGGTGTCATGGGTGAGGAAGCGTTGTAGCGGCTCGAAATGGGTGCGCTCAATAACTTGCGGCAACAGACGCATCAGTCGCCAGGTCAATGGGGCTTTGTCGAGCAGAGACTTGGCCGGAATTTCTTCTCGGCCCAGCACCATACGGTAGAGCTGCCACATGAAACTGCCGGGGAGCTGCACATCGATCGCAGCGGCTATACCGCAACCACCGAGGTCGTCCCCTTCAGGGTCTTCCGCCAAGGCCAACTTGAGCCATTGGGCGATACCGTTGCTCTGCACCAGAGCGATTTCGTTCTCCAAGGGCGCCAATGGATAGCGCCGCATAATGCTGACCACCAGGCTGCGCAGTTCGTCCAGACTGTTGCTCTGAACCACCATGAATGCAGCATTGAGGGACGAGGCGTCCGGCATAAAAGCTTCCTTGGAAAAGTACAAAAGCCAGGGCAGAACCTTAGCACTGTCGACAGGCTGTGACAGCCGGAAGGATCTACCGCGTGCTGTAGGAACTTTCCTGCGGGCAAAACAAAACCCCAACTGCTTTCGCAATTGGGGTTTCGGAATTTAATCTTGACGATGACCTACTCTCACATGGGGTTTC
>NZ_JAIWYL010000016.1:0-137212 GCF_020515535.1 Pseudomonas sp. MWU16-30322
ATCCCGGTGCTGCGCAGGCCCCCTGTGGGAGCGGGCTTGCTCGCGAAGGCGTCCGGTCAGGTGGTATCCATGTTGAATGTACCGGCCTCTTCGTGAGCAAGCCCACTCCCACAGGTTTCTCGGGTGTTCACGAACTCCCGGTGCTGCGCAGGCCCCCTGTGGGAGCGGGCTTGCTCGCGAAAGCGTCCGGTCAGGTGGGATACATGTTGAATGTACCGGCCTCTTCGTGAGCAAGCCCACTCCCACAGGTTTCTCGGGTGTTCACGAAATCCCGGTGCTGCGCAGGACCCTGTGGGAGCTGGCTGGCCAGCGATGCTCTATTTGGCAAACAACTGTCCGATGTCCTTGAACGCCTTGAATTCCAGCGCATTGCCGCACGGGTCGTACAGAAACATCGTCGCCTGTTCGCCCACCAATCCCTGAAAGCGGATCCCCGGTTCAATCACGAACCGCGTGCCCAGTGACGTCAGGCGTTCGGCCAGCGCCTGCCACTGCGCCATCCCCAGCACCACCCCGAAATGCGGCACCGGCACGTCATGCCCGTCCACCGCATTGGTGTGTGCGGCTTCCTGGGAAGCGTTTTTTGGCGCCAGATGAATCACCAGTTGATGGCCGAAGAAATTGAAGTCGACCCAATGCTCGCTGGAACGACCTTCCTCCAGCCCGAAGACTTCGCGGTAAAAGTGCCGTGCGGCGGCCAGGTCATAGACGGGGATGGCCAAGTGAAAAGGGCTGAGCTGCATGGGGGATTCTCGATCAGGGGAAGTGGATTGAGTTTAGTGCTGTGAAATGTGATTGAAAGACGATAGTTTTTGCGTCGAGCTCAAATTATTTCGATCAGTCGAGGTGTGCATGCTGCGTGAACTCAAGACCTTTCTCGCGGTGGCGCGCCACGGCACGTTTGCCGCCGCCGGTTTGCACATCGGTCTTACGCAATCGGCAGTCAGCGCGCAGATCCGCAATCTTGAACAGGCCCTGGGCATTCGCCTGTTCGACCGCACCGGTCGCCAGGCGACGCTCAATCCGGTCGGGCAGCGCGCCTTGCCGATGGCGCAGGAGATGCTCGCGATCTTCAGCCGTATGGGCGAGAGCGAGGATGTCAGCGAGTTTCGGGGCGAGTTGAAAATCGGCGCGGTGGCCACCGCGCAAACCGGGTTGTTGCCCCAGGCGCTGTTGCGCTTGCGTCAGCAGGCACCGGGGCTGGAGCCGAAACTGGTGCCGGGGGTGTCGCTGAATCTGTTGAGTCAGGTTGATGCCGGTGAGGTGGATCTGGCAATCATGATCAAACCGCCGTTCGAGCTGCCCAAGGAATTGTCGGCGCAGGTGATTCGTCGCGAGCCGTTTGTGCTGATCGTGCCGCTGCAAGTCGAGGGCGACGATCCGCTGCGCCTGCTCGCCGAACAGCCGCAGGTGCGCTATGACCGCAATTCATTCGGCGGGCGGTTGGTGACGCGGTTTCTGCGCGAGCAGCGGATCGAGGTTGACGTGGCGCTGGAGCTGGATGAGCTGGAAGCGATCGTGAAGATGGTCGAGTCCGGGCTGGGCGTTTCGCTGTTGCCCAAGGCCGGATTGTGGCTGGAGCATCCGCTCAAGGTCAGGGTGATCGAGCTGGGTGAGCTGACGTTCTACCGCGAGATGGTCCTGTTGCAGCGCTATAGCCAGCGTAATCAGCCGATTCAAAAACTGTTTGCGCAGTGCCTCGAGTAATCCCCTATCCCCTGTGGGAGCGGGCTTGCTCGCGAAAGCGGTGTGTCAGGCCATGAGTAATTGCCTGAAGGAATGCCTTCGCGAGCAAGCCCGCTCCCACAGGGAGGGCAGTGTTACCGGCACAAAAAACCCGCCTTAAGAGGCGGGTTTTTTATTGGCAGACCGAAGATTACTCTTCGATATTGCCCATCGCGGTGGTGTTGAAGCCGCCGTCGACGTACATGATTTCACCGCTGATGCCCGACGCCAGGTCGGAGCACAGGAAGGCGCCGGCGTTGCCGACTTCTTCGATGGTGACGTTGCGGCGCAGTGGGGTTTGCGCTTCGTTGGCGGCCAGCATCTTGCGGAAGTTCTTGATGCCCGAGGCTGCCAGGGTACGGATCGGGCCGGCCGATACGCAGTTGACGCGGGTGCCGTCCGGGCCCAGGGAGCCGGCCAGGTAACGCACGCCAGCTTCCAGCGAAGCCTTGGCCATGCCCATCACGTTGTAGTTCGGCATGGTGCGCTCGGCGCCCAGGTACGACAGGGTCAGCAGGCTGCCGTTGCGGCCTTTCATCATTTCGCGGCCAGCCTTGGCCAGGGCCACGAAGCTGTAGGCGCTGATGTCGTGAGCGATGCGGAAACCTTCACGGGTGGTGGCTTCGGTGAAGTCGCCGTCCAGTTGGTCGCCCGGGGCGAAGCCGACGGAGTGCACGATGCAGTCCAGGCCGTCCCACTTCTTGCTCAACTCTTCGAAGACCTTGGCGATTTCTTCATCGCTGGCCACGTCGCACGGGAAGCACAGCTCAGGGCTCGAACCCCAGCCCTGTGCGAACTCTTCAACGCGACCCTTGAGTTTGTCGTTCTGATAAGTGAAGGCAAGCTCAGCGCCCTCGCGATGCATGGCGGCAGCGATGCCGGATGCGATGGACAGCTTGCTGGCGACACCGACGATCAGTACGCGCTTACCGGCGAGAAAACCCATGTGTTGCTCCTCTTTCAGGTTATTGCGCAGTGGCTGGTGCCAAAAAAGCGGCTTCCAGCAACTGCTGTGTATACGGATGTTTGGGGGCGGCAAAAATATCTTGCGCAGCTCCCTGTTCGACCACTTGGCCATGCTTGACCACCATCAACTGGTGGCTCAGCGCTTTGACGACAGCCAGGTCATGGCTGATGAACAAATACGTCAGGTTGTACTTGGCTTGCAGTGAACGCAACAGCTCCACCACTTGCCGCTGCACCGTGCGGTCGAGCGCCGACGTCGGCTCGTCCAGCAGGATCAGCGCCGGTTTCAGCACCAAAGCCCGGGCAATGGCGATACGTTGCCGTTGCCCACCGGAAAATTCGTGGGGGTAGCGGTGCCGGGTTTCCGGATCCAGACCTACCTCCTTCAATGCCGCAATGATCGCCGCTTCCTGCTCGGCGGCGGTGCCCATCTTGTGAATCCGCAGGCCTTCGCCAACGATGTCGCTCACGCACATCCGCGGGCTCAGGCTGCCGAACGGATCCTGAAACACCACCTGCATCTCCCGACGCAACGGACGAACCTCGTTCTGCGTCAGGCAGTCTAGCTGTTTGCCCTCAAAGCGAATGGCGCCTTTGCTGCCGATCAGCCGCAAAATCGCCAGACCCAGCGTGGATTTGCCGGAACCGCTTTCCCCCACGATCCCCAGAGTCTGTCCCTGAGGCAGGCTGAAATTGATGCCGTCCACTGCCTTGACGTAATCCACCGTGCGCTTGAGCAGGCCTTTCTTGATCGGGAACCAGACTTTCAGGTTCTCGACTTCGAGCAGCGGCGCCCCGATTTTATTGGTCGCCGGGCCTCCGCTGGGCTCCGCGCCGAGCAATTCCCGAGTGTACGGATGCTGCGGCGAACGGAACAGCTCTGCGCACGATGCCTGTTCGACGATGCAACCGCGCTGCATGACACATACGCGATGCGCAATTCTTCGCACCAGGTTCAAATCGTGACTGATCAGTAGCAGCGACATGCCCAATCGAGCCTGAAGTTCCTTGAGCAAATCGAGGATTTTCAGCTGAACGGTCACGTCCAGTGCGGTGGTCGGTTCGTCGGCGATCAGCAACTCCGGCTCGTTGGCCAGGGCCATGGCGATCATCACTCGCTGGCGCTGGCCACCGGACAATTCGTGGGGCAGGGCCTTGAGGCGCTTGTGCGGCTCGGGGATGCCAACCATCTCCAAAAGCTCCAGCGTGCGCTTGGTTGCGACTTTACCGGTCAGGCCCTTGTGGATGCCCAGCACCTCGTTGATCTGCTTCTCGATCGAATGCAGCGGGTTGAGCGAAGTCATCGGTTCCTGAAAAATCATCGCGATCCGGTTGCCGCGGATGTGGCGGATGGTTTTTTCGCTCAGGCCGAGCAGATTCTGCCCCGCATAGTTGATGCTGCCGGCTGGATGTCGGGCCAGCGGGTAGGGCAGCAGGCGCAGGATCGAGTGCGCCGTCACTGATTTGCCCGAGCCGGACTCGCCGACCAGCGCCAGGGTTTCACCGCGCTTGATGTCGAAACTCACGCCCTCGACTACTCGGTGCCGCCGCTCGTTCAAGCCGAACTCGACGGCGAGGTCGCGCACTTCGATCAGATTGTCCTGATTCATTTCACTTCCTCGGATCGAAGGCATCGCGAGCGGACTCGCCGATAAACACCAGCAGACTCAACATCAGCGCCAGCACGGCGAACGCGCTAATGCCCAGCCACGGTGCCTGGAGGTTGGATTTGCCCTGGGCCACCAGTTCACCCAGCGACGGGCTGCCGGCCGGCAAACCGAAGCCGAGGAAATCCAGCGCAGTCAGGGTGCCGATGGCGCCGGTGAGGATGAACGGCATGAAGGTCATGGTCGAAACCATGGCGTTGGGCAGAATATGGCGGAACATGATCGCACCGTTCTGCATGCCCAGCGCCCGCGCGGCGCGCACGTATTCTAGGTTGCGCCCGCGCAGGAACTCGGCGCGCACCACGTCGACCAGACTCATCCACGAGAACAACAGCATGATCCCCAGCAGCCACCAGAAATTCGGCTGGACGAAACTGGCGAGGATGATCAGCAGGTACAGCACTGGCAATCCCGACCAGATCTCCAGAAAGCGTTGCCCGGCCAGATCGACCCAGCCGCCATAGAAACCCTGCAGCGCGCCGGCAATCACGCCGATGATCGAGCTGAGCACGGTCAGCGTCAGGGCAAACAGTACGGAAATGCGGAAGCCGTAGATCACCCGCGCCAGCACATCGCGGCCCTGATCGTCAGTGCCCAGCAGGTTGTCCGCCGACGGCGGGGCCGGGGCCGGGACTTTCAGGTCGTAGTTGATGCTCTGATAGCTGTAGGGGATCGGCGCCCACAACACCCACGCATCCTTGGCCTTGAGCAGTTCGCGGATGTACGGGCTCTTGTAGTTGGCTTCCAGCGGGAATTCGCCGCCGAAGGTGGTTTCCGGGTAGCGCTTGATCGCCGGGAAGTACCAGTTGTTGTCGTAATGCACCACCAGCGGCTTGTCGTTGGCGATCAGCTCGGCACCGAGGCTCAGGCCGAACAGGATCAGGAACAGCCACAGCGACCACCAGCCACGCTTGTTGGCCTTGAACAGTTCGAACCGGCGGCGGTTGAGAGGGGACAGGTTCATCTCAATGCTCCCGGCTGGCGAAGTCGATGCGCGGATCGACCAGGGTGTAGGTGAGGTCGCCGATCAGTTTCACCACCAGGCCGAGCAGGGTGAAGATAAACAGGGTGCCGAACACCACCGGGTAATCGCGGTTGATCGCCGCTTCGAAACTCATCAGGCCGAGGCCGTCGAGGGAGAAGATCACCTCCACCAGCAACGAGCCGGTGAAGAAGATGCCGATGAACGCTGACGGGAACCCGGCAATCACCAGCAGCATGGCGTTGCGGAACACGTGGCCGTAGAGCACGCGATTGCGCGTCAGGCCCTTGGCCTTGGCGGTGACCACGTACTGCTTGTTGATCTCGTCGAGGAAGCTGTTTTTGGTCAGCAGGGTCATGGTCGCGAAGTTGCCGATCACCAGTGCCGTCACCGGCAGCGCGAGGTGCCAGAAGTAGTCGAGGATCTTGCCGCCCAGGCTCAGTTCATCGAAGTTGTTCGAGGTCAGCCCGCGTAGCGGGAACCAGTCCAGATAACTGCCGCCGGCAAACACCACGATCAGCAGAATCGCAAACAGGAACGCCGGAATCGCATAGCCGATGATGATCGCCGAACTGGTCCACACGTCGAAGTGGCTGCCGTGCCGCGTGGCCTTGGCGATCCCCAGCGGGATCGACACCAGGTACATGATCAGCGTGCTCCACAGCCCGAGCGAGATCGATACCGGCATCTTTTCCTTGATCAGGTCGATAACCTTGGCGTCGCGGAAAAAACTGTCGCCGAAGTCCAGCTTCGCGTAGTTCTTGACCATGATCCACAGGCGTTCCGGGGCCGACTTGTCGAACCCGTACATGTGCTCGATTTCCTTGATCAGTGCCGGGTCCAGACCTTGCGCGCCGCGATAGGCGGAGCCGGCCACCGACACTTCGGCACCGCCACCGGCGATGCGGCTGGTGGCGCCTTCGAAGCCTTCGAGCTTGGCGATCATCTGCTCCACCGGGCCGCCGGGCGCGGCCTGGATAATCACGAAGTTGATCAGCAGAATCCCGAACAGGGTAGGGATGATCAGCAGCAGTCGCCGAAAAATATACGCCAGCATCTGATTACTCCGTGCCCACAGGGTCGGCTTGCAGTTTGGTTTCGACTTCTATGGCGGGTTTCGCGTCAGGCTTGACCCACCAGGTGTTAATCCCGATGTCGTATTTGGGCGAGACTTTCGGGTGGCCGATGTGATTCCAGTAGGCCACGCGCCAAGTCTTGATGTGCCAGTTGGGGATCACGTAATAGCCCCATTGCAGCACCCGATCCAGCGCCCGGGCGTGAGCCACGAGGCTGCTGCGCGAGTCGGCGTTGATCAGGTTTTCCACCAGGTGATCGACGATCGGGTCCTTCAGGCCCATGGTATTGCGGCTGCTCGGTTTGTCGGCGGCGGCGCTCATCCAGAATTCGCGTTGCTCGTTACCCGGTGAGTTGGACTGCGGGAAGCTGCCGACGATCATGTCGAAGTCCCGCGAGCGCACACGGTTGATGTACTGCGAAACATCGACACGGCGGATCACCAGATCGATGCCGAGGTCGGCCAGGTTGCGCTTGAACGGCAGCAGCACGCGTTCGAATTCGGTCTGCGCGAGGAGGAATTCGATGACCACCGGTTTGCCGGTGGCGTCGACCATTTTGTCGTCGACGATCTTCCAGCCCGCCTCTTGCAACAGCTGATAGGCCTCGCGCTGCTGGGCGCGGATCATGCCGCTGGCGTCGGTCTTGGGGTTTTCGAAAGCTTCGCTGAACACCTGGGCCGGGAGCTTGCTGCGAAACGGTTCGAGGATCGCCCGTTGCTCGGCGTCGGGCAGGCCGGTGGCGGCCATTTCCGAGTTCTCGAAATAACTGCGGGTGCGGAAGTAGGCACCGTTGAACAGCTGTTTATTGGTCCATTCGAAATCAAACAGCAGGCCGAGCGCCTGACGCACCCGCACATCCTGAAACACCGGACGGCGCAGGTTGTAAACGAAGCCCTGCATGCCGGTCGGGTTGCTGTTGGCGATCTGTTCCTTGATCAAGCGACCTTCGGTGACCGCCGGGATGTTGTAAGCGTTGGCCCAGTTCTTCGCGGTCATTTCCAGCCAGTAATCGAACTGGCCGGCCTTCAGCGCTTCGACGGCGACGGTGTTGTCGCGGTAGTAATCGGTGGTCATCACGTCGAAGTTGTAGAACCCGCGATTGACCGGCAGGTCCTTGCCCCAGTAGTCCTTGACCCGTTCATAGCGCACCGAGCGCCCGGCCTTCACTTCGGCGACCTTGTAAGGGCCGCTGCCCAGCGGAATCTCCAGATTGCCTTTGGTGAAATCGCGATTGGCCCACCAGTGTTTCGGCAGCACCGGGAGCTGACCGAGGATCAGCGGTAACTCGCGATTGTTGTTGTGCTTGAACTTGAACAGCACCTTGAGCGGGTCTTCGGCGATGGCTTCGTCGACATCGCTGTAGTAGCCACGAAACAGCGGCGAGCCGTCCTTGGTCAGGGTCTGGAAGCTGAACACCACGTCTTCGGCGCGCACCGGGTGGCCGTCGTTGAAGCGGGCTTCCGGGCGCAGGTAGAAACGCACCCAACTGTTGTCCGGGGCTTTTTCGATTTTGGCGGCAATCAAGCCGTATTCGGTGAACGGTTCGTCGAGGCTGTGCTTGGTCAGGGTGTCGTAGATCTGCCCGACGTCATCGGCCGGCACGCCTTTGCTGATGAACGGGTTGAGGCTGTCGAAGCCACCAAACCCGGCCTGGCGGAAGATCCCGCCCTTGGGCGCGTCGGGGTTCACGTAGTCGAAGTTCTTAAAGTCGGCCGGGTACTTCGGCGGCTCGTTGTACAGGGTCACGGCGTGTTGCGGGGCGGCGCAGGCCAGCCCGGCGAACAGCAGACCGCTGGCCTGCACAAGCAGGGCGCGGATGGCGTTCATTGAGCTTTCTCCGAAGATTTCAGCCACCACGTGTTCAGACCCAGGGTGTAGGGCGGCGTGGTGACGAAGGCCAACCGGTTGCGGTAGGCCAGTCGGTGATAATTGAGGTACCAGTTGGGAATGCTGTAGTGCTGCCACAACAGCACGCGGTCCAGCGCCTTGCCGGCGGCAACTTGTTCGTCGCGGGTTTGCGCGGCGAGCAACTGTTCGAGCAGGTGATCGACCACCGGGTTGGCGATGCCCGCGTAATTCTTGCTGCCCTTGACCCCGACCTGACTGGAATGGAAGTACTGCCATTGCTCCAGGCCCGGGCTGAGGGTCTGGTTGAGCGTCATCAGGATCATGTCGAAATCGAACTGGTCCAGACGCTGTTTGTACTGCGCGCGATCCACTGTGCGCAGGCGCGCGTCGATGCCGATGCTGTTGAGGTTCTCGATGTACGGCTGGAGGATCCGCTCAAGGTTCGGGTTGACCAGCAACAGTTCGAAGCTCAGTGGCTGGCCCTTGGCGTTTTGCAGACGCTGGCCATTGAGTTTCCAGCCGGCCTCGGCGAGCAGCGCCAGGGCCTTGCGCATGGTTTCCCGGGGGATGCCGCGGCCATCGGTCTGCGGCAGGCTGAACGGTTCAGTGAGCAGCTTCGCCGGCAATTGATCCTTGTACGGCTTGAGCATCAGCCATTCATGGCCGACCGGCAGGCCGCTGGCGCTGAACTCGCTGTTGGGGTAGTAGCTGGTGGAGCGTTGGTAGGCGTCGCTGAAGAGTGCCCGGTTGGTCCACTCGAAGTCGAACATCAGGCCCATGGCTTCGCGGACTTTGACGTCGGCAAAGGTCGGGCGCCGGGTGTTCATGAACAGCCCCTGGCTCTGCGTCGGGATCTGGTGCGGGATCTGCGCCTTGATCACCTCGCCACGGCGCACGGCCGGGAAGTTGTAGCCGTTGGCCCAGTTCTTCGCCTGGTGCTCGATGTAGATGTCGAATTCGCCGGCCTTGAACGCTTCGAACGCCACGTCGCTGTCGCGGTAGAACTCGACTTCCACGCGATCGAAGTTGTACTTGCCGCGATTGACCGGCAGATCCTTGCCCCAGTAATCCTTGACCCGCTCGAAAATCAGCTGCCGCCCCGGCGTCACCGAGGTGATGCGGTACGGGCCGCTGCCCAGCGGTGGCTCGAAGGTAGTGGCCTTGAAGTCGCGATCCTTCCAGTAATGCTGCGGCAGCACTGGCAACTCACCGAGGCGCAGGATCAGCAGCGGATTGCCGGCGCGCTTCATCACGAAGCGGATGCGCTGCGGGTTGAGGATGTCCACGCGTGAGACTTCCTGCAACGCGGTGCGGTACAGCGGATGACCTTCCTTGAGCAGCAAGCGATAGGAGAACGCCACGTCGTACGCGGTGATCGGCGTGCCATCGTGAAAACGTGCTTCCGGGCGCAGATTGAACACCACCCAGCTGCGATCTTCGCTGTACTCCACCGATTGCGCGATCAAGCCATAGCTCGACGCCGGTTCGTCACCGGAGGGCGAATACTGGCCGGTGCCGATCATCAGCGGTTCGTTCAGTTCATTGATGCCGTACTGCAGGAAATTCGGGGTGGTCACCGGGCTTGTGCCCTTGAAGGTGTACGGATTGACCGTATCGAAGGTGCCGAACGCCATCACCCGCAACGTACCGCCCTTGGGCGCTTGCGGGTTGACCCAGTCGAAGTGGGTAAATCTGGCCGGGTACTTGAGCGTGCCGAACTGCGCATAACCGTGACTCTCGGTAATCGTCGCGCTTGCGGGTGAGCTCAAGGCCAGGCTGATCAGGAGCAGGAGGAGGGGACGCTTCAAGTCAGATCCGATCCAGGCGGCTTGGGCTTTGTGGGCCGTACAGTAACAGCTTGTCTGGACAGGAAAAAGATAGCGGGTTAATGGGCTGTTAATTGTGCGCTGAATAGCCCTGACTACAGATCAACTGTGGCGAGGGAGCTTGTCGAAACGTCGCACCGTCCCGCTCGGCTGCGAAGCAGTCGCAAATCCGGTAGGTCGAATTTGTCGGGAAGATTGTAGGGGGCCGCTTCGCGTCCCAGCGGGAGCAAGCTCCCTCGCCACAAGGGACTTATTGGTGCCTGAGTATCGGCAATAAAAAAAGCCCCTGAAATTCAGGGGCTCTTCTGTCAATGCGGCTGATAAACCGTGAGCATCTGCCCAGGCTTGAGGGCCTTGCCGGCACCCGGGTTCCAGCGCTTGAGATGCTGCATCTCGACGTTGAAACGCTTGGCCACCACATACAAGGTGTCGCCACGCTTGACCTTGTACTGGGTCTGCTGCTGGCTGTCAGCCTTGCCTTTGGTCTTGCTGTTGGCCGCGATCACGGTGTTGACCCGGCCACTGTTGCGAGCCGGGGCGCGCTTGGTGGTGTCTTGCATCACCAGGGTCTGGCCGACCTTGAGGTTCTTGCCGGACAACTTGTTCCAGCGTTGCAGATCCTTGACTTCGACCTTGTTGGCCTTGGCAATGGAACCGAGGTTGTCACCGCGCTTGACCCGATAGGCGCGCTTGAGCTTCGCCACTTCACTTGGGTCGGCCCCGTCGAACACCGGTTTCAGCGAGCGCGGGCTGATCAGTTCTTCAGGTCGCATGGTCTGCAGGCTGGCGGTCAGCAGTTGCGCCTTGGAGGTCGGCACCAGCAGGTGCTGGGGACCGTCGATGGTGGTGCGCTGCTTGAATGCCGGGTTGAGCTGGAACAGTTCGTCTTCGTCGATGTTGGCCACCGCCGCGACCTTGGACAGGTCCATGCGCTGGTTGATTTCGACGACCTGGAAATACGGTTCGTTGGCGATCGGGTTGAGGTTCACCCCGTACGCTTCCGGGGCCAGCACCACTTGCGACAAGGCCAGCAGTTTGGGCACGTAGGCCTGGGTTTCCGCCGGCAGCGACGACAGGTTCCAGTAGTCGGTTGGCAGGCCGAGCTTTTCGTTACGCTCGATGGCGCGGCTGACGGTGCCTTCACCCGCGTTATAGGCGGCCAGGGCCAGCAGCCAGTCACCGTTGAACATGTCATGCAGGCGGGTCAGGTAGTCCATCGCTGCGGTGGTCGAGGCAGTGATATCGCGACGGCCATCATAAAAGCGGGTCTGGCGCAGGTTGTAGTAGCGGCCGGTGGACGGAATGAATTGCCACAGGCCCGAAGCATCGGCCCGGGAGTAGGCCATCGGGTTGTAGGCGCTCTCGATCACTGGCAGCAGGGCCAGTTCCAGCGGCATGTTGCGCTCTTCGAGGCGCTCGACGATGTAATGAATGTAGAGACTGCCGCGTTCGCCGGCGTTTTCCAGAAAGGACGGGTTACTGGCAAACCACAGGCGCTGCTGCTCGATGCGCGGGTTGACGCCCAGGCCGTCCTGCAGCTGGAAACCACCGCGCATGCGCTCCCAGATGTCCTGAGGCACCTGCGGACTTGGCTTTTCGCTCAGCCAGATCGGCTTCTGCTTGGCCCGCGCAGCAATGTTCGGCGTATGGCTCGCCTCGGACTGCGGAGCATGGCTGGAGCAGCCCGCCAACGTGGCGGACACAGCGACCGCGATGGCTTGAGCCAGGCGGGTCAACGTGTCTGAATTGACGGACTTACGTATGGATGACGACATTGGCTGGAAGTAAGTTCCGGGCAAAAATGTCGGGCGATTCTAGAAAGCGCACCCCCTGCGGTCAACCATTCAGAATTTTTGTACCAGATGGTGAGTCACTTAGAACGTATCTTTCCACGCCCGCAGAGCCGCAAAAACCTCACTCGGCGCCCGGTTTTGAGCGCCTGCCCGTTCGTCCACTTTTTGTGTAACTAATGTTTCAGTGGTACGCAAAAACGGATTGGTGAGCTTTTCCAGGGCCAGGGTCGAGGGCAGGGTCATCACGCCTTTTTCCCGTTGCTGAGTGACTTTTTCCAGACGGGCGGCAATGTCCGGGTTGCTCGGTTCGACGGCCGCGGCAAATTTCAGATTGCTCAGGGTGTATTCATGGGTGCAATACACCAGCGTATCCTCGGGCAAGCTGGCGAGGCGGCTGAGCGAGTGGTGCATCTGTTCTGGCGTACCTTCGAACAGGCGTCCGCAACCGGCGGCGAACAGGGTGTCGCCGCAAAACAGCAGGCCGTGGTGGTAATAGGCGATGTGGCCGAGGGTGTGACCGGGCACCGCATAGACATCGAAGTCCCAGCCGAGGACGCTGACCTTGTCGTTGTCCTTGAGTGCCACGTCGCGCCCAGGGATGTTTTCGCTGGCCGGGCCGTAGACTTTGGCGCCGCTCAGCGCTTTCAGGCGTTCGACGCCGCCGACGTGATCATGGTGGTGATGGGTGATCAGAATGTCGATCAGCACCCAGCCCGGATGTGCAGCCAGCCAGGCCTGCACCGGCGCGGCATCGCCCGGGTCGACCACGGCGCAGCGCTGGGTGCGGTGATCCTGTAACAACCAGATGTAGTTGTCGGTGAACGCGGGCAGGGCACTGATCTGTATCATCGTCGGAATTCGCCAAGCGGAAAACATTGGCGCATCTTAGAGCTTCTAGCGGCGTTGGAGAATGACATGACCGATAAAGCGTTCGCTCAGGCCGATCCCGACTGGCTGGCGTTGATCGGCGCGGCCCGAGAATGGCTGGCCGGCCCGCTCGGGCAATTTCTGCTGGATGAAGAACGGCGCATGCTCGAGGACGAGTTGGGGCGGTTCTTCGGCGGCTATTTGGTGCATTACGGGCCGTCGGCCCAGACTCCGCCGTCGGCGCCGCAGGTGCAGCGCAACGTGCGGCTCGGCGCGCCATTGCCGGGGGTCGAGATCGTCTGCGAGGAACAGGCCTGGCCATTGAGTGAGCACGCTGCCGACGTGGTGGTGTTGCAGCACGGTCTGGATTTCTGTTTGTCGCCCCACGGTTTGCTGCGCGAAGCGGCAAGCAGCGTGCGCCCCGGCGGGCATCTGCTGATCATCGGTATCAACCCTTGGAGCACCTGGGGCTTGCGCCATGTATTCGCCCACGATGCGTTGCGTCAGGCACGCTGCATCTCGCCGTCGCGGGTGGCCGACTGGCTCAATCTGCTGGGCTTTGCGCTGGAGAAACGCCGCTTCGGGTGCTATCGTCCGCCGCTCGCGTCGCCCAAGTGGCAGGCCCGACTGGCCGGCTGGGAACGCAAGGCCGGCGACTGGCAACTGTCGGGCGGTGGCTTCTATTTATTGGTCGCGCGCAAGATCGTGGTTGGCCTGCGTCCGGTGCGTCAGGAGCGCCGCGAGCCAATGGGCAAGCTGATTCCGCTGCCGATGGCCAAGGTCAACCGCCGTCGTATCGAACCGTAAACCTTCTTTTTATAGTGGCCGGACTTGTTCCGGCCGCGGCCATCGTCGATCCGCGATTGACGGGGCCAGGCATTTTTCTGGATAGAGTGGCATGAGCGAAAGCGTCGATAGCGTAGAACTGTTCACCGACGGTGCCTGCAAGGGCAACCCCGGCCCGGGCGGTTGGGGCGCCTTGCTGGTGTGCAAGGGCGTCGAAAAGGAACTGTGGGGCGGCGAAGCCAACACCACCAACAACCGCATGGAACTGCTCGGCGCCATCCGTGGCCTCGAAGCCTTGAAGCGGCCGTGCGAAGTGCTGCTGGTGACCGACTCGCAATACGTGATGAAGGGCATCAACGAGTGGATGGCCAACTGGAAAAAACGCGGCTGGAAGACAGCGGCGAAAGAACCGGTGAAAAACGCCGACCTGTGGAAAGAGCTGGATGAGCAGGTCAACCGGCACAAGGTCACCTGGAAGTGGGTGCGCGGGCACATTGGTCACCACGGTAACGAACGGGCTGACCAGTTGGCCAACCGTGGGGTGGATGAAGTTCGCGGGTACAAGCAGAGCTGATTCCCTCCGTTGCACCGAGTCGTGGCCTTCGCGAGCAAGCCCGCTCCCACACTGGGTCTCCTGCTTACATCAACATTGTGACCACCGCAGATCTTGTGTGGGAGCGGGCTTGCTCGCGAATGGGGCGACACGGTCTGACTGAAACACCCCCACCGAGCGTGTTAACATCGCCGCTTTTGCACGATTGACCCCGTTGAGAATTGAACACTGATGGCCACCAGATCCGTTGTACTCGATACCGAAACCACCGGCATGCCGGTGACCGATGGTCACCGGATCATTGAAATCGGCTGTGTCGAACTGATCGGTCGGCGCCTGACGGGCCGGCACTTTCACGTCTATCTGCAACCGGATCGCGAGAGTGACGAGGGCGCGATCGGCGTCCACGGCATCACCAACGAATTCCTCGTCGGCAAGCCACGTTTCGCCGAAGTCGCCGACGAGTTCTTCGAGTTCATCAACGGCGCGCAGCTGATCATCCATAACGCGGCGTTCGACGTTGGCTTCATCAACAACGAATTCGCCTTGATGGGTCAGCACGATCGCGCTGACATCACCCGGCATTGCACCATCCTCGACACCCTGATGATGGCCCGGGAACGTCACCCGGGGCAGCGCAACAGCCTTGACGCGTTGTGCAAACGTTATGGCGTCGACAACTCCGGCCGTGAACTGCACGGCGCCTTGCTCGACTCTGAGATTCTCGCCGACGTCTACCTGACCATGACCGGTGGCCAGACCAGCCTGTCGCTGGCCGGCAACGCTTCCGATGGCAATGGTACGGGTGAGGGCGCGGACAACTCCGCCACCGAAATCCGTCGTCTGCCGGCGGATCGTCAGCCTGCGCGGATCATTCGGGCGACGGAAGAAGAACTGGCGGCGCATATGGCTCGACTCGAAATCATCGCCAAGTCTGCGGGTGGCCCGGCGTTGTGGACGCAGATCGCCGAGGCTGACGCTCAGGCCTGAACACATTTTGTGGCGAGGGAGCTTGCTCCCGCTTGGCTGCGAAGCAGTCATAAAACCTGAATGCACATTGCTGCTGAACGAATACCGGGGGCCGCTTCGCGCCCCAGCGGGAGCAAGCTCGCTCGCCACAAAAGCCGAGTCAGGCGCATGAAGCCAAGTGGCCACCCTCGCCACTTTCGCTGCAACCCTCTACCCTGAGTGCATTGGCAGACGTTGATCTGCCGCCTCGGGACACTGAGCCTCATGTACAAAGATTTGAAGTTTCCGGTGTTGATCGTCCACCGCGACATCAAGGCCGACACGGTCGCCGGTGACCGTATCCGTGGCATCGCCCGGGAGTTGGAGCAGGAAGGTTTCAATATCGTTTCGGCCATCGACTACACCGAAGGTCGGTTGGTGGCCTCGACCCATCACGGCCTGGCGTGCATGCTGATCGCAGCCGAAGACGCCAGCACCAATTCCCATCTCTTACAAAACATGGCCGAACTGATCGGTCTGGCCCGGGTGCGGGCGCCGGATCTGCCGATCTTCGCCCTGGGCGAACAGGTGACCCTGGAAAACGCCCCGGCCGATGCCATGGCCGAGCTCAATCAGCTGCGCGGCATTCTTTATCTGTTCGAAGACACCGTGCCGTTTCTCGCCCGGCAAGTGGCGCGGGCGGCGCGCAAATATCTGGATGGTCTGCTGCCGCCGTTCTTCAAGGCACTGGTGCAGCACACCGCCGATTCCAACTATTCCTGGCACACCCCCGGGCATGGCGGCGGCGTGGCCTATCACAAGAGCCCGGTGGGGCAGGCGTTTCATCAGTTCTTTGGTGAAAACACCCTGCGTTCGGACCTGTCGGTATCGGTGCCGGAGCTGGGTTCGCTGCTCGATCACACCGGCCCGCTCGCTGAAGCGGAAGAGCGTGCGGCGCGCAACTTCGGTGCCGATCACACGTTTTTCGTGATCAATGGCACCTCGACTGCCAACAAGATCGTCTGGCATTCGATGGTCGGTCGCGATGATCTGGTGCTGGTGGATCGAAACTGCCACAAGTCAGTGCTGCACGCGATCATCATGACCGGCGCGATCCCGTTGTACCTGTGCCCGGAGCGCAATGAGCTGGGGATCATCGGCCCGATTCCGCTGAGCGAATTCAGCCGCGAATCGATCCAGGCCAAAATCGACGCCAGCCCGTTGACCAAGGGCCGTGCGCCGAAAGTCAAACTGGCGGTGGTGACCAACTCGACCTACGACGGCTTGTGCTACAACGCCGAGCTGATCAAACAGAGCCTGGGCAACAGCGTGGAAGTCCTGCATTTCGACGAGGCGTGGTACGCCTACGCGGCGTTTCACGAGTTCTTCGCCGGGCGTTATGGCATGGCCACCTCGCGCACAGAAGACAGCCCGCTGGTGTTCACCACTCATTCCACCCATAAGCTGCTTGCTGCGTTCAGCCAGGCCTCGATGATTCATGTGCAGGACGGCGGTGCGCGGCAACTGGACCGTGACCGTTTCAACGAAGCGTTCATGATGCACATCTCGACCTCGCCGCAGTACAGCATCATCGCTTCGCTGGATGTCGCTTCGGCGATGATGGAAGGCCCGGCCGGGCGCTCGCTGTTGCAGGAAACCTTCGATGAAGCCCTGAGTTTTCGCCGGGCACTGGCCAATCTGCGCCAGCACATTGCGGCGGATGACTGGTGGTTCTCGATCTGGCAGCCGCCGGGTGTCGAAGGTATCGACCGGGTGCTAACCGAGGACTGGCTATTGCAACCGGACGCCGACTGGCATGGCTTTGGTGAAGTCAGCGACGACTATGTGCTGCTCGACCCGATCAAAGTGACCCTGGTGATGCCCGGTTTGAATGCCGGCGGCGCGCTGAGCGAGAAGGGTATTCCGGCGGCGGTGGTCAGCAAGTTCCTATGGGAGCGCGGGTTGGTGGTGGAGAAGACCGGGCTGTATTCGTTCCTGGTGCTGTTCTCCATGGGCATCACCAAGGGCAAATGGAGCACGCTGCTCACCGAGTTGCTGGAGTTCAAGCGCAGTTACGACGCCAACGTCAGTCTGGCCACTTGCCTGCCTTGCGTGGCGCAGCAAGACACCGCGCGCTACCGCGGCATGGGCCTGCGTGACCTGTGCGATCAACTGCACGCCTGTTACCGCAGCAACGCCACCGCCAAGCATCTGAAACGCATGTACACGGTACTGCCGGAAATCGCCATGAAACCGGCCCACGCCTACGATCATCTGGTGCGCGGCGAAGTCGAGGCAGTGCCGATCGATGAGCTGGAAGGGCGGATTGCAGCGGTGATGCTGGTGCCGTATCCACCGGGGATTCCGTTGATCATGCCGGGCGAACGCTTTACCGAGGCGACCCGCTCGATCATCGACTACCTGAAGTTTGCCCGCACGTTCGATAGCAGCTTCCCCGGTTTTGTCGCTGATGTGCATGGACTGCAACATGAAGACGAGGGCAATGGGCGGCAGTACACCGTCGATTGCGTCAAGGAATGAGGACTTTTCCGAGTATGCAACCGGTCATGAATCCGAAATACCCAGGGCTGTCGGTGCGCGTCGCCGACGATGGTTTCGCGGCGTACATCTGGGGTAGCGACTTCAGTTTCGAGGTCGCCGCGTACGGCGCGGCAGTCATTGGCCAACCGGTCGAGCGCTGGGCGGTGACGCCGATCGTGCCATACCGCAAGTGCTACGGCATCGATCCTGAAGAGTTCAGCAGCTATCGCGATGGCGCCGACAGCGCGATATTCATGGCGTACCTGGATGACGAGCCGGTCGGCCATCTGGTGATCAGCACCAACTGGAACGGCTTTGCTCACATCGATGAGCTGGCGGTGCACGCCCCGGCGCGCCGGCATGGTGTGGCCAAGGCGTTGCTGGATGTCGCGCAGTTCTGGAGTCGCAAGAAGAAACTGCCGGGGATCATGCTCGAGACGCAGAACAACAACCTCGGTGCCTGTCGTTTGTATGAGCGTTGTGGCTACGAAATTGGCGGTATCGACCATTTGCGTTATCGCGGGATAGACCCGAACACTGCGGAAATCGCGCTGTTCTGGTATCGACTGTTCGATAACCCGCTGGAAAACCCGCTCAGCTCGCCAGCATCGCCTCGGCTTGTTCCGTGATGATCGCCAGCAGCGTCTGAATGGCTGCCGGCGTGGCGCTGTGTCGATAGGTCAGGGCAAACAGGCTGATCGGCACCGCCGGTGACAACGGGCAGACATCCAGTCCGCCGGCCCGTGCGCCGAGGGCGGTGAACGGGTCGACGATGGCCAGGCCTTCGCCGGCCTCGACCATGCTGCGCATCATCTGATGGGTTTGCACCCGGGTCTGAATGCTCGGCGCCGGGCGCAGGGCCTGGAGTTTGTTCTCCAGCGCCGGGCTCAACGGGTCGTGGCCTTCGAGGCCGACCATCGCCTGGCCGGCGAGATCCTGCAGGGAAATGTATTTCTGCTTCGGTTGCAGCCAGCCGTGGGGCGCGAGCAGTTGCAGCTTGCCGTGGGCCAGCGGCTGCGCATGGATGTCGGGATGTTCCGGGTCGTGCAGGCTCAGGCCCAGATCGCTTTCGCGCAGCAGCAGACTGCGGACGATGTCGCACGTGGGAGAGCTGAGCAAACGGCAGGGGGCATCGGGCAGACGCCGGCGCAGCAGCGCGATGCTTTGCGGCAACAGGTGGTGCGCCAGCGGCGGCGTGCCGATGATGCGCAGGGGTGGGGCGAGGTATTGCTTGAGGCTGCTGGCCAGCCGTTGCACTGGTTCCAGCGCTTGATAGACGTGAGCGATTTCCACCTGCAACGCCCGCGCTTCAGGCGTCGACTGCAGGCGGCCACGGACGCTGGCGAACAGCATGAACCCCAACTGACTCTCGGCTTCGCGCAATCGCTCTTCGACGTCGGCCACCGGCAGTTGCAGCCATTCGGCGGCGGTGCCCAGGTGACCGGTCTGCAAGAGCGCCTGAATCACTTCGATATGACGTAAACGCATGCGTGAAGTCCATGTTCAGCAGGTGGGGTCAGTGGCTGAATCCTACCCCAAGTCTGCGCATATGACTTCTGCTCATAACGCGCGGTTATTGAGCGGCGGTTGTCTCAGGTTCGCGGATCAGCGTGATGTCCGACTGAACCAGCAAAAACTCGCTGTCACTGAGCTTTTTGACGCGATCGCCAATGGCCAGCTTGTAGGTGGTGACAGGCTCCATGCCGGTGAGACCGTCTGCCGACGGGGTGGATTCCTGGAACTCATGCACGGAATAAACGCGGCCTTCCGCATCTCTTGCATGGAACTGACCGACGAGTACTGCTGCCATCTGCTTAGAACCTCTGGAGATAAAACACTTGATTTGCGGCTTGGTAGACCGTCATCAAGCCCTGTAAGTTTTCCTACAGGAAAAAAATAATCAGCGCGGAGGAATTTCCTTCGCTCACTGGTGGAATCGGCTTCGGATCATCTATAACTACTGGCTCTTCCCTCCGACAGTCGAGAGTCTTCCATGAGCAATGTCTACAACGTCGCTGTAGTCGTCGGCAGCCTGCGCAAAGCATCGATCAACCGCAAAGTCGCACTGGCGCTGGCCGAGCTGGCACCGGCGAACCTCAAACTGAAGATTGTCGAAATAGGCGATCTGCCACTTTATAACGAAGACATCGACGGCGATTCACCGCCCGCAGCCTACAGCACTTTTCGCCAGGAAGTCGGCTCTTCCGACGCGGTGCTGTTTGTCACCCCGGAATATAACCGCTCGGTGCCGGCACCTTTGAAGAATGCGATTGACGTGGGCTCACGGCCTTATGGCAAAAGCGTCTGGGGCGGCAAGCCGGGTGCGGTGATCAGCGTGTCGCCGGGGGCGATTGGCGGGTTTGGCGCCAACCAGCATTTGCGCCAGTCCTTCGTGTTTCTCAATGTGCCATGCATGCAGCAGCCCGAGGCGTATCTGGGTGGCGCGGGTTCGGCGTTTGACGAGGCGGGCAAGTTGAGCGAGTCAGTCAAGCCGTTCCTGCAGAATTTCATCAATGCGTATGGGGAATTTGTGGAACAACACAAAAAATAATCTGGTCAGAGCTGCGACAAACCAGAGATCCTGTGGGAGCGGGCTTGCTCGCGAAGGCGGTGTGTCAGACACAAAGTTGTCATCTGACACACCGCCTTCGCGAGCAAGCCCGCTCCCACATTTGGATCTCCACTCATTGAATAATTGAAGGCTGTCGCGAATGCTCGCTGCGTCACTGATCTTCCTGCTGACCATCACCCTTGTCATCTGGCAACCCAAAGGCCTCGGGGTCGGCTGGAGCGCGACGCTCGGCGCGGTGCTGGCCCTGATCTTCGGCGTCGTGCACCTGAGCGACATTCCGCTGGTGTGGCAGATCATCTGGAACGCCACCGGCACCTTCGTCGCGCTGATCATCATCAGCCTGCTGCTCGACGAAGCCGGGTTCTTCGCCTGGGCCGCGCTGCACGTGGCGCGCTGGGGGCGGGGCAGTGGGCGCAAGCTGTTTGCCTACATGGTGCTGCTCGGCGCGCTGGTATCGGCGCTGTTCGCCAATGACGGCGCGGCGCTGATACTCACCCCGATCGTGATTTCGATGCTGCTGGCGCTGCGCTTTTCCCCGGCGGCGACCCTCGCGTTCGTCATGGGCGCCGGTTTTATCGCCGACACCGCGAGCCTGCCGCTGGTGGTGTCGAACCTGGTCAACATCGTTTCGGCGGACTTCTTCCACATTGGCTTCAACCGTTATGCGGCAGTGATGGTGCCGGTCAACTTCGTCAGCGTGGCCGCAACGCTCGCCGTACTGATGTGGTTCTTCCGCCGCGACATTCCCAAGGCCTACGACCCCGAACAGCTTGACCTGCCGCATACGGCGATCCACGACAAAGCCACGTTCTCCGCCGGTTGGGTGGTGCTGGTGATTCTGTTGATCGGCTGCTTCTTCCTCGAACAGCTGGGCATCCCGATCAGCGCGATCTCGGCGGTCTGCGCGGCGCTGCTGCTGGGGATCGCCGCCCGTGGCCACAAGATTTCCACGCGCAAGGTGCTGAAAGAAGCACCGTGGCAGATCGTGATTTTCTCGCTGGGCATGTATCTGGTGGTCTATGGCCTGCGCAATGCCGGACTTACCGGGTATCTGGCCGGCTGGCTGGATGTGTTCGCCGGGTACGGCGTGTGGGGCGCGGCGCTGGGTACCGGGGTGCTGACCGCGCTGTTGTCGTCAATCATGAACAACTTGCCGACGGTGCTGATCGGCTTGTTGTCGATCGATGCGAGTCAGGCCAGCGGTGTGGTCAAGGAAGCGATGATCTATGCCAACGTGATCGGCAGCGACCTGGGGCCGAAAATCACCCCGATCGGCAGTCTGGCGACCTTGTTGTGGCTGCATGTGCTGGCGCGCAAGGATATCCGGATTGGTTGGGGCTATTACTTCAAGGTCGGGATTGTGCTGACGGTGCCGGTGTTGTTGGTTACCTTGGCGGCGTTGGCTTTGCGGCTTTCGCTTTAGACCGAGTTGCCCCTATCGCGAGCAGGCTCACTCCTACCTTGGAATGCGTTCCCCTGTAGGAGTGAGCCTGCTCGCGATAGGGCCGGTTAAGGCACTACAACTCTCACACCTGCCCCGGCACATTCGGCCAAAGATCCGCCACCAGAAACAACCGCTCTGCCTCTTCCCATTCGCCCTGCGCATTCTCGGTCAGGCGCACCAGCAGTTGCGCCGGCGCCATCGGTTCCAGGTCATCCAGCCACATCTGCAGGTGTTCAGCGCTCCAGGTCTGATCCGCCGGATAGTGCGCCGGTGCCAGCCAGGCATGGCGGGGCAGGGGTTGCCAGCGGCCGGCCGGGCGTTGAGCGACGAACGCCGGCCAGTCCTTCTGATGCAGCCAACTGCCACGCAGGTGCTGCGGATGCGCGCCTCTGGGCGGTTCGGCCTGACCGGGCCACGGATACAGCAGATATCCGCCCAGCCACAGCTGCGCACTGAACACTTCGATGTCCAGCTTGGCCAGCGCCTCGCGGCTTTCCGGGCGCGCCGAAATCGGCAGTTGATGTTCGGCCAGATGCGCCAGTTTGCGGTCGAGCCGATCGTGACAGCCCGGCCCCAGCCACTGCGCCGGGTCGTGGCCGTTGCCCTCCTGCGGGCCGAGGTAGAGCTTGATCGCCAGTTCCAGGTGATGCACGCCGTCGCGGTCGCGCAGCAGCATGTCCAACTCGCCGAGGGTGTGGCCTTCGCGGCGGATTGGCAGGTTGGCGGCAATCAGCTCGATGCCCGGCGCATGCTCCACGGCAAACTGCCACAACCGCTCGTAATACAGGCCCAGCCGCCGGGTACGCGCCTGCGCCAGCCAGTGCAGCAAGCCATAACTGTCGCGATCCAGTTGCCGCAGCCACTGCTCCAGACGCGCGGGATCGCTCACCCAATCGCTGCCGGCCAGCGGATGACGCTGCGGCCACGGCGTCGCGGCCAACATTGGCGGGGCGAGAATCACCCACGCCAGGTCACGCACTTCCGGATGGCGTAATTGGTGTGGCAACTGGAGCAAGTCGGGAAACAGGATCATCTTGCGAGCATAGCCTTAAACACGAGCGCACCCTTGTGGCTGAAAGGATTTTGTCTATGGCGGGCTTTCGCCCATAATCGTGCTTTTCGCGTTTTCGATTGTCCGCAGAGGTCCCATGGAGCAATTTCGTAATATCGGCATCATCGGTCGCCTGGGCAGTTCCCAGGTGCTGGATACCGTCCGCCGACTGAAACGCTTTCTGCTCGATCGTCACCTGCACGTGATTCTCGAAGACACCATCGCCGAAGTTCTGCCGGGCCACGGCCTGCAGACCTCGTCACGCAAGATGCTCGGCGAAGTCTGCGACATGGTCATCGTCGTCGGCGGTGACGGCAGCCTGCTCGGCGCCGCTCGCGCATTGGCCAAACACAATATTCCGGTGCTGGGGATCAACCGTGGCAGCCTCGGTTTTCTCACCGACATTCGCCCCGATGAGCTGGAAGTCGAAGTGGCCAAGGTGCTCGACGGCCATTATCTGGTGGAAAACCGCTTCCTGCTGCAAGCCGAAGTTCGCCGGCATGCCGAGGCCATTGGCCAGGGCGATGCGCTGAACGACGTGGTACTGCACCCGGGCAAATCGACGCGGATGATCGAGTTCGAGCTGTACATCGACGGCCAGTTCGTCTGCAGCCAGAAGGCCGACGGCCTGATCGTCGCCACGCCGACCGGTTCCACCGCGTATGCGCTGTCCGCCGGTGGCCCGATCATGCATCCCAAGCTCGATGCCATTGTGATCGTGCCGATGTACCCCCATATGTTGTCGAGCCGGCCAATTGTGGTCGATGGCAACAGTGAGCTGAAAATCGTCGTGTCGAAAAACATGCAGATTTACCCGCAAGTCTCCTGCGACGGGCAGAACCACTTCACCTGCGCGCCGGGCGACACCATCACCGTGAGCAAGAAAGCGCAGAAGCTGCGGCTGATTCACCCGCTCGACCACAACTACTACGAAGTCTGCCGGACCAAGCTCGGCTGGGGCAGCAAGTTGGGTGGTGGAGGCGACTGATGCTCGATCCCGCGCGCAGTTATGACTTGATTGGTGACGTGCACGGATGCGCCCTGACCCTCGAACACTTGCTTGACCGTCTCGGTTACCACAAGCAGGGCGGGGTCTGGCGGCATCCATCGCGCATGGCCGTGTTCGTCGGCGACATCATCGACCGTGGCCCGCGGATTCGCGAGGCGCTGCACATTGTCCACGACATGGTCGTGGCCGGGCAGGCGCTGTGCATCATGGGCAACCACGAATTCAACGCCCTGGGCTGGAGCACGCCGGCGCCTCCGGGCAGTGGCAAGCAGTTCGTCCGTGAGCACACGCCGCGCCATGCGCGCCTGCTGCAGGAAACCCTGACCCAGTTCGAAGGGCACCCCGGTGACTGGCACGATTTCCAGCGCTGGTTCTACCAACTGCCGCTGTTTGTCGACGCCGGACGTTTCCGCGTGGTGCACGCTTGCTGGGATGCCGGACTGATCGAACCGTTGCGTGCGTTGTTTCCCGATGGCTGCGTCGACGAGCATTTTCTGCAGGCCTCGGCGGTTCCGGACAGCTTCGCCTGCACGGTGTTTGATCGACTGCTGCGCGGCACCGACATGCGCCTGCCGGATGGCTTGACCATGACCAGCGGCGATGGTCTGGTGCGTTCGTTCTTCCGTACCAAGTTCTGGGAAGACGACCCGAAAACCTACGGTGACATCGTCTTCCAGCCGGATGCACTGCCGGAGCCGGTGGCGCAGAAGCCGCTGACTTCCAGTGAAAAAAACAACCTGCTGCGCTACGGCATCGATGAGCCATTGCTGTTCGTCGGCCACTACTGGCGCAGCGGCAAACCGGCGCCGATCCGCCCGAATCTCGCGTGCCTCGACTACAGCGCGGTGCTCTACGGCAAACTGGTGGCCTATCGTCTGGATCAGGAAACACGCCTGGATCCGCATAAATTTGTCTGGGTCGATGTCGAGCGGCCGGAGGTGCTGCAATGAGTGCGGTAGCGGTATTGCGTCTGCCGTTGGCGGTGGATCTGAGCGGTTTCGTCAAACTGCTGCAACGGATGCAGGTGCCGCATCGGGTCAGCGAAGAGGCGGGCGAGCAGGTGCTGTGGGCGCCGGCGGAAATCAGTGAGGACGTGCGCTCGCTGTACGAGCGCTTCCCGGCCGGTGACCCCGATCAACAGCTGGACATCCCGGTGGCCCCGGTCTTCAAGCGTCCGGGCTTCGCCGAACAACTCAAACACGCCAAGGCCACCGGGTTCATCCTGCTGCTGAGCCTGCTGGTCGGCGGCCTGACCTATCTGGGCGACAACCTGGAAACCCTGCGCTGGCTGACCTTCCTCGATTTCCGCGTGGTCGGCGAGTACATCCACTTCACGCCGCTGGCCGACAGTCTGGCAGCGGGGCAGTGGTGGCGCCTGTTCACCCCGATGCTGCTGCACTTCGGCATTCTGCACCTGGCCATGAACGGCATGTGGTACTGGGAGCTGGGGCGGCGCATCGAATCGCGTCAGGGCAGCATCAATCTGCTCGGTCTGACGTTGTTGTTCAGCCTGGTGTCGAACTACGCGCAGTTTGCCTGGAGTGGCCCGAGCCTGTTCGGCGGCCTGTCCGGCGTGCTCTACGGATTGCTCGGCCACTGCTGGATTTTCCAGTTGCTGGCGCCGAACCCGGCGTATCGCCTGCCGCGTGGTGTGCTGGTGATGATGCTGGTGTGGCTGGTGATTTGCATGTCCGGGCTGGTCTCGATGATTGGTTTCGGCCAGATCGCCAACGCCGCGCACGTCAGCGGGTTACTCATCGGATGCCTCACCGGTTTGTTGGGCGGTTTGTATAACCGCCGTAAACTGGCCGCCTAAAATTTTCAGTGAATAAAGAGCACGGAGAACCAGATGTCCTCTTTTAACGACATGATCAAGAACATCACCCCGGACATCTACGAGAGCCTGAAACTGGCCGTGGAAATCGGCAAGTGGTCCGACGGTGGCAAACTCACCGCCGAACAGCGCGAGCTGTCGTTGCAGGCGATGATCGCCTGGGAAATCCAGAACCTGCCTGAAGACCAGCGCACCGGTTACATGGGCCCGCAAGAATGTGCGTCGAAGTCGATCGAAGTGCCGAACATCCTGTTCAAGTCGGATGCCATCCATTGATCGAGATTGGCCGTGGTGCAATCAGCAAAATGTCGGCGCGCCTGGACGGGCCGAATGTGCAATACGCGTTTCGTCTGGATGACGTCGAGGTGCCGGTCAATCCCATGATCGGCACCACGGTGCGTCTGGAGTACCTGGGAGCGATCCACTGCACCCATTGCGGGCGCAAGACCAAAACCAGTTTCAGCCAGGGTTACTGCTACCCGTGCATGACCAAACTGGCGCAGTGCGACATCTGCATCATGAGCCCGGAGCGCTGCCACTTCGAGGCCGGCACCTGCCGCGACCCGGTGTGGGGCCAGCAGTTCTGCATGACCGATCACGTGGTGTATCTGGCCAACTCGTCGGGGATCAAGGTCGGCATCACTCGCGCCACGCAACTGCCGACCCGCTGGCTCGATCAGGGCGCGAGTCAGGCGCTGCCGATCATGCGTGTGTCGACGCGGCAACAGTCGGGCTTCGTCGAAGACCTGTTCCGCAGTCAGGTGGCCGACAAGACCAACTGGCGCGCCTTGCTCAAGGGCGATGCGGCGGTGGTGGATCTGGCACAGGTGCGCGACCAGCTGTTCGACAGCTGTGCCGAAGGCCTGGACGGCTTGCAGCAGCGATTCGGCCTACAAGCTATTCAGAAGATTACCGATGTAGAACCTCTAGAAATCCGCTATCCGGTCGAGCAATACCCGGCCAAAATCGTCAGCTTCAACCTGGACAAAAACCCGATTGCCGAAGGCACGCTGCTGGGGATCAAGGGTCAGTACCTGATTTTTGACACCGGCGTGATCAACATTCGCAAATACACGGCCTATCAGCTCGCCGTGCATCAATAAGGATTCCAGCATGCGCACCGAACAACCGAAGATGATTTACCTGAAGGACTATCAGGCCCCCGAGTACCTGATCGACGAGACGCACCTGACCTTCGAGCTGTTCGAGGACCACAGCCTGGTCCACGCGCAACTGGTGATGCGCCGCAACCCGGAGCGTGGCCCGGGCCTGCCGCCGCTGGTGCTCGACGGCCAGCAACTGGAGCTGCTGTCGGTGACCCTGGCCGACCAGGAATTGAGCGCCGGCGATTATCAGCTGACCGAAAACACCCTGACCCTGCAACCGGCCAGCGCCAGCTTCACGGTCGACACCAGCGTCAGGATCCACCCGGAAACCAACACCGCGCTGGAAGGCCTGTACAAGTCCGGAACGATGTTCTGCACCCAGTGCGAGGCCGAAGGCTTCCGCAAGATCACCTATTACCTCGACCGCCCGGACGTGATGAGCAAGTTCACCACCACGGTGGTCGCCGAGCAGCACAGCTATCCGGTGCTGCTGTCCAACGGCAACCCGATTGCCTCGGGCCCTGGCGAAGATGGCCGGCACTGGGCGACCTGGGAAGACCCGTTCATGAAACCGGCGTACCTGTTCGCGCTGGTGGCTGGTGATTTGTGGTGCGTCGAAGACACCTTCACCACCATGACCCAGCGCAATGTCGCGCTGCGCATCTACGTCGAGCCGGAAAACATCGACAAGTGCCAGCACGCGATGAACAGCCTGAAGAAGTCGATGCGCTGGGACGAAGAGGTTTACGGTCGCGAGTACGATCTGGACATCTTCATGATCGTCGCCGTCAACGACTTCAACATGGGCGCGATGGAGAACAAGGGTCTCAACATCTTCAACTCCAGCGCCGTGCTGGCCCGCGCCGAAACCGCCACCGACGCTGCGCACCAGCGGGTCGAGGCGATCGTCGCCCACGAATACTTCCACAACTGGTCGGGCAACCGCGTGACCTGCCGCGACTGGTTCCAGCTGTCGCTCAAGGAAGGCTTTACCGTATTCCGCGACGCCGGTTTCTCCTCGGACATGAACTCGGCCACGGTCAAGCGCATTCAGGACGTGGCGTACCTGCGTACCCACCAGTTCGCCGAAGATGCAGGTCCGATGGCTCACGCGGTGCGTCCGGACAGCTTCATCGAGATTTCCAACTTCTACACCCTGACCGTGTACGAAAAAGGCTCGGAAGTGGTCGGCATGATCCACACCCTGCTGGGCGCCGAAGGTTTCCGCAAGGGCAGTGACCTGTACTTCGAACGCCATGACGGCCAGGCCGTGACCTGCGACGATTTCGTCAAGGCCATGGAAGACGCCAACGGTGTCGACCTGACCCAGTTCAAGCGCTGGTACAGCCAGGCCGGCACACCGCGTCTGGCGGTCAGCGAGTCGTATGACGCCGCGGCGAAAACCTACAGCCTGACCTTCCGCCAGAGCTGCCCGGAAACCCCGGACAAGGTGGAAAAACTGCCGTTCGTGATCCCGGTCGAACTCGGTCTGCTCGACAGCAAAGGCAACGAGATTACCCTGCGTCTGGCCGGTGAAGCATCGGCCCAGGGCACCAGCCGCGTGATTTCGGTGACCGAGGCTGAGCAGACCTTCACCTTCGTCGACATCGCTGAACACCCGCTGCCATCGTTGCTGCGTGGTTTCTCCGCACCGGTGAAACTGAGCTTCCCGTACAACCGCGACCAGTTGATGTTCCTGATGCAGCACGACAGTGACGGCTTCAATCGCTGGGATGCCGGTCAGCAGCTGTCGGTGCAGGTGCTGCAGGAACTGATCGCCCAGCAGCAGAAGGGCGAGAGCCTGGTGCTTGATCCGCGTCTGATCTCGGCGCTGAAAACCGTGCTGTCCGACGAGTCGCTGGATCAGGCCATGGTCGCCGAAATGCTCTCGCTGCCGAGCGAAGCCTATCTGACCGAAATCAGCGAAGTGGCGGATGTCGAGGCGATCCACTCCGCCCGCGAGTTTGCCCGCAAGCAACTGGCGGACAACCTGTTCGAAGCGCTGTGGCTGCGTTACCAGGCCAACCGTGATCTGTCGAAGCAAACGCCGTATGTGGCCGAGGCCGAGCACTTTGCCCGTCGCGCGCTGCAGAACATTGCGCTGTCGTACCTGATGCTCAGCGGCAAGCCGGAAGTGCTGGCCGCTACGCAAGAACAGTTCGAAAACAGCGACAACATGACCGAGCGCCTGACCGCGCTGGCGGTGCTGGTCAACTCGCCGTTCGAAGAACAAAAGGCCAAAGCACTGGCGACCTTCGCCGAACACTTCAAGGACAACCCGCTGGTCATGGATCAGTGGTTCAGCGTGCAGGCCGGCAGCACGCTGCCGGGCGGTCTGGAACGCGTGAAAGCCTTGATGCAGCACCCGGCGTTCAACATCAAGAACCCGAACAAGGTGCGTGCGCTGGTCGGTGCGTTTGCCGGGCAGAACCTGATCAACTTCCACGCCGCCGACGGTTCGGGCTACCGCTTCCTCGCGGATCTGGTGATCGAACTGAACGGCTTCAACCCGCAGATCGCCTCGCGCCAACTGGCGCCACTGACTCGCTGGCGTAAATACGACAGCGCCCGTCAGGCGTTGATGAAGGCTGAGCTGGAGCGGATTCGGGCTTCGGGGCAGTTGTCGAGCGATGTGTACGAAGTGGTGAGCAAAAGCCTGGCGTAACGCGTAACGACATGTGGGAGCGGGCTTGCTCGCGAAAGCGGTGTGTCAGACACGGAGATGTCGACTGATACACCGCTTTCGCGAGCAAGCCCGCTCCCACAGTCATTTGCGTCGTGCACAAACCCCTGTAGGAGCTGTCGAGTGCAACGAGGCTGCGATCTTTTGATTCTGGTTGTTTGAATCAGGATCAAAAGATCGCAGCGTGCCGCAGCTCCTACAGGGTTATTGCGTTACTTCAGATCAAACCGATCCAGATCCATCACCTTGGCCCACGCCGCCACGAAGTCTTTGACGAACTGTTCCTTCGCGTCAGAACTCGCATACACCTCGGCCAGCGCACGCAGGATCGCGTTGGAGCCAAACACCAGATCAACCCGCGTCGCCGTCCACTTCACGCTGCCGGTTTTACGGTCGCGTCCTTCGAACTCGTCCGCTGCCGGTGAGGTCGGCTTCCACTCCACGCCCATGTCCAGCAGGTTGGTGAAGAAGTCATTGCTCAGCGTTTCAGTTCGCGAGGTGAACACGCCATGCTGGCGTTGCCCGACGTTCGCCCCCAATACCCGCAGACCACCGACCAGAACGGTCATTTCCGGCGCGGACAGGGTCAGCAATTGCGCCTTGTCGATCAGCAGCGCTTCGGCGGAAACGGTGTATTTGCCCTTGCTGTAGTTACGGAAACCATCGGCAATCGGTTCGAGGAAACCAAACGACTCGACGTCGGTTTGCTCCTGAGTCGCATCGGTGCGGCCTGGATTGAACGGCACAGAGACCGAGTGTCCGGCGTTTTTCGCCGCTTGTTCGACCCCAGCGTTACCCGCCAGCACGATCAGGTCCGCCAGTGAAACTTTCTTGCCGGATGAGCCGGCGTTGAACTCGTTCTGAATGCCCTCAAGGGTCTTCAGCACCTTGTCCAGTTGCTCCGGCTGGTTGGCCTGCCAGAATTTCTGCGGGGCCAGACGCAGACGCCCGCCGTTGGCGCCGCCACGTTTATCGGAACCACGGAAGGTCGATGCGGCGGCCCACGCCGTCGAAACCAGCTCCGAGACGGAAAGCCCCGACGCTAGCACTTTGCTTTTCAGCGCCGCCGCATCGTTGCTGTCGATCAGCGGGTGAGTGGCTTCAGGAATCGGGTCTTGCCACAGCAGTTCTTCGTTGGGCAGTTCCGGGCCGAGGTAGCGCGACAGCGGGCCCATGTCACGGTGGATCAGCTTGTACCAGGCGCGGGCGAAGGCGTCCGCCAGTTGATCCGGGTTGGCCAGGAAACGTCGGGCGATCGGCTCGTAGATCGGGTCGAAGCGCAGCGCCAGATCGGAGGTGAGCATGGTCGGCGAGAGCTTTTTGCTCGGATCGTGCGCATGGGGAACGGTGCCGGCCCCGGCGCCGTTTTTTGGTTTCCACTGATGCGCACCGGCCGGGCTTTTGAACAGCTCCCACTCGAAACCGAACAGGTTTTCCAGGTAGTTGTTGCTCCACTGGGTCGGGGTGGTGGTCCAGGTCACCTCCAGGCCGCTGGTGATGGTGTCGGCGCCTTTGCCGGTACCGAATGCGTTGCGCCAGCCAAGGCCTTGTTCTTCCAGGCCGGCCGCTTCCGGCTCAGGCCCGACATTGTCGGCAGGGCCGGCACCGTGGGTCTTGCCGAAAGCGTGACCGCCAGCGATCAGCGCCACGGTTTCTTCGTCGTTCATCGCCATGCGGCCAAAGGTTTCGCGGATATCGCGACCCGAAGCCACCGGATCCGGGTTGCCCTCGGGGCCTTCCGGGTTCACATAAATCAGGCCCATCTGCACCGCGGCGAGCGGATTCTCCAGATTGCGTTCGCCCTGATCGGTGCGGCTTTCCTCTTTGCCGTGCAGGTCCGGTTCGGCTACCAGCGTGCCGTCACCGGGTTCCTGCATGGCGGATTTGTCCTTGCCGTAGCGGCTGTCGCCACCGAGCCATTCGTGTTCCGAACCCCAATAAACGTCTTCGTCCGGTTCCCAGACATCGGGACGTCCGCCGGAGAAGCCGAAAGTCTTGAAGCCCATGGATTCCAGCGCGACGTTGCCGGTGAGTACGATCAGGTCAGCCCAGGAAATATTGCGACCGTATTTCTGTTTGATCGGCCATAGCAGTCGGCGGGCCTTGTCGAGGCTGACGTTGTCCGGCCAGCTGTTGAGCGGGGCGAAACGCTGTTGCCCGGAGCCGGCGCCTCCGCGGCCATCGGCGGTGCGATAGGTGCCGGCGCTGTGCCAGGCCATGCGGATGAACAGCGGGCCATAGTGGCCGAAGTCGGCGGGCCACCAGTCCTGGGAGTCGGTCATCAGCGCGCGCAGGTCTTGTTTCAGGGCCTGGAAGTCCAGGCTCTGGAAGGCTTTGGCGTAGTCGAAGTCCTTGCCCAGCGGATCGGACTTGGGCGAGTGCTGGCTGAGGATCTTCAGGTTCAGTTGATTCGGCCACCAGTCACGGTTCGTCGTACCACCACCGGCGGCGTGGTTGAACGGGCATTTCGATTCGTTTGCCATGTTCGAGTCCTTATCAGGTCTTGTACGGCCGGCTCGTGCCGACTTCGGAGTAGTAAGGCTAGACCCGACTCGGGCAACCAGCTAATAGGCCGACTATTGGAGGCTGATAGGCGCAGTCTTTCAGCGTCTTTGAGCTATTGCACAGGCGGCCTGATTCCCTGAATCAGGCCTGAAATCCGCGTGCTTGAGCGTTTGCTGCAAAACGAATTGGAAGAATCGTGATGACAGAAAGAAATGTTATTGTATAACATAAAAAAGATTTCATTCTGTTTCTGCCGGTATTGTTTGCAACACGCCGGCAGCGATCCTCACTTTTCTGCTCACGGAAGTTTTGAAATGCCTGCCCGTTCCCGACCCCTTCAACGACGCCTGACTCCGCTGGCCGCCGCGCTGCTGATCGCCTCACCGGTGTTTGCCGCCGAGCCGCTCGAGTTGCAACCGCAAGTCATCACCGGCAACCCTTTGGGCAGCCAGACTCTGGCATCGCCCTCGACCGTCCTCAGCGGCGATGACCTTACGTTTCAACAGAAAGGCAGTCTGGGCGAGACGCTGAACAAGCAGCCCGGCGTGTCCTCGTCGTACTTCGGCCCCGGCGCGAGTCGGCCGATCATTCGCGGTCAGGACGGTGATCGCATTCGCATCTTGCGTAACGGTGTCGGCGCGCTGGACGCCTCGTCGCTGTCGTACGACCACGCGGTGCCACTGGACCCGGTCAACGTCGAGCGCATTGAAATCGTCCGGGGCCCGGCAGCGTTGCTGTATGGCGGCAGTGCGATTGGCGGGGTGGTCAACACCTTCGATAACCGCATCCCCACCGAAGCCATCGACGGAATCCACGGGGCCGGCGAGTTACGTTATGGTGGCGCCGACACCACCCGCAGCAGCGCCGGGAAACTGGAGGCCGGCAACGGTCAGTTCGCCTTGCATCTGGACGCCAGCGCCCGTGAGTTCAATGACCTGAAGATTCCCGGCTACGCCAAGACCGGCGCGGCACGCGCCAACGACGACGGCGATTCGCGCAAGCATCGGCTGGCCAACAGCGACGGTCGTCAGGACGGTGGCGCCGTCGGCGGTTCCTACACCTGGGATGACGGCTACGCCGGTCTGTCCTACAGCAATTACGATTCGAACTACGGCTCGCCCGCCGAAGACGACGTGCGCATCCGCATGCAGCAGGAGCATTACGCATTCGCCTCGGAAATGCGCAATCTCGACGGGCCGTTCAGCTCGATCAAGCTCGACGCCGGCTACACCGATTACCAGCACCGGGAAATCGAGGGCGGCGAGGTTGGTACCACGTTCAAGAACAAGGGTTACGAAGCACGGGTCGAGGCCCGGCATCAGCCGCTGGGACCGTTCAACGGGGTGATCGGCGCCCAGGTCAGCCGCAACGAATTCTCGGCGCTGGGCGAAGAAGCCTTTGTGCCGCACACCGATACCGACGCCGGCGCACTGTTCATTCTGGAAGAGTTGCAAGCCACCGAGCGCCTGCTGTTCACCCTCGGCGGGCGACTGGAGCACACCACGGTCGACCCGGACGCCAAAGGCAACGAGCGCTTTGCCAACGCCGACCGCTCCAGCCGTTTCACCGCCGGCAGCCTGTCGTCCGGCGCGGTCTACACGCTGACGCCGATCTGGTCGGTCGCCGCGACACTCGGCTACACCGAGCGTGCACCGACCTTCTATGAGCTGTACGCCAACGGCGCCCATGTCGCGACCGGCACCTATGAAGTCGGCGATGCCGGGCTGTCGAAAGAAAAGGCCGTGTCCAGCGACCTCGCATTGCGCTTCGACAACGGCACGCACAAGGGCAGCGTCGGCGTGTTCTACAGCCACTTTTCCAACTACATCGGCTTGCTCGGCACCGGCCGCAGCCTGAATGACGAAGGCGAAGAGGATGCCGGCGGGATTCCCGAATACACCTACTCGGGCGTGCGTGCACGTTTCAGCGGCATCGAGGCGCAGGATCGCTGGACGCTTGGCGAAAATGCCTACGGCAAGTTCGCGCTGGAGCTGTCGGGCGATTACACCCGCGCCAAGAATCTCGACAACGGTCAGGATCTGCCGCGCATTGCGCCGTTGCGCTTGAACAGCGGTTTGCTGTGGGAACTGGATCGCTGGCAGGCACGGATCGATATCGAACACGCCAGCTCGCAGCATCGTGTGCCGACCAACGAAAGCAGCACCGATGGCTACACCACGCTGGGGGCGAATGTGGGGTATCACTTCGATGTTGGCCAGAGCAAATGGCTGGCCTTTGTCAACGCCGAGAACCTGACCAACCAGACCGTGCGTTACGCCAGTTCGATCCTGCGCGATATTGCACCGGCAGAAGGGCGCAGCATTCAGGTCGGGTTGCGCACGACGTTCTGATTAGTTGACCTGTTAACACTTCCCCCTGCAGGAGCTGCCGCAGGCTGCGATCTTTTGATCTTGATCTTGAAAAAACAAAATCAAAAGATCGCAGCCTGCGGCAGCTCCTACACGGGGGGCATCAGCTCGATTGCGCAGTGTCATCATCCGGCAGCGCATCCAGCGGATCTTCCTGCCCCGGCAACTCGGTAATCACGCTGAAGTCCGTGACCTCGACCGCACCCAGTCCATAGCCCAGCAAGTGGAACGAAAAGGCCTTGCGCGGTTGCGGGTTGTCGAAGCTGAAATCCATTTCCAGCGGCTGATCGGCCGTGGCAACCATCTCGGTCGGCAGGCCCAGTTGCACGTCCTGTTCGAACTCCTTGGCCTTGAGCTGAATGTACGCCGCCTGCTGCGGATCCACCGAGCGCACGGTCAGGCGCACGCGAGTGTGCGAGCCCTTGGGCATTTCCAGGTATTGCGCACCGATCAGGTTGTCGGCCCAGTCATCGTTGATCTGCGCCTGCAGCGGGATCACGTTGTTGCTGCCGAACTGGTAACGCTGATTGAGCGGGGTGCGCAGCAGCGACAGGTCCAGCGCCATGGCCCGCGCGGCTATCTGGCGGGCCTGCTGGCTGCTTTCGGTACCTTTGAAGGTGGCGCGCTCGGCAATGAAACCTGCGCTTTCGTAGTAGCGACAACGGCGCGGCATGTCGCACTCGGAAAAGATTCCCTGGCCGTTGTGGTAGCGCAGTTTACCGTTGGTGTAGGACATGATTTCGCGCCCGCTGTCGTAGTCGCGGAACAGCGAACGACCGCTCAGCGCCGACGGCACCGGCAGATCGAAATAGTCGAGGATCGACGCGCTCAGATCGACATGACCGTACACCCCGGCATTCAGTCGCGGCAGTTGCTCGTGTTCCGGCGCCAGCGTCAGGTTGAAGCCCCAGGACGACGCCAGACGCACGCCGTCAATGCCGTGGGATTCGTCCGAGGTGATCACCACCAGCGTGTCCTTGAGCACGCCCTGGCGTTCGAGACCGCTTAGGAACTGCTCCAGTGCATCGTCGAGGTAACCGACAGCGGCCTGCTTCGGCGTTTCGTAACGCGCCAGATATTCTTCCGGTGCGGAGTAGGGCTGGTGGGTGCCGACGGTCAACAGGGTGAGCATCCACGGTTTTTTCTGCTTCTTCAGTTGCCCAACGTAGTCCAGCGCGCCTTCGAAGAACGCCTTGTCATCCTTGCCCCACGGGAATTCCAGATAGTTGGCGTTGGTGAACCATTCCAGACCATGGGTCGCATCGAAACCGATGTGCGGCATGATCTTGTCTTTGGCCATGAAACGCAGACCGGCGCCTTGCAGATAGTGGGTGCTGAAGCCGTTCTGCCGCAGTTGCGCCGGCAGGCAGGCCTGATTGCGCTCATGCTGGGTGAGCATTTCCACGCCTTTGGGCGTGCCGTTGTTGAGCTTGTCGTAATCGCCACAAAGCATGGCGTACAGGCCGCGAATGGTCTGGTGCGTATGCAGCACGTAATCCGGGGTGTTCATGCCACGCTCGGCCCAGCGGCTGAGGTTGGGCATCAGGTCTTCCTGATAATGACTGCCGATGGCCTCGCGATTGGCGCGGATGTAAGCGCCGGGAATGCCTTCCAGAGTGATGATCAGCACGTTGCGCGCCTGACCCGGCGCGGCCAGCAGCTTGTGGCCGTTGAGATCCAGATTCGTCAGCCCGGCCATCTGCGGCGCGGCGGGTTCGACGTCACCGTCCAGCCATTCCTCGGCCTGCAACTGCAGGTCGGCGACTTGCGCGGCGAGCAATTGATGCGGCAGGTTGTACATGCGCCATGGATCTTCTTCGCTCGGCCACTGGTTTTGCACGCCCCAGTGCGCGGCGAACAGCAGCGCCGGTGCGGCCCACACGGCACGGGGCAGGGCAGCAGCGGGTCGCGCGCGATTGACGAAACGCGTCAGCAACCAGAGCAGCAGCGCCAGCAGCAGGGCAACGCCCAGCGCCGGATGGGCGAAACCGCCACCGGTGGAGTTTTCCACGAACTGCGGGTCAATCAGGTAATGCAGGTCGGAAGGATTCGGCAGCCGGCCGACAGCACTGACCAACTCGGCCGTCGCCACCGCCAGCAACCCCCAGAACAGCAGCAACGGCAACGCCAGCCACCACGCGCGACGATGCAGCAACACCACCAACAAACTGCCAATGGCCAGGTCGGACAAATAGCCCAGCGGCGACGACCAGCCCAACGCCGCGCGCAGGCACACCGGTACGATCAGCACCAGCAGAATCAAGGAAAACAGGCGGGCATGCGGCTGCCGCAACCAACGCAAAAGAACGCTCACAAAAAAGACCTTCCAGCCATCAAACCGTCATAAAAGTGTGCGCGATGATACCAAGGGTGGGCTGTCTGATCGCCCTTTTAAACACGCGGCTGATCTGCTCTCGCAAGCGCGGTAAAGGGCCTGAGGCCATGACCGGCGTTCGTGTCAGCCCGATAGCGGCGAATGGGCGCGCTGCTGTCGACGGCAGATTTATTGTTTCAGGCTGTTTAAGGAAGTCGCCCGCACTGTATGAAAGCCACACCACGACGGCAGCTGGAATCGAAGAAGCGCATGGCGATGCCGGCAGCTGACAACTCTGAGGCATCGCCCACCGTCAGCCAATTCGGCGATCAGTTCAAACCGTCGTCGAAGATGCTTTCAATCGGTAACTCGAACGCCCGGGCAATCTGAAACGCCAGTGGCAGGCTAGGGTCATAACGCTCGTTTTCGATGGCGTTGATCGTCTGGCGCGACACCTTGAGGCGTTCAGCCAGATCGACCTGCGACCAGTTGCGCTCGGCGCGGAGTGCCTTGAGGCGATTTTTCATTGGTAGCGACGTCGCGCGATTTGCAGGCCGAGAATCCACATGGCGCCCATCACGGGCCACACGCAAGTCCACGGTATGTGTGGGGCGCCGACGTTTTCCAGAAAACCGTAACTGAAGGTCAGCAGCGCCGAGGCGGCGAAGGCAAATCCCAGCGCTTCGAACTGTATACGCAGATGCATTTCGTCCATGCGCCGCATGTTGCGCACGATGCTCCAGCACATCAATCCTGCCGGGATAATCGGTGTCAGCGCGACGGCTGAACGCAGAATCATGTTGGCATCCGTCAGGTATTGCGTAGCGATCACTGAGGCCGTCAACACCAGCATATAGAGGATCAGCGCTGTGCCCATTTCAAGGTAGTACCGGTTCATTCTTCAACTTCCTATGTAAAAGACCCTTTACATACTTGCTAAAATTTTTCCTTATGTAAAGCAAGCTTTCCATAAACCTCGACCGGGTTGTTTCTGGACAGCCTAATGGCCACTCAGTAGCATTCGAGCCCAACGGACTTTCCCTCTGCACGTCGTCCGACGTGGAATGCTCAAGGAATCGACATGCGTGAAACCACTAAAGGCGAACAACGAACGGTCGTGACCTTGGTCAACGGCGAGATTCATCACGAAACCCAGATCAGTTTCAGTTCGGTGTCGGTCGTCAATGGCGAAGTTCGGGTGCATACCGCTGAAGGCAATCAAATAAATGTCCAGGTACCGGGTGCGGACTTCTCATTGCGCTTTGATCTGGATGGGGTGCAGCAGATGCCGCTGGCGCAGCAGACGCCGGTTGAAACGGTGCCCGTCGATGACAGCCTGAAGCTGTTCACCTGGAAATCCGTGCTGATCACCCTCGGGCTGTGGATCGTTGTCGGCTCGGTTGCAGGCTGGCCGGGGTTCTTCATTGCCGCCGGGTACTTCGGCTATCAATGGCGTCAGGTGGCAAAGCGCAAGAAATCGCTGGCACAGGCGCCAGTGGATCAAGCCGTGCCGCGGTCCAGCTCGGGGATGTCCCGAGAAAGTGTGCGTGACGCATTGGCTCGAAAGCGTTGAAGACGACATGTCAGGAATAGCCATGCAAGCGTTCACAAGTGGAAAGGTCGTCATCGAGTTCGGTGATTTCAGAGGAACGATGGTTCGCCATGAACGGTTTTTGATGCCTGCCGGCGAGTATCAGGATCGGTATTGGGTCAGGACTGCACAGGGTGATCTGCCGCTGGATCTGTTCAACAAGCATTTGCCGGTCAAGCGGGGCGAAGAGATCTCGGTGCTCTACGGTTGCCTGCCGGGTGGCGAACGCAAGAGCGCGGTCTGTGTGTTCAACCACTGCGAGGGTCGGCTCACGCCGCTGTCGGAGGGGAAAATGCTTCACGAAGAATTCATTCATCGCATCCCGGTCAGCCTCCCGTATGTTGCCTGCCTGGCGACCTCGGCAGTGGCGGGGGCGTTCTTCAACTGGTGGGGCGCGCCGGCGGGATTGGTCGTCTACTACCTGCTGAAGGCCGAGAGCGCCAAACGCAAAATGCTTCTGGTCAGTGGTCTGGACCTGCACCTGGAGAAGTTGAGCAAGCGCTATTTGCATCAAGCATTGCGGGGCAGGATCAAGCGGTTGCTGGCGCGAAATCCTCGAATGACTGCACCGTTGAATTTGAACAAGCAGGACAGTGATTCGCTGGCGATTGCGCGAGACGCGTAACGCGCAAAAAAAGGGGCGACCTGATCATCGATCAGGCCGCCCCTTTTTATTGCCGCCAAGTCAGATCAATGCATCTTGCTGTGATCGTGACCTTCCATGTGCGTCAGCGCACGGACTTCAGCTTTGACTTCGACGGTTTCTTTCTCGCCCTTGGCGTTTTCCACAGTCAGGGTCAGCGGCACGCTTTCGCCTTCCTTGAGCTGGCCGGTCAGGCCCATCAGCATCACGTGGTAGCCGTTCGGGTCGAAGGTGACCGCCTTGCCGGCCGGCAGGTCGACCGATTTGACCGGGCCCATGCTCATCACGTCGTTCTTCATCGACATTTCGTGGATCTGCACATCTTTGGCCACCGGCGAGGCAACGCTCAGCAGTTTGCTGTCGCTGTCAGCGGTGACGGTCATGAACGCGCCGCTGGCCGATTGGGTCGGCACGGTCGCACGCACCCAGGCGTCGTCGACCTTGGTCTGAGCGCTAGCCTGAAAAGCCAGGCCCAGCAGGGACACAGCGAAAATGGCGCGTTTGATGTTGTTCAAAACGGTGTGCATCAGCAGACCTCCATAACAGTGAGCAAATCTTCCGTGCACTCTTGTGCCGAAAGCGATACAGACAGACCCATGCGCAACTGGCCGCGTGAGTCATAGACGTAACTGGTGGACGTGTGGGAGATGGTGTAGGTGTCGCCCGCCGGCACTTTCTCGAAGAACACGTCGAATTCCTTGGCGGTGGCCTGGGTTTCTTCCAGCGTGCCGTACAGTGCGACGAAGCTCGGGTCGAAGGCTTTGACGTAGGCGTCGAGGATCTGCGGCGTATCGCGTTCCGGGTCGAGGGTGATGAAGATCACTTGCAGACGGTCGCCGTCCTTGCCCATCAGCTTCTTGATTTGCGCGGCGCGGGCGAGGGTGGTCGGGCACACCGCCGGGCATTGGGTGAAGCCGAAGAAGATCATCGGCATCATCCCGCGAAAGCTCGACAGCGTCATGGTTTCGCCGTCGGTGTTCCTCAGCTTGAAGGTGCGTCCGAGGATCTTGTCACTCAGGTCCTTGCCGTACTTGTACGACAGTTGGCCACGGGTGTCGCAGCCGGCGAGCAGGCCCAGTCCCAGCACGCCCATTCCCGCAAGCACCTTGCGGCGAGTCAACAAAGCCGTCATCTAATACCGCCTTTTGCAGCCCGTCAGTCGGCAGGACTGGCGGGGGGTTAACCGTAAAAGCGGCGCATGATACCAAACTGAAGGCAGACCCCGGCCACGGATCGCCGCGCGGCGCAGGATCGGGCGACAAAAGGTGTAAGAAAAAGTGACGAGTGACTACTGAACACTCGCCTCATCGGCCCGCCAGCCGCCGCCCAGCGCGGTGTACAGATTGACCTCGGCCACCAGTTGCGCCAGCCGGTCAGTGATCAGACCCTGTTGCGAACTGAACAGTGAACGTTGCGCATCGAGGAACACCAGACTGCTGTCGACGCCATTCTGATAACGGTGCTGCGCCAGGTTGTAGTAGTCCTGAGTGGCCTGCACCAGGTCGCGCTGCGCCTGCAATTGCTGCTGATAAGTGCTGCGCGCCGCCAGGCCATCGGCGACTTCCTGAAACGCGGTTTGAATCGATTTCTCGTATTCGGCAACCGCCACGTCTTTCTGCAACTTCGAGTAATCCAGACTCGCGCGCAAGCTGCCGGCGTTGAAAATCGGCAGGTTGATTTGTGGCTGGAAAGTCCAGCCCCCCGATCCGCCGCTGAACAGTCCGGAGAGGTCGCGGCTGGAAGTGCCGGCGCTGGCGGTCAGGCTGACGCTGGGAAAAAACGCCGCCCGCGCCGCACCGATATTGGCGTTGGCCGCCTTCAGTTTGTACTCGGCCTGAAGGATGTCCGGGCGTCGTTGCAGCAGATCCGACGGCAACCCGGCCGGCAGTTGTTGCACCAGATCGCTGGACAGTGGCCGCGCCGGCAGTTTCTCGGGGACCTGAGCGCCGACCAGCAGCGTCAGGCTGTTCAGATCCTGCGCCACCTGGCGTTTATAACGCGCCAGATTGGCCCGCGAACTGTCGACGCTGGTTTGCGCCTGCGCCTGTTCCAGCGCCGAGGACTTGCCAGCGTCACGGTTGCGCGTGGTCAGGCGCAGGCTTTGCTCATCGGCGGCCAGGGTCTGGCGGCTCAGCTCGAGCAGCTCCTGATCGGCGCGCCAGGTCAGGTAGGCATTGGCGACGTTGGCCACCAGACTCAGCTCGGCACTGCGTCGCGCCTGCTCGGTCGCCAGCCAGGTTTGCAACGCCTGCTCACTGAGGCTGCGCACCCGGCCGAAAAAATCCAGTTCATAGGCACTGACGCCCAGATTCACCGCGTAAGTGGAATTGATCAGCGCTTTGCCGCGGGTCACGCTGGGCGGCATGCGCTGGCGCGATTCGCTGGCAGTAGCCGACACCGCCGGCAGCAAATCGGCACGCTGAATCCGGTACTGCGCCTGGAACGCTTCGACGTTCAGCGCCGCCACCCGCAGATCGCGATTGTTGACCAGCGCGCTTTCGATCAACTGTTGCAGCGCCGGGTCGTTGAACAAGGTGCGCCAGTCTTCAGTGCGCGGTGCAGCCTGTGTCGGTGCCGGGTAAACGGTGCCTTGCGGATACTGCGCAGCGCTCGGTGAGGCAGGGCGCTGGTACTCGGGAATCAACGAACAACCGGCCAGCAGGACGGCGAAGGACAGCAGGGAAATGCGCAACATCGGACGCTCTCATGCAGAAAAAACACGTGCCGGGAACTGAGTCCCCACACCACTATCGAACACCGCTGAACCATGACCCCGCGGTTACGCGCCGGCCATCCAGCGCGCCAGCCCGTGCCGTCCGCTGACCCCGAGTTTGGCGGTCGCCCGTTTGAGATAGGTCTCGATCGAACTGCTCTTGACCCGCAGCTTCTCGGCCAGTTGCGGCACGGTGCCGCCGGTCAGCAGGCCCAGGCAGACTTCCTTCTCCCGCGCCGACAGCACGATGCCGCCCAGCGCCAGGCGCTCATCCAGCATTTGTTGTAACGGTGCCTGCTCCAGATCGGCCAACGGTGGGCGCGGCTGTTTGGCGATGATTTGCCGACTGAGGTGTGCGTGCCGTTCAATCAGCGGCAGCAGGGTGTCGGACAGACTTTTGAGAAACGACAGCTCCGGCAGGGAAAACACCCGTTGCGTATGCGGTCGGTAGAACGAGATGACACAGCGGCGGTTGGAGGTGCGGGACACCAGATTGCACTGGTGGACGCTGTGCTGCGGATGTCGTGGCTGAAGTGATGCTTTGAGTTGAATCAGCAGGGAATCATTCATCTCGATCATCTTCTGCAACAACGGATGATCGTCCGGACTCTTCAGCGGGTCCGGTGGCGGGAAGGTCTGGGGCAGGCCGGCGCTACCCAGTGCCTTGATCTCGACCACGCTGGCCTGGCGCTCGTCGAGGATCCACTCGCTGAGGTCGACGCGATTGACCGGCACCAGGGTGTCGACCAACTGGAACATATTGCTGGCGAAATGATCGTCGCCCGTGCTGGCAATCAGTTCCCCCAGTTGCCAGTAGAAGTGCGGGTTTTCCATGTTGCGAATGCTGCCGGTCAGATTCATATCCTTGTCATCCCTGGTTCCGAGTCATCACCGAGTCGTCCGCTGTTTATGCAAAAGCCGCCCACGCAATCGTCCCTCCTTGAAACTGATCTGGGGCGGGATTTAAGCCTATGGATTTGTCCTACGTCTGTAGGGGAAAACAGGGACACAAAGTGCCATCATTTCTGAAACTTGGCGCCGGGCTTCTGACGCCATTTGGTACAGATGTCGTGCGCTGTCTGACTGTTTGGTCACGGAAAAGTCTTGAAAACCGGGACATTTACGTTGTTGTGAGGTAACTGAGAGGGCCGATGGCAGCGCTGATGTGTGGCATTTTTCCTACAAGTTTTTCAGTGTTTCCTGTCCGAACTTTTAGATAGTTCCCGCCCAGTCAGGGTCAACAAGCACTGACAGGCCCGCGCACGGGGTGGGGTTGTCCGGGTTTCACGTGTCATGTCGGCAACGGGGCCGATGCTTGAATAGGCGCAAAATCACATGAGAAGGATCTTATGCCGCCTATTTCTGCTCCTGCGGCGGCCACGCCGTCCGCATCGCTCCAGACGTATCCGCTGACCGCTGCGCAGCTGGATATCTGGCTGGATCAGCTGAGTCGCGGTGATTCGCCGCTGTACAACATTGGCGGGTACATGGACCTCAGCGGCCCGCTGGATCCGGCACTCATGCACGCCGCCCTCGAAGCGCTGGTGGCCCGGCATGACGCGATGCGCACGATCCTGCTGCCGGGCGCCGGTGTCGATGGCTTGCCTCTGCAGCAGTTTGCCCGCTCATTACCGGTGCCGATGCCGATCGACGATGTGTCGACGCACACTGACCCGGAGGCGGCAGCGCGGGCCCTGGTGCAGGCGCGCATCAATCAGCCCTTCGTGCTGGACGGCGGCTGCCTGTTCCGTTTTCTGTTGATCCGCCTTGATGGCGAGCGCCATTGGTTGTCCGCTCAGGCTCATCACTTGATCGTCGATGGCTGGAGCTTCGGCGAAATGTTCAAGTCGCTGGACGAAATCTATAACGCGCTGGCGCAGGGCCGGCCTGTGCCGGCTTCGGCGCCGTCGTACATCGACTTCATCGAAGACAATGCGCGCTATCACGCGTCGCCGCGTTATGCGCAGGACCGCACCTACTGGCTGGACAAGTACCGACAATTGCCCGAGCCGCTGTTGCTGCCGCGATATCAGCAGAGCCTGGCCGGCAATGCCGCGCAGACGCAGGTCCATGCGCAGCCCATGCCGGCGCTGCTGCACCAGCGCATGAAACAGGTTGCCCGGGAATTTGGCGCTTCGGCATTCCATGTGTTGCTGGCGGCGCTGCACGTGTATTTCAGCCGTACCGCCGAGCGTGACGAATGGGTCGTCGGGCTGCCGATCCTCAATCGCTCCGGCGCGCGCTTCAAGTCCACGCTTGGGCTGTTCGCCCAGGTCAGTGCGGTACGCATGGGCTTCGGCCGCGAACGCACCTTCGCTGAATTGATCAGTACGATCCGTGAGGAACTGCGCAAGGATTTCCGCCATCAGCGTTTTTCCGTGAGTGAGATGAACCGTGCCCTGGGCCTGCTGCGTGAGGAGCGCTCGCAGTTGTTCGAGGTCACGGTGTCCTACGAGCAGGGCACTCACGATTATCGCTATGGCGAGGCGTCGGGGCGGATGATCAAGGCCTCGAACCAGGAAGAGGCCACGCCGCTTGCGGTGCACCTGCTGAGTAATCTGACCAATGACGACGCGCGCCTCTACCTGATCTACAGCGAAGCGTTTTTTGCCGCCGATGAGGTCAAGGCGCTGGCCGACCGCTGGTTGCTGATTCTGGAGCAAGGGCTGGAGGCGGTGAACCTGCCTGTCGCGGATTTCGCGCTGAGCACGCCCGAAGAAAGTGCGCTGCTGCAGCAGTGGAATGCGACACGAGTGGAATACCCGAGCGCGACGACCATCCATCAGCGTATCGAGGCCCAGGCCGCGCAACGACCACAGGCGCTGGCGGCGGTTCATCAAGGGCATTGCCTGACCTATGCCGAGCTCAATCAGCGCGCCAACGCACTCGCTCATCATCTGCTCGATCTCGGTGTACGGCCGGATGACCGGGTGGCCATCGTCGCCCGGCGCGGGCTCGACACCCTGGTCGGGCTGTTGGCCATTCTCAAGGCGGGTGCCGCTTATGTGCCGCTCGACCCGGCGCATCCTGCCGAGCGCCTGAGCTATCTGCTGGAGGACAGCTCGCCAATCGCGGTGCTGACCCAGAGTGCGTTGCGCGGGCACCTGCCGGCGTTGGCGGTGCCGGTGATCGAACTGGATCACCCGACCTGGTCCACCGCCCATGTCGGCGCACCGAAGGTGCCGGGGCTGACCCCGGAAAACCTTGCGTATGTGATTTACACCTCCGGCTCTACCGGCCTGCCCAAAGGGGTGATGGTCGAGCACCGCACCCTGTGCAATCTGGTCGATTGGCACACTGATGTCTTCGACCTGCATGCCGGCAGCCATACCTCAAGCCTGGCCGGTTTCGGTTTCGATGCTATGGCCTGGGAGGTCTGGCCGGCGCTGTGCGTGGGCGCGATCCTGCACCTGGCGCCGCTCAGCGATGGCAACGAAGACATTGATGCGCTGCTCGACTGGTGGCGTGCGCAGCCGCTGGACGTGAGTTTTTTGCCGACCCCGATCGCTGAATACGCGTTCAGCCGCCAGCTCGATCACCCGACGTTGCGCACGCTGCTGATCGGTGGCGATCGCTTGCGTCAGTTCCCGCGTCAGCAATCGTTCGAAGTGATCAACAACTACGGACCGACCGAAGCCACCGTGGTGGCGACTTCAGGGCGCATTGACGCCGGGCAGGCGCTGCACATCGGCAAACCGGTGAGCAATGCCACGGTGTATCTGCTCGACGAGCAGCAGCAACCGGTGCCGATTGGCGTGAGCGGCGAGTTGTACGTCGGCGGGGCCGGGGTGGCTCGCGGTTACCTGAACCGCGCTGACTTGAGCGCCGAGCGCTTCCTGCGTGATCCGTTCAGCGCTGAACCGGGCGCGCGCCTTTACCGCACCGGCGACCTTGCACGCTGGCGCGCCGACGGCAATCTGGAGTATCTGGGGCGCAACGACGATCAGGTGAAAATCCGTGGCGTACGGATCGAACCGGGCGAGATCGAGAGCGCACTCGCCAGCCATAAGGCGGTGCGCGAAGCGGTGGTACTGGTGCGCGACGGGCAACTGCTGGCGTGGTTCACCGAGCAGGCGCCGCTGGACATCAACGCGTTGCACGCGCACCTGAAAACGCGCCTGACCAGCGCCATGTTGCCCAGTGCTTATGTGCGTCTGGCGGTGTTGCCGCTGACCGCCAACGGCAAGGTCGATCGCAAGGCGCTGCCGGCCCCTGGGGCGGAAGATTTGATCCGCCGCGAATACGAGGCGCCGCAAGGCGAGGTCGAAATCGCTTTGGCGCAGATCTGGGCCGAAGTCCTGCAAGTCGAGCGGGTCGGGCGTCACGACAATTTCTTCGAACTCGGCGGACACTCGTTGCTGGCGGTGATCATGATCGAACGCATGCGTCAGCTCGATTTGAGCAGCGACGTGCGTGTGCTGTTCAGTCAACCGACTCTGGCGGCGCTGGCGGCTTCAGTCGGTAGCGGTCGCGAGATCGAAGTGCCGGCCAACCGCATCACCGCCGATTGCACCCACATCACCCCGGATATGCTGCCCCTGCTGCAACTGGATCAGCCGACGCTCGACCGGATCGTGGCCACTGTGCCGGGCGGCGCCGCCAACGTGCAGGACATTTATCCGCTGGCACCGCTGCAGGAAGGCATTCTCTATCACCACATCACCGCCGCTCAGGGCGATCCGTACCTGCTGCAATCGCAACTGGCGTTCGACAGTCTTGAACGCGTCGAAGCCTTCGCCGCTGCGCTGCGCCAGGTCATGGCGCGCCACGACATTCTGCGCACCGCGGTGCTCTGGGAAGGCCTGACCACCCCGGTGCAGGTGGTGTGGCGCGAGGCGATTCTGCCGTTGCAGGAGGTCGAGCTGGACCCGGCCAACGGCCCGATCCTCGATCAGTTGCACGCGCGCTTCAACGCCCGGCGTTATCGCCTCGACGTCAGTCAGGCGCCACTGATGCGTCTGGTGTATGCCCGCGATCCGGCGCTGGATCGGGTGGTGGGCATTCTGCTGTTCCATCACCTGGCCATGGACCACATCGCTCTTGAAGTAATGCGCGGCGAGATGCAGGCCAGCCTGTCGGGGCAGGACGTGGCGCTGGCGCCGCCGGTGCCGTATCGCAATTACGTGGCGCAGACGCGGCTGGGTGTCACGGAGCAGGAACACGAGGTGTTTTTCCGCGCGCAACTGGCGGACATCGACGAGCCGACCCTGCCGTTCGGGCTGCAGGAAGTGCAGGGCGACGGTAACGGTATCGAGGAAGCGCAGCAGGTGCTGCCGGCGGACGTGTATCAGCGTTTGCGCACCCAGGCGCGACAGGCCGGTGTCAGCGTCGCCAGTCTCATTCATCTGGCGTGGGCGCGGGTACTGGCGGCGACTTCGGGCCAGCAGCGCGTGGTGTTCGGCACCGTGCTGATGGGGCGCATGCAGGGGGGCGAGGGTGCCGACCGCGCCTTGGGTGTGTTTATCAATAGCTTGCCGCTGCGCATCGATGTCGACGCCGGGGTGCTGGACGCGGTGCGCACCACCCATGCGCGGCTGACCGCGCTGCTCGGGCATGAACACGCTTCGCTGGCACTGGCCCAACGCTGCAGCGGCGTGGCCTCGCCGTCACCGCTGTTCAGCGCGCTGCTCAATTATCGGCACAGTGACGAATCCGAACTGCTGGAACCATCCAGCCAGGCCTGGCAAGGCATCGAAACCCTGGCCAACGAGGAGCGCACCAATTACCCGCTGACCATGAGCGTGGACGATTTTGGCAACGGCATGCGCCTCACCGGCAGGGCCGTCGTCCAGATCGGCGCGCAACGGATTTGCGGCTACATGCAAACCGCGTTACACGGTTTGCTGCAGGCTCTGGAACAGACACCGCAACAGCCGCTGAATCAGTTGCCGATCCTGCAGCCGGAGGAGTTGCAACGCTTGCTGATCACGTTCAACGCCACCGAGGTCGATTGTCCGCTGGAGCAGCCGTTGCACAGGTTGTTCGAAGCACAGGTACAGCGCAAACCGCACGCCGTTGCCGCACAGGCCGGCGAGCGAAGCCTGACCTATGCGCAACTCAACGAGCGCGCCAATCGCCTGGCCCATCACCTGCGCGAAGTCGGCGTGCAACCGGACTCGCGTGTGGCGATCTGCGTCGAGCGCGGGCTGGATCTGCTGGTCGGCCTGCTCGGCATCCTCAAGGCGGGCGGCGCCTATGTGCCGCTGGACCCGGACTATCCGCTGGAGCGCCTGAACTACATGTTGCAGGACAGCGCGCCTGTCGCACTGCTGGTGCATGGCGCCACGCGACAACTGCTGGGCGAGCGGGGTGTGACGCTGATCAATCTGGATCACGGCAGTTGGGAGCAGCAGCCGGCAGGCAACTTGCAGGTGCCGGGCCTGAGTGCTTCTAACCTTGCCTACATGATCTACACCTCCGGTTCTACCGGGCTGCCGAAGGGGGTGATGATCGAGCATCGCAGCGCCTGCAACATGGTGCATTGGGGTTCGCAGCTCAGTACTCCGACCGAACACGGCGCGCTGCTGCAAAAAGCGCCGTTCAGCTTCGACAGTTCGGTGTGGGAGATCTTCTGGCCGCTGTGCTCCGGGATGCGTCTGGTGCTGGCGCGACCGGACGGCAACCGCGATTCGGCGTATGTGGTGCAGACCATTCGCGAGCAGCAGGTAACCGTAGTCAAGTTCGTTCCGGCGCTATTGCAGCAGTTCATCGAACAGGACGGTGTCGAGCAGTGCACCAGCCTGACCGATGTACTTAACGGTGGCGGCGAACTAAGTGCAGCGCTGGCGCGCCAAGTGCGCGATCGCCTGCCGTGGGTGCGGTTGCATAACGTTTATGGACCGACTGAAACCACGGTGGACAGCACGGGCTGGACGCTGGAGCCAGACATGCCGGTGCCGGGCAACGTGGTGCCAATCGGCACAGCACTGAGCAACACGCGGCTGTATGTGCTTGATGCGTACGGTCAACCAGTGCCACAAGGCGTCAGCGGTGAGTTGCACATTGGCGGCGTCGGCGTGGCGCGTGGTTATCACGGGTTGCCGGAAATGCAGGCCGAGCGCTTCATCGACAGCCCGTTTGTGGCGGGGGATCGCCTTTACCGCACGGGAGATCTGGCGCGCTGCAACCACCACGGCGAGCTGGAATTCCTCGGGCGCAACGACTTCCAGATCAAGCTGCGTGGCTTGCGCCTGGAGCCGGGGGAAATCGAGGCGCGGCTGATCGAACATCCGGCGATTCGCGAGGCGGTGGTGATGGTCCGTGATGAGCGTCTGGTGGCTTGGTACACCGTGCGCTCGGGCGTGGAAGCACCGAGTCTTGAGACGTTGCGCAGCCATGTGCTGGAGCGCCTGCCGGAATACATGGTGCCGGGCGCGTTCGTGTTGCTCGACGCTTTGCCGCTGACACCGAACGACAAGATCGATCGCAAAGCCTTGCCGGAACCGGGTGCAGACGCGGTGATCAACCGCCCATACGTGGCGCCCGAGGGTGAAGTCGAAACCGCGCTGGCGCAGATCTGGGCTGAAGTCCTCGGCGTCGAACAGGTCGGTCGCCATGACAACTTCTTCGAACTCGGTGGGCACTCGCTGCTGGCAGTGAGTCTGGTGGCGCGCATGCGTCAGAGCGGTTTGCACACCGACGCCCGGGCGCTGTTCAGCCAGCCGACCCTGGCGGCGCTGGCGCTCAGCACCACACCCGAGGCGCAGCAAGTGGTCATCCCGCAAACCACCATCCCGAGCCTCAATCGCAAACGCCGGCTCTAGCCCGGAATTGATTGTGTAAACCAAACCCTGTGGGAGCGGGCTTGCGGCGGCCGAGCCTGTGGCTTGTCCCCGCTTCCCATGTCAGCCCCGCAAGCCCCGATGTTTTAGTTTTTCCAGGCTGCGCGCAGCAGGCACGGACTCGCGGCTGCGCGCTCCTTTTTCTCGTATTTACAGCAGGTTATCCCATGCATTTCAGCGAACTGATGGCTGTTATTTCCACCCATGCGATCCGCCTTCAACAGGAAGATGAAGACCTGGTCATTCTGGGCAGCGACGACGCGCTGGACGATGCGTTGTGGGACAGCCTCAGCGAACACAAGGCGCAGCTGCTGGAACTGGTCGCGCAACACGGTGGCGACTGGCTGAGCCCGGCGTTTCGCATCACCCCGGACATGCTGCCGCTGGTGACGCTGGATCAGTCGACCATCGATCGGCTGGTCGCCAATGTGCCCGGCGGCGCCGCCAACCTGCAGGACATTTATCCGCTGGCGCCGCTGCAGGAAGGCATGCTCTATCTGCATCTGTCGGCGCCCGCCGGCGACCCTTACGTGTCGCAGGCGCGGTTCGCCTTCGACAGCCGCGAACATCTGGACGCCTTCGCCGAGGCGCTGCAATGGATGATCGAACGGCATGACATCCTGCGCACCTCATTCGTCTGGGAACGCCTGGATGAACCGCTGCAAGTGGTGCAGCGGCAGGCTCGTCTGTATTGCGAAGAAATCGCCCTCGACCCGGGTGCGGATGCACTGACGCAATTGCTGGAACGCCACGACCCACGGTTCTTCCGCCTCGACATCCAGCAGGCGCCGCTGCTGCGTCTGGTCTACGCCATGGACCCGGACAACGGTCGCGTGGTCGCGCTGTTGCTGTTTCATCACCTGATCATGGACCACGTCGCCCTCGATGTGGTGCGCCGCGAAACCCGCGCGCATCTGCTCGGCCAGACCGCGCAGGTCGGGCCGGCGGTGCCGTACCGCGATCACCTGGCCAAGGCCCGTCTGCGACTGGACGAGCAGGTGCACGAAGCGTTTTTCCGCGAGATGCTTGCCGACATCGACGAGCCGACCTTGCCCTGTGGTTTGCAGGATGTGCAGGGCGACGGCCAAGCCATTGAAGAAGCCTTGCTGATGCTCGACACCGACTTCAGCCGGCAATTGCGCGGGCAGGCGCGTCAGCTCGGCGTCAGCGTCGCCAGCCTGATGCACCTGGCGCTGGCGCGGGTGCTCGGTCAGTTGTCCGGGCGTACGGCGGTGGTGTTCGGCACCGTGCTGCTGGGGCGGATGGCGGCGGGAGAGGGTGGCGAACAGGCGCTGGGGATGTTCATCAACACCTTGCCGCTGCGCGTGGATGTCGGGCAGGACGGCGCGCGTGCCGGGGTTCTGGCGACCCATCGGCGCCTGACCGCGTTGCTCGGCCATGAGCAGACCTCGCTGGCACTGGCCCAGCGTTGCAGCGCGGTGGCGGTGCCGACGCCGTTGTTCAGCGCGATTCTCAACTATCGCCACAGCAGCAGCGAAGAAATCGCCGAAGTCAGCGAACTGGCCCCCGGCGTGCAAGTGCTGGGCGCCCGCGAGCGCACCAACTACCCGCTGACGATCAACATCGACGACCTCGGCGAAGACTTGCGGATCACCGCGCTAGCCGATGCGGCGCTGGGCGCCGAACGCATCGCCGCTTATCTGCAGACCGCGTTGCACAGCCTGCTGCAGGCCTTGCAATCGACTCCGGATGCGCCGCTGCAACGCCTGAATATTCTGCCGGCCGCCGAGCGCGAATACCTGCTGCACGGGGTCAACTCGCCGTTGCCGCAGTTCCCGGAAACGCCGCTGATTCATCAGCAATTCGAAGCCCATGCGGCGGCGCGCCCGGAGGCCACAGCGCTGCTGTTCGAGGCGCAGACGCTGAGCTACGGCGAGCTTAACCGCCGCGCCAATCAGCTTGCCCATCACCTGCTGGCACAGGGGATTCGCCCGGATCAGCGCGTGGCGATCTGCGTCGAGCGTGGCCCGCACATGATCATCGGCCTGCTCGGTATCCTCAAGGCGGGCGCCGGTTACGTGCCGATTGACCCGGCGTATCCACTGGAGCGCATCGCCTACACCCTGCAGGACAGCGCCCCGGTGGCGGTGCTGACTCAGGCCGATACGCTGGACCGGGTTGGCGCGCTCAACGTGCCGATCATCGATCTGGACAGCCTGCAGTTGCAGGCTGAACTCAGCAGCAATCCGCAGATTCCCGAGCTGACTCCAAGTCATCTCGCCTACGTGATCTACACCTCGGGCTCCACCGGATTGCCCAAAGGCGTGATGGTCGAACACCGCAACGTAGTGCGGCTGTTTTCGGCGACCCACGACTGGTTCAACTTCAACCCGCAAGATGTGTGGGCGCTGTTCCATTCCTTCGCTTTCGATTTCTCGGTCTGGGAAATCTGGGGCGCGCTGGCGTTTGGCGGGCAATTGTTGCTGGTGCCGCAGGCGGTCAGCCGCTCGCCGGACGACTGCTACGCGCTGCTGTGCCGCAGCGGCGTCACCGTGCTCAATCAGACCCCGAGCGCCTTCCGCCAGTTGATCGCCGCGCAGGGGCGCAGCCCGTTGCAGCACTCGTTGCGCGAAGTGATTTTCGGCGGCGAGGCCCTGGAACCGGGCCTGCTCAAACCGTGGTACGCGCGGGTCGGCAATGCCGGTACAAGGCTGGTGAACATGTACGGCATCACCGAAACCACGGTGCACGTGACCTATCGCCCACTGGAAGCAGCGGACGCGCTGCTGGTCGGACGCAGCCCGATTGGCGTCGCCATCCCCGACCTGCAGCTGTACGTGCTCGATGCGCAGCGCGAACCGGTGCCGGTCGGTGTGATCGGCGAGTTGTACGTCGGCGGCGTCGGGGTTGCCCGCGGCTACCTCAACCGCGAGACGCTGACAGCCGAGCGCTTTATTGCCGACCCGTTCAGCGGCCGTGCCGAGGCGCGTCTGTACAAGACCGGTGACCTCGCACGCCGGACGGCGGATGGCAGCCTTGAGTACCTGGGGCGTAACGACGATCAAGTGAAGATCCGTGGTTTCCGCATCGAACTCGGTGAAATCGAAGCTCGCCTGGCAGCCTGCGCCGGGGTGCGCGAAGCGGTGGTGATCGCCCGCGAAGACAGCCCCGGCGATCAGCGTCTGGTCGCCTACTGGCTGGCCGCCGAAGGCGCTGAGCCGAGCGCTGCGCAATTGCGCGACGAGTTGCTGCTGTCGCTGGCCGACTACATGGTGCCGAGCGCGTTTGTGCGCCTCGATACGTTGCCGCTGACCAGCAACGGCAAGCTCGATCGCAAAGCCTTGCCACAACCGGACAGCGAGGCGTTCGCCCGTCGCGGTTTCGAAGCTCCGCTGGGACCAGTGGAAGAGCTGATCGCCGGGATCTGGCAGACCCTGCTCGGTGTCGAGCAGGTCGGGCGGCATGACAATTTCTTCGAACTTGGCGGCCATTCGCTGTTGGCGGTGAAACTGATCGAACGCATGCGTCAGCACGACTTGCAGTGCGACGTGCGCGTGCTGTTCGGCCAGCCGAGCGTGGCGGCACTGGCGGCGACCTTGAGTCACCGTCACGCCCTGCGAGTGCCGGACAATCTGATTCCTGCCGATTGCCCGCGGATCACCCCGGACATGCTGCCCCTGGCGACGCTGGATCAGGCCGCCATCGACCGCGTGGTCGCCACTGTGCCCGGCGGCGTTGCCAATGTGCAGGACATCTATGGCCTGGCACCGTTGCAGGCGGGGATTCTCTATCACCATCTGGCGACCAGCGCCGGTGACCCGTACGTGTTGCAGGCGCAATTCGCCTTCGCCGGACTGGCGCAGATCAAGGCCTTCGTCCGTGCGTTGAACGCGGTGATCGAGCGCCACGACATTCTGCGCACCAGCGTGGTCTGGGAAGGGCTTGAAGAACCGGTGCAAGTGGTCTGGCGCGAGGCGCCGCTGGCGCTGGAACGGGTTGATGCCGACTTGCTGGAGGGCGATGTGCTGGAGCAGATGCAGGCACGTTTCGATCCGCGGCACTATCGCCTCGACCTGCGCCGCGCACCGCTGATGCGTCTGGCCTACACCGAAGACCGTGAACAGCAGCGCTGGGTCGGCATCCTGTTGCTGCACCACATCGTGCTCGATCACACCGCACTGGAGGTGTTGCTCGCGGAAATGAACGACAGCCTGTACCCGAGCGGCGTCGATCTGCCGCCGCCGGTGCAGTACCGCAACTACGTGGCACAGGCGCAACAACAGGCCAATGCCCAGGCGCATGAAGCGTTCTTCCGCGACATGCTCGGCGACATCGACGAGCCGACCGTGGCCTTCGGTGTGCAGGACGTACATGGCGATGGCAGTACCATCATTGACAGTGAGCAGGCGCTGGACGCTGGCGTGGCCGAGCGGTTGCGCGAGCAGGCGCGCCGCCTCGGTATCAGCGCCGCCAGTCTGGTGCACCAGGCCTGGGGCCAGGTGCTGGCGCAGGTTTCGGGGCGCGAAGAGGTGGTGTTCGGCACCGTGCTGCTCGGGCGCATGCAGGGCGGCGAGGGCGCCGATCGCGCACTCGGCATGTTCATCAATACCTTGCCGCTGCGGGTCAGCGTCGGCGCGAGCGCGGCGCAGCAAGGCGTGCGCGCTACTCACGAACGTCTGGCGCAATTGCTGGCGCATGAGCAGGCCTCCCTGTCGCTGGCCCAGCGTTGCAGCGGTGTTGCCGCGTCGCTGCCGCTGTTCAGCAGCTTGCTCAACTATCGCCACAGCGCGGCGGAACCGGCAGGCGTGACCTGGGACGGGATCGAGATTCTCAGCTCGCGCGAGCGCAGCAACTATCCGCTGGTGGTCAGCGTCGATGACCTCGGCACCGGTTTCCGCCTGAGCGTGCAGGCGGTGCCGCAAGTGGATGGCGCACGGGTCTGCGATTACTTGCAGACCGCGCTGCACAACCTGCTGACCGCCCTCGAGCACAATCCGGCCACGCCGCTGCGGCAGATTTCGGTGATGTCGCCGAGCGAGCGCCAGCGGGTCCTGGTCGGGTTCAACATCACCGGTCGCGACTATCCGCAGGCGCAGACCGTGCCGCGTTTGTTCGAGGCCCAGGCGGCCGCGCACCCCGAGGCATTGGCGGCGGTGCAAGGTGCGCAGCAGGTGAGCTATGGCGAACTCAATCAGCGGGCCAATCGCCTGGCGCATCACCTGATCGGCCTTGGCGTGCAGCCCGATGATCGGGTCGCCCTGTGTGCCCGGCGCAGCCCGGACATGCTGGTCGCGTTGCTGGCGATCCTCAAGGCCGGCGCCGGTTATGTGCCGGTCGATCCGGCGTATCCGCCGGAACGCATCGCCTATCTGTTGCAGGACTGCGCCCCGGTGGCCGTCGTGGCGCAGGCGTCAACCCGTGATCTGCTGGGTGCGGTGCCGGTCATCGATCTGGATGGCAACGACTGGCAGCGTCAGCCCGACATCAATCCGCGAGTACCGGCGCTGACGCCGGCCAATCTGGCCTATGTGATCTACACCTCCGGCTCCACCGGCCAACCGAAAGGGGTGATGGTCGAGCATGCGACCCTGGAAAACCTCGTGCACTGGCACGCTGAAGCCTTCGACTTGCAGGCCGGCAGCCAGACCGCGAGTGTCGCCGGCTTCGGGTTCGATGCGATGGCCTGGGAAGTCTGGCCGGCACTGTGTGTCGGCGCCACTTTGCACCTGCCGCCGGCGTCGATCCGCAACGAGCACCTCGACGAGCTGCTCGACTGGTGGTGCGCGCAACCGTTGCAGGTCAGCTTCTTGCCGACGCCGGTGGCCGAATACGCGTTCAGCCGGCAATTGCAGCATCCGACCTTGCGTACGTTGCTGATCGGTGGCGACCGACTGCGTCAGTTCAGTCGCCAGCAAACCTTCGCAGTGATCAACAACTATGGCCCGACCGAAGCGACGGTGGTCGCCACCTCGGGGCGGGTAGAGCTTGACCAGCCGTTGCATATCGGCCGCCCGATCGCCAATGCCAAAGTCTACGTGCTGGACGCTGAGCAGCGCCCGGTGCCGGTGGGTGTGGCCGGCGAGTTGTATGTCGGCGGGGCGGGCGTGGCGCGCGGTTATCTGAATCGGCCCGAGCTGACCGCTGCGCATTTCCTGTTCGATCCGTTCAGCGACGAGCCGCAGGCACGCATGTACCGTACCGGCGATCAGGCGCGTTGGCTGGCCGACGGCAACATCGAGTACCTGGGGCGCAACGACGATCAGGTCAAATTGCGTGGCGTGCGTATCGAACTCGGTGAAATCGAAGCCGCGCTCGGCAGCCACGCTGCGCTGCAGGAAGCGGTGGTGCTGGTCCGCGACGGGCGGCTGATTGCGTGGTTCACCGAGCGCACGGCGGTCGATATTCAACAGTTGCATACGCATTTACAGGCACGCTTGCCGGGTGCGCTGCTGCCGTCGGCTTACGTGCGGCTGGACGCATTGCCGTTGACCGCCAACGGCAAGATCGACCGCAAGGCCTTGCCGGAACCGGAGCATGGCGCGTGGCTCAGCCGCGAATATGAAGCCCCGCAAGGGCCGGTCGAGACGGCGCTGGCGCAGATCTGGATCAACGTGCTGAAAGTCGAGCGGGTCGGGCGTCACGACAACTTCTTCGAATTGGGCGGGCATTCGCTGTTGGCGGTGAGCCTGATCGAACGCATGCGCCAGATCGACCTCGCGGCCGACGTGCGCGTGCTGTTCAATCAGCCGACTCTGGCCGCATTGGCGGCTGCCGTGGGCAGCGGTCGCGAAATCGAGGTGCCGGCCAACCGCATTCCGCCGGGCTGCACGCACATCACCCCGGACATGCTCAGCCTGACTGAACTCGATCAGGCCAGCATCGAGCGCATCGTCGCCACCGTGCCGGGCGGGGCCGCCAACGTGCAGGACATCTATCCGCTGGCACCGTTGCAGGAAGGCATTCTTTACCACCACCTGAGCGCCGAACAGGGCGATCCGTACTTGCTGCAATCGCGGCTGATCTTCGACAGCGTCGAGCGCCTGCGCACCTTCAGTCATGCCTTGCAGCAGGTCATCGAGCGCCACGACATTCTGCGCACCAGTGTGGTCTGGGAAGGGCTGGCGAGTCCGCAGCAAGTGGTCTGGCGTCAGGCGCCGCTGGTGGTGCAAGCGGTGCCGCTGGATCCGGCGCAGGGCGACCTCCTCGAGCAGTTGCACGCGCGGTTCGATGCCCGGCACAACCGCCTCGACCTGAGTCAGGCGCCGCTGATGCGCATCGTCTACGCCGAGGATCCGGCGCAGCAACGGGTGGTGGCGATCATCCTGTTCCAGCACTTGATTCTCGACCACACCGCCATGGAGGTGGTGGGCCAGGAAATGCGCGCGTTCATGTTCAATCAGGCCGACAGCCTCGGCACGCCGATGCCGTATCGCAACTACGTGGCGCAGGCGCGTCTGGGTGCCAGCGAGCAGGAGCACGAAACGTTCTTCCGCGACATGCTCGGCGATATCGACGAACCGACCCTGCCGTTCGGCCTGCACGACGTGCAAGGCGATGGCGGCGACATCGAGGAGGCGCAGCAAGCCGTGGATGCCGGGTTGACCCTGCGCCTGCGAGAACAGGCGCGGCAGTTGGGTGTCAGCCCGGCGAGCCTGATGCACCTGGCCTGGGCGCAGGTGTTGGGCGTGCTTGCCAACCGCCGCGACGTGGTGTTCGGCACGGTGCTGTTGGGTCGCCTGCAGGGCGGTGAAGGCGCGGATCGCACCCTCGGCGTGTTCATTAACACCTTGCCGCTGCGGGTGGATGTCAGCGAAGGCGTGCGCGCTGCGGTCAAGACCACCCATGCACGGCTGACCGCGCTGCTGGCCCATGAACATGCGCCACTGGCGCTGGCCCAGCGTTGCAGCGCGGTGTCCGGGGCGCCGCTGTTCAGCGCCTTGCTCAACTATCGGCATAGCGCCGCCGAGGCGCAGCCGCGTGACGGTCAGGGCATCTGGGAAGGCGTGCAATTGCTCGGTGGCGAAGAGCGCAGCAACTATCCGCTGACCCTCAGCGTCGACGATCTCGGCGAAGCCTTTTCCCTGTCGGTGCTGGCGTTGGCGCAGATCGGCGCGCAACGGATCTGCGGCTACATGCACACCGCGCTGGAACATCTGGTGCACGCACTGGAGCAGACGCCACAGCGTGCGCTCAACCGTTTGCCGATTCTTTCGGTGGAGGAATACGAGCGCTTGCTGGTCGGATTCAACCCGACCGCGGCGGCGTATCCGCGCGGTGCAACGATTCAGGCGCTGGTGCAAGCGCAGGCCGAGCAGCAGCCGCAGGCATTGGCGGTGGTGCAGGGCACGCAGCAACTGACCTATGCGCAACTCAATCAGCAGGCCAATCGCCTGGCGCAGCACTTGCTCGGCCTCGGCGTGCAGCCGGACGACCGGATTGCCGTGTGCCTGCAACGCGGCCCGCAGATGCTGGTGGCGCTGCTGGCGATTCTCAAGGCCGGCGCCGGTTATGTGCCGGTCGATCCGGCGTACCCGGCCGAACGCATCGCCTACCTGTTGCAGGACAGCGATCCGGTGGCGGTGCTGGCGCAGGGTTCGACCCGCGAGTTGCTGGGCCGGGTGCCGGTGATCGATCTGGACAACGCCCTCTGGCAACACCTGCCGGCTACCAATCCGCAACTGCCGACGCTGACCCCGGCGCATCTGGCCTACGTGATCTACACCTCGGGTTCGACCGGTCAGCCGAAAGGCGTGATGGTCGAGCACGCGACCCTGGAAAACCTTGTGCACTGGCACTGCGAGGCGTTCGACCTGCGTGCCGGCAGCCACACAGCGAGCGTCGCCGGTTGCGGTTTCGACGCGATGGCCTGGGAAGTCTGGCCGGCGCTGTGTGTCGGCGCGACCCTGCACCTGCCGCCGCCGTCGATCAGCAACGAACACCTCGATGAACTGCTCGACTGGTGGCGCGCGCAACCGTTGCAGGTGAGCTTCCTGCCGACGCCGATTGCCGAATACGCCTTCAGTCGTGAGTTGGGTCATCCGACCTTGCGCACGCTGTTGATCGGCGGCGACAAGTTGCGGCAGTTCTCGCGTGAGCAGACGTTTGCCGTGATCAACAACTACGGCCCGACCGAGGCCACGGTGGTCGCCACCTCCGGCCCGGTCGCCGTCGGCGCGCTGCTGCACATCGGCCGGCCCATCAGCAACGCCCGGATCTACTTGCTCGATGAACAGCAGCGTCCGGTGCCGGTTGGCGTTACGGGTGAGTTGTACGTCGGTGGCGCGGGTGTCGCCCGTGGTTATCTGAACCGCCCCGAGCTGACCGCCGAACGCTTCCTCGAAGACCCGTTCAGTGACGAGCCACAGGCGCGCATGTACCGCACTGGCGACTTCGCGCGCTGGTTGGCCGACGGCAATATCGAGTACCTGGGACGTAACGACGATCAGGTCAAACTGCGCGGCGTGCGGGTGGAGCTGGGTGAAATCGAAGCCGCGCTGTCCAGCCATCCGGCAGTGCAGGACGCGGTGGTGCTGGTGCGCGAGGCGCGGTTGATCGCCTGGTTCACTGCCCGCACAACGGTCGATATCGAGGACCTGCGCAGCCATCTGCAAGCGCGCCTGCCGCAGGCACTGGTGCCGGCAGCCTACGTGCGGCTTGCGGCGCTGCCGCTGACCGCCAACGGCAAACTCGACCGCAAGGCCTTGCCCGAACCGGATCAGGACGCCTGGCTCAGCCGCGAATACGCCGCGCCGCAAGGGCCGGTGGAAACCGCGCTGGCGCAGGTCTGGGCCGAGGTGCTGCAAGTCGAACAAGTCGGACGTCACGACAACTTCTTCGAACTGGGCGGGCATTCGCTGCTGGCGGTGACCCTGATCGAGCGCATGCGTCAGCTCGGCCTGAGCACCGATGTGCGCGTGCTGTTCAGCCAGCCAACCCTCGCCGCGCTGGCCGCCGCCGTTGGCAGTGGTCGCGAAGTCGCGGTGCCGGCCAACCTGATTGCGCCCGGTTGCACGCGCATTACCCCGGACCTGCTACCGCTGGTACAACTGTATCAGGCCAGCATCGAGCGCATCGTCGCCACGGTGCCAGGCGGGGCCGCCAACGTGCAGGACATCTATCCGCTGGCGCCGTTGCAGGAAGGCATTCTTTATCACCACCTGAGCGCCGAACAGGGCGATCCATACCTGCTGCAATCGCGCCTGGCATTCGACAGCCTTGAACGCTTGCAGGCCTTTGCCGCCGCGCTGCGCCAGGTCATGACACGTCACGACATTCTGCGTACCGGAGTGGTCTGGGAAGGGTTGGCGACGCCGGTGCAAGTGGTCTGGCGCGAAGCTCAACTGCCGCTGCAGGAAGTCGCACTCGACCCGGCCGCCGGTGACGTACTCGCGCAATTGTTTGAGCATTTCGACGCGCGGCATTTCCGCATCGACCTCAGTCAGGCGCCGCTGATTCGCCTGGTGTATGCGCAGGATCCGGCCAACGACCGGGTGGTCGCCATGCTGCTGTTCCATCACATCGCCATGGATCACACGGCGCTGGAAGTGGTGCAGCAGGAACTGCAGGCGCTGCTCTTCGGTCACGGCGAAGCCCTGATCCCCGCCGTGCCGTATCGCAATTACGTGGCGCAGACCCGGCTGGGTGTCAGCGAGCAGGAGCACGAAGCGTTTTTCCGCGCGATGCTCGGCGAAATTGACGAACCGACGCTGCCGTTCGGTCTGCTCGATGTGCACGGTGACGGCCATGACATCGAAGAAGTCCGGCAGCGGGTGCCCGATGCCTTGGCGCGGCGCTTGCGCAGCCAGGCGCGGCAGATGGGCGTGAGTGTCGCGAGCCTGTTTCATCTGGCGTTTGCCCAGGTATTGGCGGCGACCTCCGGGCATGACCGCGTGGTATTCGGCACCGTGCTGCTGGGGCGGATGCAGGGCGGTACCGGCGCTGATCGCGGTCTGGGAATGTTCATCAACACGCTGCCGCTGCGGGTGGATCTGGGCGATGTTTCGGTGCGTGCCGGGGTGCGCGCCACCCATGCGCAACTGACCGCATTGCTCGGCCATGAACATGCGTCACTGGCATTGGCCCAGCGTTGCAGCGGGGTGGCGGCGCCGTCGCCGCTGTTCAGCGCCATGCTCAACTACCGGCACAGCGTCAGCGAGGAACAGTTGCAGGCCAATCGCCTGGCCTGGCAAGGCATCGAAAACCTCTCCAGCGAGGAACGAACCAACTACCCGCTGAGCTTCAACGTCGATGACCTGGGTCAGGGCTTTGACCTCACGGCCATGACCCCTGCGCAGATTGGCGCGGCGCGGGTGTGTGGCTACATGCAGCAGGCGTTGGCGGGGCTGGTCGAGGCGCTGGAGCAAGCGCCGCAGCAGGCCTTGAACCGCCTGCCGGTACTGGCGGATGCCGAGCGCCAGCAGTTGCTGTTCGGCCTCAATGCCACGGACGTCGATTACGACCTTGAGCAGACCATTCATGGCTTGTTTGAAGCGCAAGTGGCGCGTTCGCCGCACGCGCCCGCCGTGGTTGCGGGTGACCAGCAACTGAGCTTTGCCGAACTCAATGCCCGGGCCAATCAACTGGCGCGGCATCTGCGTAATTTGGGCGTAGGGCCGGATGCCCGGGTGGCGATCTGCGTCGAGCGTGGTCTGGACATGGTGGTCGGGCTGCTGGCGATCCTCAAGGCTGGCGGCGGTTATGTGCCGCTGGATCCGGCGTATCCGCTGGAGCGTCTGGCTTACATGCTCGAGGACAGCGCGCCGCTGGCGGTGCTGGTGCAGGGTTCGACGCGTTCGTTGCTCGGTGACGTTTGCGTGCCGGTGATCGATCTGGATCAGCCGCACTGGCAGTCGTTGCCAGCGGAAAACCTGCAGGCCACTGAGCTGACCCCGAATCACACCGCCTACGTGATCTACACCTCCGGTTCCACTGGCCAACCGAAAGGCGTGATCAACGAACATCGCGGGGTGGTCAACCGCCTGCTGTGGATGCAGGACGCCTATCAACTCACCGCCAGCGACACGGTGTTGCAGAAAACCCCGTTCAGTTTTGACGTCTCGGTATGGGAGTTCTTCTGGCCGTTGATGACCGGCGCCCGATTGGTCATGGCCCGACCTGAGGGGCACAAGGATCCGCAGTACCTCAGCGAAATCATCGAACGCGAACACATCACCACGCTGCACTTTGTTCCGTCGATGCTCGACGTATTCCTCGCTCACGCCGACACCGCACGCTGCAACAGCCTGCGGCAAGTCATGTGCAGCGGCGAAGCGTTGCCGGGCAGCGTGGTACGGCGCTTCAAACAGCAACTGCCGGCCAGCCAATTGCACAACCTCTATGGCCCGACCGAGGCCGCAGTGGACGTAACGGCGTGGAATTGCGCCGGGCCGCTAGAGCAAACGCCGGACAACACGCCGATCGGCAAGCCGATTGCCAACACCCGCATGTACATCCTCGATGCCCAGCAGCAACCGGTGCCGCATGGCGTGGTTGGTGAGTTGTACATCGGTGGCGTGCAGGTGGCGCGCGGTTATCTGAATCGCCCGGAACTGAACGCCGAACGCTTCCTCAATGATCCGTTCCAGAGTAATGGACGGATGTACCGCACCGGCGACGTTGCGCGTTACCTGCCGGACGGCAATATCGAATACCTCGGCCGTAACGACGATCAGGTGAAGATCCGTGGCCTGCGCATCGAACTCGGCGAGATTCAGGCACGCCTGACCCAGATCGACGGCATTCAGGAAGCCGCTGTACTGGCCCGCGAAGATGCATCCGGCGACAAGCGTCTGGTGGCGTACTACATCGGCGCACGTCTGGAAATCGACGTGCTGCGCAGCCACTTGCTGGAGCATCTGCCGGACTACATGGTGCCCGCCGTGTTCGTGCATCTCGATGCCTTGCCGCTCAGCCCCAACGGCAAACTCGACCGCAAGGCGCTGCCGGCGCCGGATCAGGCCGCACTGCCTGTGCGCGAATACGAAGCCCCGGTGGGCGAGGTGGAAATCACCCTCGCACGGCTCTGGGCCGAGTTGCTCAACGTCGAGCGGGTAGGGCGCCACGATCATTTCTTTGAACTGGGTGGTCACTCGCTGCTGGCGGTCAGTCTGATCGGCCGGCTGCGTCAGGAAGGCATGGAAGCCGATGTCAGGTCGCTGTTCGAACATCCGACCCTGGCCGGCTACGCCGCAATTACCGAACGAATGGAGATCGTCCTGTGAACGTGATCGAACTGTTGGCCACATTGAAGGCTAAAGATATCCAGCTGGCGGTCGCGGACGACCAATTGCGGGTCAATGGCAACAAGCAGGCGCTGAACGACCCGGCGTTGCTGGCGCTGTTGCGCGAGCACAAACCGGCGCTGATCGAGCTGATCAAGGCCGGGCAGTACTCGGCCAGCAAGCACGGCCAGGTCGAATTGCCGGCCAACGGCATCGTTGCGGGCACCACGCACATCACCCCGGCGATGCTGACGCTGGTCGAGCTCGACCAAGCCACCATCGACCACCTCGTCGCACAAGTCCCTGGCGGCGCGGCCAACGTGCAGGACATCTACCCGCTGGCGCCATTGCAGGAAGGCATCCTGTATCACCACGTCAGCGGTGGCGAGGGTGATCCGTATGTCATGCAGTCGCATTTCGCCTTTGCCAGCCGCGAGCGTTTTCAGGCGTTTGCCCAAGCGCTGCAAGCGGTGATCGATCGCCATGACATTCTGCGCACCGCTGTTCATTGGGCAGGGCTGGACGCGCCGGTGCAGGTGGTCTGGCGTCGGGCCGAACTGCCGGTGGAAGAAGTGACGCTGCCAGATGCCGCCAGCGACGTTTTGGCGTATCTGCACGAGCGCTTCGACGCCCGGCACTTCCGCCTCGACGTCACTCAGGCGCCGCTGATGCGTCTGGCCCACGCCTGGGATGAAGCCGGGCAACGGGTGATCGCCACGCTGTTGTTCCATCACATGGCGCTCGACCACTCGGCGCTCGACGTGGTGCGCCACGAAATGCGCGCGTGCCTCACCGGACAGAGTGAGCTGCTCGGGCGCCCGGTGCCGTTTCGCAACTACGTGGCGCAGGCGCGTCTGGGCGTCAGCGAAGCCGAGCACGAGGCGTTTTTCCGCGAGATGCTCAGCGATATCGACGAGCCGACGCTGCCTTATGGTCTGCAGGATGTGCAGGGTGACGGCAGTGAAATCGTCGAACTCAGCGTGCCGGTGCCAACGTTATTGGGCCAGCGTCTGCGGGCGCAGGCGCGAACCCTTGGCGTGAGTGTCGCGAGCTTGTTCCACCTCGGCTGGGCGCAGGTGCTGGCCGCGCTGACCGGCAAGCAGCAGGTGGTGTTTGGCACCGTGCTGATGGGCCGCATGCAGGGTGCCGAGGCGATTGACCGGGCGCTGGGGATTTTCATCAACACCTTGCCGTTGCGGGTGAATATCGACGGGCAGGATGTGCGCGCGGCGGTCAACGCCACCCACGCACGGTTGACCACGCTGATGCGTCACGAACACGCACCGCTGGCCCTGGCTCAGCGCTGCAGCCACGTGGTGGCGCCGACCCCGCTGTTCAGCACACTGCTCAATTATCGTCACAGCCACAACGTGGCCACTGCCAGCGCCGAAACCCTCGCGGCGTGGCAGGGCATCACCACCCTGCACTCAGAAGAGCGCACCAACTATCCGCTGACGATGAGTGTCGATGACCTCGGTGACGGTTTCAGCCTGACCCTGCTGGCCAGCACCCAGACCGATCCGCAGCGCATCTGCGATTACCTGCACTGCGCGCTGGAAAACCTGCTGCTCGCTTTGGAGCAGGCGCCGCAGACACCGGTCAATCAACTGCCGATCCTGCCGGCGGCGGAGCTTGCGCAGGTACTGCTCGACTTCAATGCCACCCAGGTGGATTTCCCGACTGCACAGACCATCCAGCAACGTTTCGAGGCGCAGGTGGCCGAACGGCCGGACGCGCTGGCGGCAGTGTTCGCCGACGCGCATTTGACCTACGCCGAACTCAACCGTCAGGCCAACGCTTTGGCGCATCACCTGATCGAACAAGGTGTGAAACCCGATGATCGTGTCGCCATCGTCGCCCGCCGTGGGCTGGACACCCTGATCGGACTGGTGGCGATTCTCAAGGCCGGCGCAGGTTACGTGCCGATTGATCCGGCGCACCCGGCCGAGCGTTTGAACTACCTGCTCGACGACAGCGCGCCGGTGGCGGTGCTGACCCAAAGCAATCTGCGCGAGCGCTTGCCGACGCTGACCGTGCCGGTGCTCGAACTCGACCGCTGCAGCTGGCCGCAGGGCGTTACCCATGACCCGGACGTTCCCGGCCTGAGCACCGCAAATCTGGCCTACGTGATCTACACCTCCGGCTCCACCGGCCTGCCCAAGGGGGTGATGGTCGAGCACCACACGCTGAGCAATCTGGTCGACTGGCACTGCACCGCGTTCGACCTGTGCGCCGGGCGTCACACCTCAAGCCTCGCCGGTTTCGGTTTCGATGCGATGGCCTGGGAAGTCTGGCCGGCATTGTGCGCGGGCGCGACCCTGCATCTGGCACCGACCCACGATGGCGGCGAGGACATCGATGCCTTGCTCGCGTGGTGGTGCGCGCAGCCGCTGGACGTGAGCTTCCTGCCGACGCCGGTGGCCGAATACGCCTTCAGCCAGAACCTCGAACACCCGACCCTGCGCACGTTGTTGATCGGCGGCGACCGCTTGCGTCAGTTCAATCGCAACCAGCATTTCGACGTAATCAACAACTACGGGCCGACCGAGGCCACGGTGGTCGCGACTTCAGGTCTGGTGCAAAGCGGCGATGCGCTGCACATCGGCAAACCGCTGAGCAATGCCACGGTGTACCTGCTCGACGAACTACAGCGCCCGGTGCCAATTGGCGTGGCTGGCGAGTTGTACGTTGGCGGTGCCGGGGTCGCCCGTGGCTACCTGAATCGCCCGGACATGACTGCCGAACGTTTTCTGCGTGACCCGTTCAGCCGCGCGCCGAATGCACGGATGTACCGCACCGGCGACCTCGCACGCTGGCGCGAGGACGGCAATATCGAGTACTTGGGGCGAAACGACGATCAGGTGAAAATCCGTGGCGTGCGCATCGAGCTGGGCGAGATCGAAACCTGCCTCAACCAGTTGCCGGGGATTCAGGAAGCGGTGCTGCTGGCCCGCGAAGATCAACCCGGCCAGCCGCGACTGGTGGCTTACTTCACCGAACAGGCGCAGGTCGAAGCGCTGCCGGTGGGCGAGTTGCGTGCGCAACTGCTCAGCCGTTTGCCGGAGTACATGGTGCCGACGGCGTTCGTCAAACTCGCCGCGCTGCCGCTGACCGCCAATGGCAAGGTCGACCGCAAGGCCTTGCCGGCGCCGGATCTGGCAGCGCTGTTCACTCGCGAGTACGCGGCGCCCGAAGGCGAGGTGGAAACCGCGCTGGCGCAGATCTGGGCCGACGTGCTGCAGGTCGAGCGGGTCGGGCGGCAGGATCACTTTTTCGAACTCGGCGGGCATTCGTTGCTGGCGATGCGCATGGTCTCGCAAGTGCGCCAGCGCCTGGGTGTCGAGCTGGCGCTGAGCGATCTGTTCGCCAATGCCGAACTGGCGGCGGTCGCGGCAGTGCTGAGCGAGGCCGGGCGCTGTGCACAACCGCAGATCGTGCCGGTCCCGCGTGACGGCGCGTTGCCGCTGTCGTTCGCCCAGCAACGCCTGTGGTTCCTCGCGCAAATGGAAGGCGCCAACACCGCCTACAACATTCCCGTGGCCCTGCGTCTGCGTGGCCGTCTCGATGACGCGGCGCTGCAACGCGCACTGGCACGGATCGTCGCCCGCCACGAAACCCTGCGCAGCCGCTTCGCGCAATTCAACGACGAAGCGCAGGTGCTGATCGCCCCGGTGGACACCGGTCTGCTGCTGCGGGTCGAAGACCTGCGCCAGCACCCGCAACCTGAGGAAACCCTGCAGGCGCTGATTCAGGGCGAAGCTTCGGGGCCGTTCGACTTGCAGGACGATCCGTTGATTCGCGGGCGACTGGTACGTCTGGCCGACGATCACCATGTGCTGTTGCTGACCCTGCACCACATCATCTCCGACGGCTGGTCGATGGGTGTTTTGACCCGCGAACTGATGGCGCTGTATCAGGCGTTCAGTCATGGCCAGCCGGATCCGCTGCCGCCACTGGCGCTGCAATACACCGACTACGCGGTGTGGCAACGGCGCTGGCTCAGCGGCGAAGTGCTGCAACGCCAGAGCGAGTACTGGCAACAGACCCTCGCTGGTGCCCCGGCACTGCTGATGCTGCCGACCGATCGGCCGCGCCCGGCGCAGCAGGACTATGCCGGCAGCAGCGTTGCCGTCGTGCTCGACGAACGCTTGAGCGCCGGGCTCAAAGCCTTGGGTCAGCGCCACGGCGTGACCCTGTACATGACGCTGATGAGTGCCTGGGCGATGCTGCTCAGCCGTTTGTCCGGGCAGGCTGAAGTGGTGATCGGTTCGCCAGTGGCCAACCGCACCCGCGCCGAAATCGAAGGCCTGATCGGCATGTTCGTCAACACCCTGGCGCTGCGCATCGACACCTCCGGCGAGCTGAGCGTCGAAGCGCTGCTGGCGCGGGTCAAGGCGCAAACCCTGCAAGCGCAGGCGCATCAGGATCTGCCGTTCGAGCAAGTGGTGGAAATCACCCGGCCGGTGCGCAGCCTGGCGCACAGCCCGTTGTTCCAGACCTTGCTCAGTTGGGATGGCCTAGAAAGCCCGGCGCTGGCCCTCGGCGAACTGACGCTGGAAGGCGTGGCCGAGCCGAGCCACTTCGCCAAGTTCGACCTGTCGCTGAGCCTCAGTGAGTCCAACGGCAGCATTCGCGGATCGCTGGAATACGCCACGGCGTTGTTTGACCAGAGCACGGTCGAGCGCTTCACCGGTTACTTCCTGCGCCTGTTGCAGGCGATGGTCATCAACGATCAGGCAGTGCTGGAACACGCGCCGCTGCTGGCGCAGGAAGAACAGCAGCGCTTGCTGGTCGAGTTCAATGACACGGCGGTCGAGTACAACCTCGATCAGACCATTCACGGTCTGTTCGAGGCGCAAGTGGCGCGCACGCCGCAGGCCATTGCGCTGCAAAGTGAGGCGCAGCGCCTGAGCTTTGCCGAACTCAATGCCCGGGCCAATCAACTGGCGCGGCATCTGCGTGATTTGGGCGTAGGGCCGGATGCGCGGGTGGCGATCTGCGTCGAACGCGGTCTGGACATGGTGGTCGGGCTGTTGGCGATCCTCAAGGCCGGTGGCGGTTATGTGCCGCTGGATCCGGCGTATCCGCTGGAGCGTCTGGCCTACATGCTGGAAGACAGCGCGCCATTGGCGGTGCTGGTGCAGGGGTCGACGCGTTCGTTGCTCGGCGAAGTCGCCGTGCCGGTGATCGATCTGGATCAGCCGCACTGGCAATCGCTGCCGACTGACAATCTTGCGATAGCCGAACTAACCCCGCAGCACACCGCTTACGTGATTTACACCTCCGGTTCCACTGGCCAACCGAAAGGTGTGATCAACGAACACGCCGGGGTGGTCAACCGCTTGCTGTGGATGCAGGACGCCTATCAACTGTCGGCAGCCGATACTGTGTTGCAGAAGACCCCGTTCAGCTTCGACGTGTCGGTTTGGGAGTTCTTCTGGCCGCTGATGACCGGTGCACGTCTGGTCATGGCCCGGCCCGAGGGGCATAAGGATCCGCAGTACCTCAGCGAAATCATCGAACGCGAACACATCACCACGCTGCACTTTGTTCCGTCGATGCTCGATGTGTTCCTAGCTCATGCTGACACCGCACGTTGCAGCAGTCTGCGGCAAGTCATGTGCAGCGGCGAAGCCTTGCCGGGCAGCGTGGTACGGCGCTTCAAGCAGCAACTGCCGGCCAGCCAATTGCACAACCTCTATGGCCCGACCGAGGCCGCGGTGGACGTGACCGCATGGAATTGCGCCGGGCCGCTGGAAAGCACCCCGGACAACACGCCGATCGGCAAACCGATCGCCAACACCCGCATGTACATCCTCGATGCCCAGCAACAACCGGTGCCGCACGGCGTGGTTGGCGAGTTGTACATCGGTGGCGTGCAGGTGGCGCGCGGTTATCTGAATCGCCCGGAGCTGAATGCCGAACGCTTCCTCAACGATCCGTTCCAGGCCAATGGGCGGATGTACCGCACCGGCGACGTCGCCCGCTATCTGCCGGACGGCAATATCGAATACCTCGGCCGCAACGACGATCAGGTGAAGATCCGTGGTTTGCGCATCGAACTTGGCGAGATTCAGGCACGCCTGACGCAGATCGACGGCGTGCAGGAAGCCGCCGTGCTGGCCCGCGAGGACGTGCCGGGCGACAAGCGTCTGGTCGCTTACTACACCGGCGCACCGCTGGAAATTGAAACACTGCGCGGCCACTTGTTGGAAAATCTGCCGGACTACATGGTGCCCGCCGTATTCGTGCATCTCGATGCACTGCCGCTCAGCCCCAACGGCAAACTCGACCGCAAGGCACTGCCGGCCCCGGATCTGGCGGCGCTGACCGCCCGTGAATACGAAGCGCCGGTCGGCGAAGTGGAAATCGTCCTTGCGCAGCTCTGGGCTGAATTGCTCAAGGTCGAGCGGGTAGGGCGCCATGACCATTTCTTTGAACTCGGCGGCCACTCGCTGCTGGCGGTGAATCTGGTGGCGCGGATGCGCCGTGCCGGCCTGACCGCCGACATCCGCGTGCTGTTCAACCAGCCGACCCTGGCTGCACTGGCCGCTGCCGTGGGTGGCGAGCCCGAGGCCGAAGTCGCGGCCAACCTGATCACGGCGAACTGCACGCGCATCACCCCGGAGCTGTTGCCACTGGTGGCGCTCGATCAGTCGAGCATCGACCGCATCGTCGCCAGCATCCCCGGCGGCGTGGCCAACGTGCAGGATATTTACCCGCTGGCGCCGTTGCAGACGGGGATCCTGTTCCATCATCTGTCCGCCGCGCAGGGCGATCCGTATGTGTTGCAGGCGCAGTTTGCATTTGCCGATGAACAACGCCTGAACACTTTTACCCAAGCCTTGCAGAACGTAATCCAGCGCCACGACATCCTGCGCACTTCGCTGTTCTGGGACGGACTGCAAGACCCGGTGCAAGTGGTCTGGCGTGAGGCGCCGCTGGCGTGCGAATGCCTGGAACTGCATGACGCGGACGGCGATGTACTGGAGCAATTGCGCCAACGCTTCGACGCTGCGCAATACCGCATGGCCGTCAATCAGGCGCCGCTGATGCGCGTGGTACATGCGCGGGATGCAGCCAATCAACGTGTGGTGGCGTTGTTGCTGTTCCATCACCTGGTGATGGACCACGTGGCACTGGAGGTGCTGCAACACGAAATGCAGGCGTTCCTCAGCGGCCAGCCGCAACGTCTGGCCGAACCGGTGCCGTATCGCAATTACGTGGCGCACAGCCGTGGCGCAATCAGTGATCAGGCGCATGAAGCGTTCTTCCGCGAAATGCTCGGTGACGTCAGCGAAGCGAGCGCGCCGTACGGCCAGCAGAGCATTGCCGAGGGCCACGCCGCAGAAGCACGACGGGTACTCGACCTCGATCTGAGTCAGCGCGTCAGGGCCAAGGCCCGGCGTTTGGGGATCAGCGCCGCGAGCCTGATGCATCTGGCCTGGGCGCAGGTGCTGGGAAAACTCTCCGGGCGTGACGCGGTGGTGTTCGGCACCGTGTTGCTGGGGCGGTTGCAGGCGGGTGAGGGCGCCGAACGCGCGCTGGGGGTGTTCATCAACACCTTGCCGCTGCGCGTCGATCTCGGGCAACGCTCGGCGCAGGAAGCCGCGCTCGCCACCCACCAACAGTTGAACGCGCTGCTGCAACATGAGCATGCGCAATTGGCACTGGCCCAGCGTTGCAGTGGTATGCCCGCCGGCACGCCGTTGTTCAGCACGCTGTTCAACTATCGCCACAGCGCAACTGCCGGCACGCCTTCCCCGGAGGCGGCGAACGCGTGGCAAGGCATGCAGTTGCTCAATACCCAGGAGCACACCAATTACCAGTTGAGCGTGAGTGTCGATGACCTCGGCGAAGGTTTCGGCTTCACCGCACTGGCTGCCCCCGGCATTGATCCCGCACGCATCTGCGAGTATTTGCAGCGAGCGGTGAGCAACCTGCTGCAGGCACTGGAGCAGACACCGCAAGTGAGCGTTGACCAGGTGTCGATCCTGGCGCCGGACGAACGCCGGCAATTGCTGGTCGAGTTCAACACCACCGAGCGGGAATACCCACGTGCGCTGACCGTGCACGCATTGTTCGAAAGGCAAGTGGCGGCAGATCCACACGCCATCGCTGTCGTGCATCGCGGGCAAACGTCGAGTTATGGCGATTTGAATGATCGGGCCAACCGCTTGGCCCACTACCTGATCGCTCAAGGCGTACAGCCGGGCGATCATGTGGCGATCCTGCTGCCGCGCTCGCGGGAGCTGTTGCTCGCGCAGCTGGCGGTTGCCAAGTGCGCAGCGGCCTATGTGCCGCTGGACATCAACGCGCCGAGCGAGCGGCAGGCGTTCATGCTCGAAGACAGCCGCGCCGTGGCGTTGCTGACCCTGCGTGGCGAAAACATCGACTATCCACTGCAGCGCATCGATCTGGATGCCCTGACGCTGAACGACCAGCCTGCGCACAACCCGAACCTGGCGCAGTCCTCGGAGACGCTGGCGTACATCATGTACACCTCCGGTTCCACCGGTACGCCGAAGGGTGTGATGGTGCCGCACCGTGGCATCGCTCGCCTGGTGCTGAACAACGGTTACGCCGATTTCAACCCGCAGGATCGCGTGGCGTTTGCCTCCAACCCGGCGTTCGACGCCAGCACCATGGACATCTGGGGGCCACTGCTCAACGGCGGACGCGTGGTGGTGATCGATCACCAGACCCTGCTGGATCCGCACGCGCTCGCTCGTGAATTGAGCGCCAGCGGCGCGACAATCCTGTTTGTCACCACGGCGCTGTTCAACCAGTACGTGCAACTGATTCCGCAGGCCCTGAAAGGCTTGCGCATGGTTCTGTGCGGCGGTGAACGCGGCGATCCGGCAAGCTTCCGTCGCTTGCGGGCCGAGGCGCCACAGTTGCGCATCGTGCATTGCTACGGCCCGACCGAAACCACCACTTACGCCACCACGTTTGAAGTGCACGAAGTGGCGGAAAATGCCGAAAGCGTGCCGATTGGCGGGCCGATCTCCAACACCCAGGTGTATGTGCTCGATGCGCAGCAGCAACCGGTGCCGATGGGCGTGACCGGCGAGTTGTACATCGGCGGGCAGGGCGTGGCCCTCGGTTACTTGAACCGTGCCGATCTGACGGCGGAAAAATTCCTGCCCGATCCGTTCAGCGACCGTCCGGGCGCGTTGCTCTACCGCACCGGCGACCTCGTGCGCTGGCTGGCGCCGGGGCAGCTCGATTGCATCGGACGCAATGACGATCAGGTGAAAATCCGTGGTTTCCGCATCGAACTCGGCGAGATCGAAAATCGTCTGCTGGGCTACCTGGGGATCAACGAAGCGGTGGTGCTCGCCCGTCGCGATGGTCAGGAACCGCTGCGGCTGGTGGCCTACTACACCGCGCACGACGGCACGCTGGACCTCGCCGACTTGCGTGAGCATTTGCAGGCGCAGTTGCCGGAATACATGGTGCCGAGTGCCTGGGTGCAGCTCGATGCCTTGCCGCTGAACAACAACGGCAAGGTTGATCGCAAAGCCTTGCCCGAACCGGATGCTGCGGCGTTGTTCACCCGCGAATACGTTGCGCCGCAAGGTGAACTGGAAACCGCGCTGGCGCAGATCTGGGCCGAGACCCTGCAAGTCGAACAGATCGGCCGCCATGACCACTTCTTCGAACTCGGCGGGCATTCGTTGCTGGCGATGCGCATGCTGTCGCAGGTGCGTCAACGTCTCGGCGTCGAACTGCCCCTGAGCGAGTTGTTTGCCGATCCGCATCTCAGCGCAGTGGCCGAGGTGTTGAATCGTGCCGGGCGCAGCACGCTGCCGGAGATCGTCGCGGCGGCGCCTGATCAAGCGCTGCCACTGTCCTTCGCCCAGCAGCGCCTGTGGTTCCTCGCGCAAATGGACGGCGGCAACTCGGCGTACAACATTCCGCTTGGTCTGCGCCTGCGCGGGCAACTCGATGGCGAAGCGCTGCAACGCGCACTGGCGCAGATCGTTGCGCGCCACGCAACCCTGCGCAGCCGTTTCGTCAGCATCGACGATCAGGCGCAGGTGCTGATTGCCCCGGTCGATAGCGGTCTGCTGTTGCCGATTGAAGACCTGCGCCAAGACCCACAGGCCGAAGCCAGCGTGCAGGCGCTGCTCGCGCAGGAAGCCGCGACAGCCTTCGATCTACAACGCGATCCACTGATTCGCGGACGCCTGATACGTCTGGCCGACGAACACCATGTGCTGTTGCTGACCGTGCATCACATCGTCGCTGACGGTTGGTCGATGGGCGTGCTCACCCGTGAACTGATGGCGCTGTATCAGGCCTTCAGTCACGGTCAGCCGGATCCATTGCCACCGTTGACGCTGCAATACGGCGACTACGCCGTGTGGCAACGGCGCTGGCTCAGCGGCGAGGTGCTGCAGCGGCAAAGCGATTACTGGCAGCAGACCCTCGACGGCGCGCCGGCCTTGCTGACCCTGCCCACCGACCGTCCGCGTCCGGCGCAGCAGGACTTTGCCGGCAGCAGCGTCGAAGTACGGCTGGATGAGCGTCTGAGCGCCGGGCTCAAAGCCTTGAGTCAGCGTCACGGCGTGACCCTGTTCATGACCCTGATGAGTGCCTGGTCGCTGTTGCTGAGTCGTTTGTCCGGGCAGTCCGACGTGGTGATCGGCTCGCCGGTGGCCAACCGCACCCGCGCCGAGATCGAAGGCCTGATCGGCATGTTCGTCAACACCCTGGCGCTGCGCATCGACACCTCGGGTGAACCGAGCGTGGCCACGCTGTTGGCGCGGGTCAAGGCGCGCACGCTGGAGGCGCAGGCGCATCAGGATCTGCCGTTCGAGCAAGTGGTGGAAATCACCCGGCCGGCGCGCAGTCTGGCGCACAGCCCGTTGTTCCAGAGCACGCTGAGCTGGGACAGCAGCGTCGGGCCGAACCTGGCGCTGGGCGATCTGCGCCTCGAAGGTGTGGCTGCGCCGGGCCGGGTGGCCAAGTTCGACCTGACTTTGACGCTGGGTGAGGTCAACGGGGTGATTCGCGGATCGCTGGAATACGCCACGGCGTTGTTCGAACAATCGACCGTCGAGCGTTACGTCGGCTACTTGCAGCGCCTGCTGGCGGCGATGGTCAACGATGAGCAGACCGTGCTGGAGCGGGTGCCGTTACTCGCCGAGTCTGAGCGTCAGCGCTTGCTGTACGACTTCAATGCCACGGCGCGCGAATACCCGCAAACGCTGACCGTGCACGGGATTTTCCAGCAGCAGGCAGCGGCGCATCCGAAGGCAGTGGCGGCGGTGCATGGCGAGCATTCGTTGAGCTACTTTGAGCTGAACGCCCAGGCCAACCGTCTGGCGCATCACTTGATCAGCCAAGGCGTACAGCCGGGCGATCACGTGGCGATCCTGCTGCCACGCTCGCTGGAGCTGCTGGTGGCGCAACTGGCGATTGCCAAATGCGCGGCGGCCTATGTGCCGCTGGACATCAACGCCCCGAGCGAGCGTCAGGCATTTATGGTCGAGGACTGTCAGGCCGCAGCGTTGCTGACCCTCAGCCGTGAAGTCATCGACTACGCTGCGCCACGCATCGACCTTGACCGCTTGATCCTCAGCGGCCAACCGACGCACAACCCGAACCTGCTGCAATCCTCGGAAGCGCTGGCGTACATCATGTACACCTCCGGTTCCACTGGCACGCCGAAAGGCGTGATGGTTCCGCACCGCGCCATCGGCCGCCTGGTGCTGAACAACGGTTACGCCGATTTCAATGCGCAGGACCGCGTGGTGTTCGCTTCCAACCCGGCGTTCGACGCCAGCACCATGGACATCTGGGGGCCGCTGCTCAACGGCGGGCGGGTGCTGGTGATTGATCATCAGACCTTGCTTGATCCAAACGCATTCGGTCGTGAGTTGAGCGCCTCCGGGGCGACCGTGCTGTTCGTCACCACTGCGCTGTTCAACCAATACGTGCAACTGATTCCGCAGGCCCTGAAAGGCTTGCGCATTCTGCTGTGCGGCGGTGAGCGCGGCGACCCGGCGGCGTTCCGTCGACTGTTGGCCGAGGCGCCCGCGCTACGCATCGTGCACTGCTACGGCCCGACCGAAACCACCACTTACGCCACCACCTTCGAAGTGCGTGAAGTGGCGGAAAACGCCGAGAGCGTGCCGATTGGCGGGCCGATCTCCAACACCCAGGTGTATGTGCTCGACGCGCATCAGCAACCGGTGCCGATGGGCGTGACCGGCGAGTTGTACATCGGCGGGCAGGGCGTGGCGCTGGGTTACCTGAACCGCGCCGATCTGACCGCCGAGAAGTTCCTGCGCGATCCGTTCAGCGATCAGCCGGGCGCGCTGCTGTATCGCACGGGCGACCTCGCACGCTGGCTGGCGCCGGGGCAGCTCGATTGCATCGGGCGCAATGACGATCAGGTGAAGATTCGTGGTTTCCGTATCGAACTGGGCGAAATCGAAAACCGCCTGCTCAACTGCCAGGGGATCAAGGAAGCGGTGGTGCTGGCGCGCCGCGATGGTCAGGACATCACGCGTCTGGTGGCGTACTACTCCGCGCACGCCGGCCGCCTGGACAGCGCCGATCTGCACGCGCAGTTGCTGGCACGACTGCCGGAATACATGGTGCCGAGCGCGTGGGTGCAACTGGATGGGCTGCCGTTGAACAACAACGGCAAGGTCGACCGCAAGGCGCTGCCGGCGCCGACCCAGGCAGCGATGCTCAGCCGGGTGTATGTCGCGCCGATCTCGGCGCTGGAACAACATTTGGCGCGGATCTGGGCCGGTTTGCTGCAGCTCGAACAGGTCGGTCGTCACGACAACTTCTTCGAACTGGGCGGGCACTCGTTGCTGGCAATGCGCATGCTGTCGCAGGTACGCCAGCAGTTGGGCGTCGAGCTGACACTCGCCGAGTTGTTCGCCAACCCCGAGCTGGCCGCTGTCGCCGAGGTGCTGAGCCGGGCGGGGCGCAGCACCTTGCCGGAGATTTTGCCGGCGCCCCGCGATCAGCTATTGCCGCTGTCTTTCGCTCAGCAACGCCTGTGGTTCCTGGCGCAGATGGACGGCGGCAACAGCGCCTACAACATCCCGGTCGGTCTGCGCTTGCGCGGTCGGCTGGATGAAGACGCGCTGCAACGGGCACTGGCACACATCGTCGCGCGTCACGAAACCCTGCGCAGCCGCTTCAGCCAGATCGATGATCAACCGCAGGTGCTGATTCTGCCGGCGGACACCGGTCTGTTGCTGCCGGTAGAAGACCTGCGTCAGCACCCGCAGGCTGATAACGCCTTGCGCGGCCTGATCGAGGAACAGGCCTGCGCTTCGTTCAATCTGCAGCACGATGCGCTGCTGCGCGGACGTCTGGTGCGTCTGGCGGATGATCATCATGTGCTGTTGCTGACGCTGCACCACATCATCGCCGATGGCTGGTCGATGGGCGTGCTGACCCGCGAGCTGGCCGCGTTGTATCAAGCGTTCAGCCGTGGCGAAGACGATCCGCTGCCGCCGCTGGCGCTGCAATACACCGACTACGCCGTGTGGCAGCGGCGCTGGCTCAGTGGCGAGGTGCTGCAGCGCCAGAGCGATTACTGGCAGCAGACCCTGGCCGGCGCGCCAGCCCTGCTGACCCTGCCCACTGACCGTCCGCGTCCGCCACAGCAGGACTATTCCGGCAGCCGCGTCGACATGCTGCTCGATGAACAGTTGAGCGCCGGTTTGAAAGCCTTGTGTCAGCGTCGCGCGGTGACGCCGTACATGGTGATCATGAGCGCCTGGGCGATGTTGCTCAGTCGTTTGTCCGGGCAGAACGACGTGGTGATTGGCTCGCCAGTGGCCAACCGCACCCGCGCCGAGATCGAAGGCCTGATCGGCATGTTCGTCAACACCCTGGCGCTGCGCATCGATACCTCGGGCGAGCCGAGCGGCGAGACGCTGCTGGCGCGGGTCAAGGCGCAGACTCTGGACGCTCAGGCGCATCAGGATCTGCCGTTCGAACAAGTGGTGGACATCAGCAAACCGGTCCGCAGTCTGTCGCACAGCGCGCTGTTCCAGACCATGCTCAGTTGGGACAACAACGAAGGTCCGAGGCTGACCCTCGGCGACCTGACCCTGGAAGGCGTGGCCGGCGAAAGCCATTTTGTGAAGTTCGACCTGTCGCTGAGCCTCGGCGATTCGCCCGACGGGATTCGCGGCTCGCTACGCTACGCCACGGCCTTGTTCGATGAGTCGACGGTGCAGCGTTTTGTCGGCTACTTCCAGCGGCTGCTGGCGGCACTGGTCAACGACGATCAGGCCGTGCTTGCGCAAGTGCCGTTGCTGGACCGGCAGGAGCAACAGCGCTTGCTCATCGACTTCAATGCCAGCGAGGTCGAGTGCCCGCTGGAGCAGCCGTTGCACACGCTGTTTGAAGCGCAAGTGCGGCGCAAACCGGACGCTGTCGCGCTGCAATCGGAGCAAGGAAACCTGACCTACCGCGAGCTCAATCAGCGTGCTAACCGTTTGGCGCAGCACCTGCGCGAACTCGGTGTGCAGCCGGACGCGCGGGTGGCGATCTGCGTCGAGCGTGGGCTGGATCTGGTAGTCGGTCTGCTCGGCATTCTCAAGGCCGGTGGTGCGTATGTGCCGCTGGATCCGGGGTATCCGGCGGAGCGTCTGGCGTACATGCTCAAGGACAGCGCGCCAGTGGCGGTGCTGGTGCAGACCGCTACTCGCGGGTTGTTCGATGAAGCGGCCGCCACGGTGATCGACCTTGACCGCAGTACCTGGCAGCACCTGCCGGATCACGATTCGCCAGTGCCGGGCCTCAGTGCTTCGAACCTTGCGTACATGATCTACACCTCGGGTTCGACCGGGCTGCCGAAGGGCGTGATGATCGAGCATCGCAGCGCCTGCAACATGGTGCATTGGGGTTCGCAGATTTCGCCGCCGACCGAACACGGCGCGCTGCTGCAAAAGGCACCGTTCAGCTTCGACAGTTCGGTGTGGGAGATTTTCTGGCCGCTGTGTTCGGGGATGCGTCTGGTATTGGCGCGACCGGATGGCAACCGCGATTCGGCCTATGTGGTGCAGACCATTCGTGAGCAGCAGGTGACGGTGGTCAAGTTCGTTCCTGCGCTGCTGCAGCAGTTCATCGAACAGGACGGTGTCGAGCAGTGCACCAGCCTGACCGATGTACTCAATGGTGGCGGCGAACTCAGTGCAGCGCTGGCCCGCCAGGTGCGCGATCGCCTGCCGTGGGTGCGGTTGCACAACGTTTATGGACCGACTGAAACCACGGTGGACAGCACGGGCTGGACGCTGGAACCGGACATGCCAGTGCCGGAGAGCGTGGTGCCGATCGGCACAGCCTTGAGCAACACGCGGCTGTACGTGCTCGATGCGTACGGTCAACCGGTGCCACAAGGCGTCAGCGGTGAGTTGCACATCGGCGGCGTCGGCGTGGCGCGCGGTTATCACGGTTTGCCGGAAATGCAGGCCGAGCGCTTCATCGACAGCCCGTTTGTGCCGGGTGATCGCCTGTACCGCACGGGAGATCTGGCGCGCTACAACAACCACGGTGAACTGGAATTCCTCGGCCGCAACGACTTCCAGATCAAGCTGCGTGGCTTGCGCCTGGAGCCGGGGGAAATCGAGGCGCGGCTGATCGAACATCCGGCGATTCGCGAGGCGGTGGTGATGGTCCGTGATGAGCGTCTGGTGGCCTGGTACACCGTGCGTTCCGGCGTGGAAGCACCGAGTCTTGAGACGTTGCGCAGCCATGTGCTGGAGCGTCTGCCGGAGTACATGGTGCCGGGCGCGTTCGTGTTGCTCGACGCCTTGCCGCTGACACCGAACGACAAGATCGATCGCAAAGCCTTGCCGGAACCGGGTGCAGACGCGGTGATCAACCGCCCATACGTGGCGCCACAGGGTGAAGTCGAAACCGCGCTGGCGCAGATCTGGGGTGAAGTCCTCGGCGTCGAACAGGTCGGTCGCCATGACAACTTCTTCGAACTGGGCGGGCATTCGTTGCTGGCGGTGAAGCTGGTCAATCTGATGCAACGGGCCGGGCTGCCACTGTCGCTGGCCGAACTGTTCCAGCATCCGAGCGTCGAGTCTGCCGCTGCGCTGCTCAGTCAGGGCGAGGCGGTCAGTCAGCCTGAAGGGCTGGTCGTGGTGCGTGCCGGGACGCACGGTACGCCGCTGTTCCTGATGCACGAATTCAGCGGCAGGGACGTGTATTTCCCGACGCTGGCCCAGCACATTGGTGGCGAGTTCCCGATTTACGGCCTGCCCGGCGTACCGCTGGGGCAAGCGCAATTGCGCACGCTGGAGTGCATGGCACAGCGCATGGTCGGGATCATCCGCGCCGTGCAGCCACACGGGCCGTATCGACTGGCGGGCTGGTCGTTCGGCGGGGTGCTGGCGCATGAGGTCGCGCAGCAATTGCTCGGCCTCGATGAGCCGGTGGATTTCATCGGCATGCTCGACAGCTATGCGCCAAACCCGCTCGCCCAGGACAAGGCAATGTGGAGCGGCGAGGGCCTCGACAAGCGCCAGTTGCTTGGCCATTGCCGTGGCCGTTCGCTGATGCTCGGTGCCGAAAGCGAGGCAGCATTGGCGGCGGTGCAAGCGCTGGAAGCGCAAGTCGAACAACTGGATTTCCCCGAGCTGTTCAAGCGCTGCCAGGCACAGCAACTGACCGATCCGGAACTGGCGGCGGTCAGCGCGACGGACGCTTGGCATTACTTTGATCGCGAAGCGGCGCATCGCCTGGCGCTGGCGCATTACCGGGTCAGCCCGGCGAGCCAGACGATCCATCTGTTCCGTGCACAGGAGTTGATGGACGGCCAGTCGCTGCCGAGCCCGACGCGCGGCTGGGAAGAGCGCTTCGATATTGGCTTGCTGCACTGCATCGACATCCCCGGCGATCACCGGACCATGATGAAGCACCCGCACATCCAGGCACTCGGCCAGGCCATTACCCAGGCGCTGGAAACCCTGGTGACGCCGGAACCGACGCTGTATCAACCGCTGCTTACGATTCAGACCGGGCAGCCGGGGCATGCGCCGATTTTCTGTGTGCCGGGGGCGGGTGACAGTGTCACCGGGTTCATTCACCTGACCGAGGCCATCGGCCCGGAATGGCCGATCATCGGTCTGCAACCGCGCGGGCTGGACGGCGCCAGTGTGCCGCACAGCGCGGTCGAAGCCGCTGCCGCGTTCTACCTGCAGGCCATCGAGCAGATTCACCCGCAAGGGCCGCTGCACCTGATCGGTCATTCGTTCGGCGGCTGGGTCGCGCACGCCATGGCCGCGCAGTTGCAGGCGGCCGGGCGCGAGGTGGCATCGCTGACGTTGATCGACAGCGAGGCACCGGGCGGTGACGGCACGGCGGGCAAGCCGTACACGGCCACTGCTGCGCTGCAACGGTTGATCGACACCCTGCAACTGTCCTGTGGCAAATCGCTGGGCATCGATCCTGCGACCTTCGCCAACGCCGATGACAGCACGCAACTGCGCCTGCTGCACGAAGGCATGGTGCGCGCCGGGGTGTTGTCGGAGCGGGCGGCGCCGAACGCGATGCACGGCCCGGTGCGGACCTTCGCCAGTGCCTTGCGCACGGTCTATCAACCGCGTCTGGCCTACACCGGGCCGGTGCGGCTGGTGCTGGTCGATGACCCGACGCTGGACGAGTGGGGCAATCAGCGCGAACAGGCGGCGGTGCTTGCAGGCTGGCAGCGACAGGTCAGCGATCTGGCGGTGTGGTACGGGCCGGGCAACCACTTCACGATTCTCAAGGCGCCCAACGTCTTCAGTTTCGCTGCGTGGTGGCATGACGGTCTGTCGCTGGCGGTCGGCGAAGTGCTGTCCTGAGTGTTGTTTCTCTATCAAGACCCGGCCACTGGCCGGGTTCATCCCTGAACGGACTTGTGGTTATTTATGGAAAAGTCGAAGTTGCGCAAAGTCGGTATGGGATTGGCGTTGGCGGCGGTGGCCGGGTTGGTGCTGTACACGGTGCAGGCACCCGCCGAAGCGCCGAAATACCAGACGGCGCCGGTCGAACGCACGGATATCGAAAACACCGTGCTTGCCACCGGTTTGCTCGAAGGCGTCAAGCAGGTGGACGTCGGCGCTCAGGTGTCGGGGCAGTTGAAGTCGCTCAAGGTCAAGGTCGGCGACAAGGTGAAGAAGGGCCAGTGGCTGGCCGAGATCGATCCGCTGGTGCTGCAGAACACCCTGCGTCAGGCTCAGGTCGATGAGGAAAACCTGCAGGCGCAAAAGCGTGCCACGCAAGCCCAGCTCAAGCAGACCAAAGCGATTTACGAGCGTTATCAGAACCTGCAGGAAGACGCCTCGATCTCGCGTCAGGATTTCGAGACCGCGCAATCGAACTACGAGGTGCAGCAGGCCAATCTGCTGTCGCTGGACGCGCAGATCAAGAGCGCGCACATCCAGATCGACACTGCCAAGGTCAACCTCGCGTATACGCGGATCGTCGCGCCGATCGATGGCGATGTGGTCGGCATCGTCACCCAGGAAGGCCAGACCGTGATTGCCAATCAGTTGGCACCCGTGCTGCTGAAACTGGCAGATCTGGACACCATGACCATCAAGGCCCAAGTGTCGGAAGCCGACGTGATCCACATTGCGCCGGGGCAGGAGGTGTATTTCACCATTCTCGGCGAGGAAAAACGCTATTACGGCAAGCTGCGCGGCACCGAGCCGGCACCGCAGAACTTCCTCGAAACACCGCCGGCCGGTACGCCGAAACAAAACACCGCGGTGTTCTACAACGCGTTGTTCGAGGTGCCCAACCCCGACCATCGCTTGCGTATCTCGATGACCGCGCAGGTGCGCATCGTCCTCGATACTGCGCAATCGGTACTGACCGTGCCGGTGGCCGCGCTCGGGCCACGCAACGCCGATGGCAGTTTTCCGGTGCGGGTGCTGGACGCCAAGGGCCAGGCGCAGTCGCGCAACGTGCAGACCGGGATCAACAACAACGTCAAAGTGCAGATCAATCAGGGCCTCAGCGAAGGCGAACGGGTGGTGATCGGTGATCCGCTGCCCGCCGTGGCGGGGGCTTGAGCATGACGCAGCCGCTACTGCAACTGACCGGCATCACCCGCAGTTTTACCGCCGGCGACCGTGAATTTCTCGCACTGAAGAACATCAACCTGACGATCAATGCCGGGGAAATGGTGGCGATCATCGGCGCCTCCGGCTCCGGCAAGTCAACCTTGATGAACATCCTCGGCTGTCTCGATTACGCCACCGCCGGCAGCTACAAGATCAACGGTCAGGAGACCCGCGACCTTGATGATCAGGCGCTGGCTGAGCTGCGCCGCGATTACTTCGGTTTCATCTTCCAGCGCTATCACTTGCTGCCGCACCTGAGCGCGATGCACAACGTCGAGATGCCGGCAATTTACGCTGGCATCCCCGCGCCGCAACGCCACGCCCGCGCCCGCGAGCTGCTGGCGCGTCTGGGTCTCGATGGGCACCTGACCCACCGGCCGAGCCAGCTCTCCGGTGGTCAGCAGCAGCGGGTGAGTATCGCCCGGGCCTTGATGAACGGCGGGGAAGTGATCCTCGCCGACGAACCCACCGGCGCCCTCGACACCGCCAGCGGCAAGGAAGTGATGCGCATCCTGCTGGAGCTGCACGCGGCCGGGCACACGGTGATTCTGGTGACCCACGACCCGAAAGTCGCGGCCAACGCCGAGCGCATCATCGAAGTCAGCGACGGTGAAATCCTCAGCGACCGCCGCAACCAGCGCGATACCGGGCAACTGCCGGGTGAAGACGTGCCGCCAAAGCCCCCGGCGACCCGCCGCCTGGTGGCCAGCCTCGGGCTGTTCAAGGAAGCCTTCAACATGGCCTGGGTGGCGCTGATTTCACACCGTATGCGCACCTTGCTGACCATGCTCGGGATCGTCATCGGCATCACTTCGGTGGTGTCGATTTCGGCGATCGGCGAGGGCGCGAAAAACTACGTGCTCAAGGACATTTCGGCGATCGGCAGCAACACCATCGACATCTATTCCGGCACCAGTTTCGGTGACAAGCGGGCCGCCTCGATCGAGACACTGGTGCCGGCGGATGTCACCGCGCTGAATCAACTGTATTACGTCGACAGCGCCACCCCGGTGGTCGGCCGCAGCATGCTCCTGCGCTATCGCAACATCGACCTCGACGCGCAGATCAACGGCGTCAGCGAGCAGTACTTTCAAGTGCGCGGAATCAAACTGGAGGCGGGCATCACCTTCAGCGAGAGTGATGCACGGCGCCAGGCGCAGGTGGTGGTGATCGACTACAACACCCGGCATCGGCTGTTCGCCGAGGGCGTCGATCCGCTGGGCCAGGTGATCCTGATCGGCAACCTGCCGTGCACCGTGATCGGCGTCGCAGCCGAGAACAAAAACCTGTTTGCCTCAGGCAAGACCCTCAACGTCTGGGTGCCCTACGAAACCGCTGCCGGGCGCCTGCTCGGCCAGCGCTTTCTCGACAGCATCAGCGTGCGGATCAAGGACGGCCAGTCGAGCAAAGTCGTGGAAAATCACGTCACCCAATTGATGCTGCAACGCCACGGCATCAAGGATTTCTACACCAACAACCTCGACAGCGTGATGCAGACCGTGCAGAAAACCAGCCGCTCGCTGGCCTTGCTGCTGTCGCTGATCGCGGTGATTTCGCTGGTGGTCGGCGGCATTGGCGTGATGAACATCATGCTGGTGTCGGTCACCGAGCGCACCCGCGAGATCGGCATTCGCATGGCGGTCGGCGCCCGCCAGTCGGACATTCGTCAGCAGTTTCTGGTGGAAGCGGTGATGGTCTGCCTGCTCGGCGGGGCCATCGGCATTTCCCTGTCGTATGCCATCGGCCACCTGTTTTCGGTGTTCATCAAGGAGTGGGAGATGGTGTTCTCCATGGCCTCGGTGGTGACGGCGGTGATCTGCTCGACGCTGATTGGCATCGTTTTCGGCTTCGTCCCGGCGCGAAATGCTTCGCGCCTGGACCCGATCGAGGCGCTGGCGCGGGACTGATTGCCGGAGCTGATTGGCCGGGCTCGTGCCTGAAGTGCACAAATCGAAAGGGACGGGTCATGAACCCGTCCCTGTTTTTCGTCCAGGCCTGCTGGCGATGGCGGCCTGACAACCAACCGGTCCCCAACTGAATGCACCCAATCCAATTGTGGGAGCCAGCCTGCTGGCGATGACGGCCTACGAGCCGACCAATCCCTGACTGAATGCTCTCGGTCAAATAGTGGGAGCTGGCTTGCCAGCGATGACGGCCCACAAGCCGATCACCCTCCCAACTGAATGCGCTCATTCCAACTGTGGGAGCGAGCCTGCTCGCGAAAGCGGCCTGCCAGACAACATCAAAACAACAGAGCAGACCCCGCACATAAACGCACCCCTGCAACCACGTTTAAAGTACACGAACCGTTACGCCATAACGGCTACAACGCTTTGCGCCGTTACCTACGCGTACGCCAGAATCCGCCGGCTTACACGGCTATGGGCCGGGTTATATCGTTTCCCTGTCACTGCAAAACAGTGATGGGGTTTGGTAGCCCGTCTCGAGTTGTATTGCGACACCTTCATTGCTGTCCCTTTTTTGAGGAATAGCTTTGTATGGTGGGCATGCGTGGGGCTCATTCGTGAGCGCCGGGTTTCCCAATTCGACCGGTCTACCAACCCGCGCATGGCCGCCACCCGCCGTTTGGTAGCGAGGGGGATGGCTCCTATTGTTCAAATTGGAGTTTCATTTATGTTCAAAGCCACACCCAACCCCCCGGACGTCGATCCAATTCCGTATGGGCATTGCGTTTAGGTGGTGATGCTGGGGGAGTTGGCGGTGAATCAGGCGCTGGATAGAGTCGTGCCGAAGGATTAGGCCCCCAATGTAAAAAACCGCCGTCCGGGGAGGGCGGCGGTTTTCTGTTCAGCTTCGGACTCAGGCTGCGCTGGTGGCGTGGCTGGTGTCCTCCGGCGAATACATCCAGCGCATCAACGAATGCCGGCCACTGATTCCCAGTTTGATCGCCGCGCGCTTGAGATAGCTTTCCACCGTGTTGACCTTCAACTGCAATTGCTCGGCCAGTTCCGGCGCGGTGCGTCCGGCGAGCAGGCCGATGCACACTTCGGTTTCGCGATTGGACAGGCTCAGGCCCAGTTGCTGTAAACGCTCGTTGAAGCGCAGCCGCAGGTTTTCCAGGCCCTGTTGTGCGCCGTCAGCGCCGGGCGACGGGTCTTCTGTGTTGGCCTGCTGGGGTTGCAGGGCGTGAATGTGTTTTTCCAGCATCGGCAACAGCACCGGAGAAATGTCCTGCAACAAACTCTGCTCCTGAGCCGAGAATCGCTGCGACTGGTCGTTGCGATACACCGAAATCACGTAGCGGTAGCCGTCCTTGCGCCGGGTCAGGTGCAGCTGCGAGGCATCGGCGCTGGCCGAGGCTGGCGGGTCCATCGGCTCGCTCGAGCGTGCGGCAATCTGTTCGCAGAATACCGTTTCAGCCTGCTGGGCCGAGTCTTTGCCGGTTTCCGGCGGGTTGCGATGGGCGGGGCGGCCCACCGGCTCGACGCGCATCTGGCGAATGTGGGTGGCGTCCACCGCCAATTGCGTCTGGATCAGGTCATGCAGCATCCGCGGAAAGTGCCGGCTGCCGGTGCTGGCGATGACTTTACCGATGTGGGGAAACAGGTGTGAGTTCATAAACATCATCCATGAGTTGCAGGTGAAACAGTCCCATTCCTGACCTGCGTCGCGCATGTTCCCTGGTCGGCGCAATGTCAGGATGTGGATCCTATCCTAGTACAACGTTTGAAAGACGGTTTAATGAAGGTGTTATTAGCTCATAACCTCATTCGAGCTTTTCCGGCGCCACCACCCACACACTGCATGGCATCCGGTACAGCAGGTGTTCGACGGTGCTACCGATCAGACGGCCCATGCCGCGATGCGCGACGCGGCCCATGACGATCACATCAATGTCATAAGCATCGGCGTAGCTGGCCAGCACCTTGGCCGGGTCGCCCATGATCATGTGCTGGTTTTCTGCCGGAATATCGTTGCGCTCGGCCAGTTCACGGAAGGCTTCGCCCTGAGCATCGAACAGCGCCTTGGCGGCGCTGGAGGAAAAGAACGCCGAGGCATGATTGAAACCGAATTCGGCGGCGCTGATCGAGGACAGGTCATGGGCGTAAATCACGTCGAGTTGCGCGTTACACGTCGTCGCCAGTTTATCGGCCTCGTACAGAATCCGGTCGTTCAGACCCTGATACTGCCCATCGCGATGGAACGGGTCGACCGCCGCGACAATACGCCGTGGCAGAGCATGTTGCACATGGCTGACAAAGTGCAGCGGCACCGGGCATTCGCGCAGCAGGTGCACATCCAGCGGGGTGAACATAAGACGCGATAGCAGCGATTCGTGCTCCAGTGCCTTGATCAGCGCCGCCATCGGCTGTTCGCGCAGGTGAATGAGGATTTCCTGCAGCGGCCTTTCGACCCAGACCACCTCGGTGGTGATGTGGACCCCGAGTTTGCGCAGCGGCCGGGCCTGGTCTTCAAGCCATTGGTGATGGCGCTCGACGTAGCCCAGGCGCATCTGTTCCAGCGCCTGTTCGTTGACCAGCCCCGCGGTCGCCAGACCTTCCAGATAATCGAACGCAACGATGTGCAAGGCCGCGTCAGACGCCTTGGCCAGCGCAGCGGCGCGTTCGAAAGCCGGGCTGTTTTTCATCAGGGGCGAAACCACCAGCATGAAACGCGATTGCTCAGACATGACAAATCTCCCGTGGTTGATCGCACACACGACGCGAAAAGGCGGCGCGGTGTTCGGGCCGTGAGCCTTGCGCCCATCGTGGCGCCGGTGTGGCGGGCGGGATTGATATTTGTCAACGGGACGATTCGGCAGTACAGCTCATCGGACGCGCGGTATGTGGTGACTGTAATGGCCCCTTCGCGAGCAAGCCCGCTCCCACGGGGGTATGCGATGTTCACGGGTTGGGTGACTGCCCGTGATCCAGTGTGGGAGCGGGCTTGCTCGCGAAAGCGGTGGGCTGATCCACGCATTGTTTGACCATTATCAACTTCGGCGCCGTGACGACGGCGCAGGCTTGAGGGCATCTCAAGGTGCGACTCGCTCAGGGGAATTGACCATGGCCACCATGAAAGCGGCGATATTCGTCGAAAAGAACCGCATCGTGCTTGAAGACAAGCCGATTCCGGAAGTCGGCCCACTGGATGCGCTGGTGCGCGTCACCACCACGACCATCTGCGGCACCGACGTGCATATCCTGCGCGGCGAATACCCGGTGGCCAAAGGGCTGACCATCGGTCATGAGCCGGTGGGCGTCATCGAGCGGCTGGGTTCTCAGGTGCGTGGTTTCGTCGAAGGGCAACGGGTAATCGCCGGGGCCATTACGCCCAGCGGACAGAGTTACGCCTGTCTGTGCGGTTGCGGCTCACAGGACGGCCCGGACACTCGCCACGGCTTCAAAGCGATTGGCGGCTGGAAGTTCGGCAACACCATCGACGGCTGCCAGTCCGAATACGTGCTGGTGCCGGACGCCCTGGCCAATCTGTGTCCGATCCCTGACGGCCTCAGCGACGAACAGGTGTTGATGTGCCCGGACATCATGTCCACCGGGTTTTCCGGGGCGGAGCGCGGCGAGATCAATATCGGCGATGCCGTCGCGGTATTTGCCCTCGGGCCGATCGGCTTGTGTGCCGTGGCGGGTGCGCGCCTCAAGGGCGCCACCACGATCATTGGCGTCGATGGCGTGCCGGAGCGCATGAACATGGCCCGCCGGCTGGGCGCGACCCATGTGGTCAACTTCAAGGACGGCGACGTGGTCGAGCAGATCATGGCCCTGACTGCTGGCCGCGGGGTCGACGTGTCCATCGAAGCGCTGGGTACCCAGGGCACGTTCGAATCGGCATTGCGGGTGCTGCGTCCCGGTGGACGTTTGTCGAGCCTGGGGGTGTATTCCAGCGACCTGCGCATCCCGCTCAATGCCTTTGCCGCCGGGCTGGGCGATTACAGCATCGTCTCGACCCTGTGCCCCGGTGGCAAGGAACGCATGCGCCGCTTGATGGCGGTGGTGCAAAGCGGCGCGGTCGATCTATCGCCGCTGGTGACCCATCGCTTCAAACTCGATGACATCGAGGCAGCGTACGAGCTGTTTGCGCATCAGCGCGACGGGGTCATGAAGGTCGCGATCAGCCCTTGAACAAGGGCCTTTTTCCGACTCGACGGAGGCTTTTCGATGAACATTGATATCAGTGCAACAGCGGCGCCGCATGGCTGGATCGTGTCCCTGGACGATTGGCAGGTGAGCTTCGATCACCTCGAAGACGCGCGGGCATTCGTCAGTCGGCTCAGGGCCCGCATCGAGGCTCCGCACCCCTGGCCGCAGGCCAGCGAGCGCCAAGGGGCAGGCCAGCCGGCCAGAGCAGCGGACGCTGTCGCCGGCTGAATCCGTTGGGCTGATGGACGGGGCAGGGCGGATCGACGATGAATGAATCCCTTGGCATCATGCAGGCGGCGGCTGCCCTGGGCATCGGCATGCTCATCGGTCTTGAGCGCGAACGGCACAAGGGCTGCGGCGACCGTCGAGGCAGCGCAGGTTTGCGCACGTTTGCGATCAGCGCATTGCTGGGCTACGCCGCGATGGTGGTGGGGGCGGCGCTGTTGGTGGGCATTGTCGCGATCGGTTTGACCTTGCTGATCACCGTCGCCTATTGGCGTGGACGCGATGACGACCCCGGCGTGACCAGTGAAGTGGCGCTGATCATCGTGCTCATACTGGGCGCTTTGTGCACACTCGCTCCCGAACTGGCGGTGGCGATTGGCGTGGTGGTGGCGGGATTGCTGACGTATCGCGAAAAGCTGCATCACTTCGCGATCACTCAGTTGAGCGAAACCGAAATGCGCGACGGCCTGGTCTTGCTGATTACCGCGCTGGTGGTGCTGCCGTTGACGCCGGATCGCTACATCGGGCCGTACGCCGCGCTCAATCTACGCACCATCTGCACCTTGACGGTATTACTGATGCTGGTGGGAGCGGCAGGGCACATCGCCGTTCGTACGCTGGGCATTCGTTATGGCTACGTCATCAGCGCCATGGCTTCGGGTTTCGCTTCCAGCACCCTGACCATTGCGACCATGGGCCAACGGGTCGCCCGGGAACCGAATAATCTGCGGATCCTCAGCGCGGCGGCGCTGCTGTCCAATCTGGCCACCATGATTCAGACCGGGCTGATTCTCGCCACCGTCGATCCAGCCTTGTTGCGCAGCCTGTGGCTGCCGTTAGTGTCCGGCAGCGTGGCGGCGCTGATTTACAGCGCTGGTCTGATGTTTCCCCGACCGACCCAAGGCACTGACGAGATGCTGCCGGCGGGCGGCGCATTCAATCTGAAACTCGCCGTGATCATCGCATTGACCATGACGGCGATCACCCTGGTGTCGTCGGCCATGCTCAGCCAATTTGGCCAGGTGGGCGTGATGCTCACCGCAACCTTCAGCGGATTCGCCGATGCGCACGCGTCTACCGCCTCTATCGCCGGGCTGGCCAAGGCCGGTCTGTTACCGGTGGAAGCGATTGTCGGTCCCGCGCTGATCGCGATCAGCAGCAACTCGTTGAGCAAATGCGTGGTGGCCTGGGTCAGCGGAGGCAGGCGTTTCGCTGCGATTGTCATCCCCGGGCAGGTGTTGCTGACACTGGCGATGTGGGCCGGCACCTTGTGGCACTGAAACAGTGGCGGCGAAGGTTCGATGCAGAACTGATCAAGATCAACTCGCCGGCAGCAGGAGCGCGCAATCTGGATATCTGTTCACTCGATCCAGATGGCCGTCGTGCCGAGGTGCCCCATGTCGCAGACCCAACGTTTATTGTTGATTGCTCCCCCTACCATGAGCCACACACCGGCGTTCGAGCGGGCCGCTGCACTGTCAGTCGCCATGCAATTGCCGTTGCATATCGTCGCCTTCGATTATCTGCAGGCGCTGGCGGTGGCGGGCCTGTTCGCCCCTGAGCAAATCCGTCTGGCCCGGGACGGTTATCTGCGCACGCATCGCCAGTGGCTGGCCGAGCAGGCCACATTGCTTGAGCGCCATGGCATCGAGGTCACCAGTGAGGTGGTCTGGGTGCAACACCCGTACGAAGAAGTCCTGCAGTTCGTCAACGAGATGCCGTTGGCGCTGATCATCAAGGATGCGCAGCAGGAGTCGGCGTTGAAGCGAGTGTTTTACACCCCGCTGGATTGGCAACTGCTGCGCGATTGCCCGGTGCCGGTGCATCTGGTGACCGATGACGTGCATCCACGGCCACGCAGTGTGCTGGCGATCATCGATGTGCTGCGCAGCGAGGATCAGGATCTGCGCTTCAACGATCAGATTGTCGAAGCGGCCGTGCGCTTGGCCGAGCAGTGCGATGCCAGGCTCGAATTGCTGCATGTCTACGACTGGGCGGCGGTGTATGCCTCCGACATGGGCTACGGCGCCTTGCCGCTGGCCACCGGAATTTATGAAGCCTTGGGCAGCGCGCAACACGAAGCATTTGCTGCCCTGGCCGAACGCCAGGGTGTGCCGACGGCCTGCCGACACTTTGTCGAGGGGCCTCCGGTACCGAGTATTTGCGAGTTTGCCGTCGAACATCACATTGACGTGATCGTGTTGGGCACGGTGCAGCACCATGGGTTGAACAAGTTGTTGGGCACCACTGCCGAACAGATCCTGCATCGTGCGCCTTGCAGTGTGCTGGCGATCAAGCCGGGACATACCTTGCAATCGTGAAAAAAATCGCCCGGTGGCGAGTCGTTTGCAGACTCGGCACCGGGCGATTTTTTACAGCTGAAGACGGTGTATGACCTGACGGCTGTCGTCAGGATCGTGATGGGTTTCGAAGTTCAGGTTCCGCGCCAGTTCACGCATCGCTTCGTTGCTGGCGGAGTCCACTGAATACATCTGGAGAAAGCCGTTTCTGCGCGCAGCCTTGATCAGATGCTCCATCAACAGCGTCCCCAGGCCCAGGTGTTGCCATTCATCGGCAACGGTTACGGCGCATTCGCATTCATGTTCGGCGGTGGCGGCATAACGGCTGATGCCGATTTCGATCAGTTGGCCGTTTTCATGCACCAGTGCGATGAACGCCGTGCGCTGCCGGTTATCGGTGTCCATCAATTGGTCGAGCATTGCCGCGCCGGGCTCCCTGATCTGCGCCAGAAAGCGCATGTGCCGGGACTCGGGCGACAGGCGCTGGATGAAGGCGTATTCGCGCTCGCGATCCTTTTCCGCCAACGGACGGATCAACACATGACGTCCATCCTTCACGGCTTCAATCCAGTATTGCCCGGAGACTGCGGCGTAGGCGGCCACGGCCCGATCGTTGTGATCTTTGACAGTAAGCATGGGGTAATCCTCCATCCGGTTTGAAACGCTGACGCGCGAAGACGCACCGTTCTTTCACTCTTTTCTACGCGGTTGCCGGTGGCTGGATCTGATCTGGATCAGACGCACGCGATGGCGTCGCCGATTGAGGCGTTCGGGCAGGGGGCAATTGGCTCAGCGCGGTGAGCGGTAGCAGCCGGCAACCAGTTGCTTGAGACCGTCCATGTTCTGGATCCGCACGTCGCGGCCGCTGATTTCCACCAGCTCCTGATCCCGCAGGTGGGCGATGCCCCGGCAGATAGTTTCCAGGCGCAGCCCCAGATAGGAGCCGATTTCCTCGCGGCGCATTTTCAGCACGAAATCCTTTGCCGAGTAACCGCGCAGGCTCAGGCGTTGCGACAGGTTGAGCAGAAACGCCGCCAGCCGCTCATCCGAGTTCATGTTGCCCATCAGCATCAACATGCTGTGGTCGCGCACGATTTCACGGCTTAGCAACCGGTTGAGGTTGTGCTGCAGCGACGGCAGGCTTTGCGCGAGCTTTTCCAGCTGCGCAAAGTGGATCGGGCAGACCTCGCTGTCCTCCAGGGCAAAGGCGTTGCAGGCATGCTCGTCGGCGCTGATAGCGTCCAGCCCGAGCATCTCGCCGGGGATGTGAAAGCCGGTAACCTGTTCACGACCGTCCACCGACAGCATGCTGGTCTTGAACGAACCGATTCGCACGGCGTACAGCGAGCGCAGCGGATCGCCTGTGCGGTACAGCGCCGCGCCTTTTTTGACCTTGACCCGTTGCACGATCAGCGTATCCAGGCGCTCGACCTCCGCACCGTTCATGCCGATCGGCAGACACAACTCCAGTACGCTGCAGTTGGAGCAAGCAGTCTTGAGGTGCTGTGCCTGGAGAACCGGTGCTTCTGACATGGGGGAGATCACGCTGGCGGGGGTGGGTTAAGCATAGGTGTCACCCACCCGGACACCGATCTCATTCATGTCCCGGCAGCGCCAAGTGACGAACGGACACAAACCCCGACACGGGCTGACCCTGATCGACCATTGCTTGATAAAAATCAGAGCCGTCAGGGAGCGGCGCCGGATACTGGCCGAGCAAGTCGTCGATACCCGATCGACAGGGATGTCAGGCTGGCCCTTGCGTCAGTACCGCACTGCCAGGACGAGGTTCGTATGCTCAGACTCAAACGAATGTTGTTGATTGCCCCCACCGAAATGACCCGCACCCCGGCCTTCGATCGCGCGGTTGCCCTGGCCCGGGCAACCGGTGCGGCGCTGCACATAGTGGCGTTCGATTACGTGCAGGCGCTGGCGGTGGCCGGTCTGTTTGACCACGACGCGATGGCCCAGGCGCGCGAGGGCTATTTGCAGGTGCACCGCCACTGGCTGGAGCAACAGGCGCGGTTCCAGGCGGGCAGCGGCGTACAGGTCAGCAGCGAAGTGGTGTGGGCCAGGGCCACGCCGGCGCACATGCTGGAGTACATCAACGACTATCGGGCCGATCTGGTGATCAAAGATACCCATCATGTCCCGGCGCTGAATCGGGCTTTCCATCGACCGCTGGACTGGCTGTTGCTGCGCGACTGTCCGACTCCGGTGCATCTGGTCACCGAAGCCCGTCATCCACTGCCGCTGAAAATTCTCGCCGCCGTCGATTTGTCGCATCTGGAGTATCTGACCCAAGGCCTCAACGAGCGCATCCTCGAACTGGCGGCAACGCTGGCACACGCCTGTGGCGCGGCCCTGCATGTACTCAATGTCAGCCACTGGTCAGTGCTGGGCGATGCGGCGACGAGCGTGCCGACCCTGAGTCTGGATCACAGCTTGTGCGAGGCGATCAACGACACTCAGAAAGAGGCTTTTGAGGCTCTGGCCGAGCGTTACGCAATCGAGTCTCACCGTCGACACCAGGTGACCGGAATACCACACAAGATGATCGAGCAGTTCGCCCGCCAGAACGCGTTCGACATGCTGGTGCTCGGTACCGCCTACCCGCAAGGCCCGAACTTCATCGGTGCAACCGTCGAGAGTGTCCTGAACCGGGCGCCGTGCAGTTTGATGATCGCCAAACCAATTCTCGAGCCGAACTGAGTTGGAGGCTGGCAAGTCAGTGTTATGTCGCCAGGATTGTCCGTTATGAGTTGACAGTGAAACACTTTTCAACCGATTTATCGGTCCCGGTCGTGTCAGTAATCTGTGCCCATGTTCAACGCAACGCCAACTACCTCAACCAAGAAAAGGGATTCAACCATGAGCACTGCAACCTACAACCGCCTGAACAAAGACGACGCCGTAGTCCTGCTGGTCGACCACCAGACCGGTCTGATTTCTCTGGTTCAGGACTTCTCGCCGAACGAGTTCAAGAACAACGTCCTGGCCTTGGCCGACCTGGCGAAATTCTTCAATCTGCCGACCATCCTCACCACCAGTTTCGAACAAGGCCCCAACGGCCCGCTGGTCCCGGAACTGAAAGAAATGTTCCCCGATGCGCCGTACATCGCCCGCCCGGGCCAGATCAACGCCTGGGACAACGAAGACTTCGTCAAGGCGATCAAGGCCACCGGCCGCAAGCAGATCATCATCGCCGGTGTCGTGACCGACGTCTGCGTAGCGTTCCCGACCCTGTCGGCACTGGCTGAAGGCTTCGACGTATTCGTCGTCACCGACGCCTCCGGCACCTTCAACACCACCGTTCAGCAAGCCGCCTGGAGCCGCATGACCCAGGCCGGCGCACAAATGATGAACTGGTTCTCGGTCGCCTGTGAGCTGCACCGCGACTGGCGCAACGACATCGAAGGGCTGGGCAATCTGCTGTCGCAGCGGATTCCGAACTATCGGAACTTGATGAACAGTTACTCGGCGTTGACCGCGCAGCAGAAGTGACTGCAGCGTTGTGAACGTGAAAGCCTGCCCTCAAAGGCAGGCTTTTGTTTTTCGGTTTCAGTCTGCTGCAGGCGTGTGGCACACCTCAAATATGATGAAGATCTGCAGGGAAGGGGGGGCTTCACAACTGACGCTTACTCAATGGGCTGCGCTCTATAAGTTTTATAGAGCCGCTGAACCTCAGGATCATCCAGGCTTTCGTAGGTGATGCCCTCTTTATCCAGACCATCGAGTCCTTTTATGCCGCCAATCATTTCAGGCCACTCTTCACGGCTGGAGATGTCGATGATGAAAGGTGTCAGGTAACGATCCAGATGGCCTTGGAAAGGATCTCGAATCTCGTCGCTGAGAGCCCGCAGATAGTCATCTTTATTTGTCATTGACCAGTTGATGGCGAGGTCCGAAAGCACAGCTCCATGTACACGAGCAGGATCGTGCGCCCATTGCCGTCCAGAAAAGGGTGCGCAGAAGCCAGTTGACCCATGACTTCCCCAGGCCGAGCACGGAAGCGTTTTTTGTTTGCCGCGAGTTCGAGGGCGTATTCGACCGACCGTTTGATCAGCTCCGGACGCTCAAATATCGTGTGATGAGGATCATCTTTCGATCCCTTGAAAACTGCCAGATGGGGGACTAGCTCATTTCTGTCTTTCCCGGCCCAAGGGTAAAAGCCCGAGAAAAGTATTTCGTGTGTTTTCAGGACTGCCTTGTAGTCAATGGGCTTTTTCTTGGCGAGATAGGCGAGAGCGTCGTCGATACTGGCTTCAAATGAGAGGTGCTCGGATTCTTTGACTTCAGTGGGATCTTTGAGTTTGAGCGAGTTTTGAAGATAGCCTTCAGTCTCAAAATCGCCGAAGGGGTCGAAATTCATGCGCTGAGTTGCTTGTTGCAACGCCTTTTTTCCTGCAGGTAGCGGCCTTGCAGGGCCATGATTTCTGTCTTGCTCAGAACGCCTTTTCTTTTGAGGTTGACGAGCAATTGCTCAACACCGTCCAGTTCCACGACATCACCGGCCAGGCGTGTGATGGTCACCGCCATGCAACTGAGGTTGTCACGGTCGGCGGTAACCTTGTGGGCTTTGGCGAGCAGGCGAACTTCAGTCGCGACGCTCTCAGTGGCTGATCTGGTCATTTGAAACCCCTCGTTTTCTCTCCCGGAGCATAGCACGGCGTCGTTTCTGTGAGCGTGCCAGCTAACGTGCAGCTAGCTGGGAAGATACGCAAATGATCAGACACAGCTGGGTATTCCCTGACGTTTACGGCTAATCTGCGCACTCGCTGACGACAACAAGACAAAAACAGGAGTCACTGATGCAACCGATCCGTCTCGGTCTGGTGGGCTACGGCAAGATTGCCCAGGATCAACATGTGCCGGCGATCAACGCCAATCCCGGGTTTCACCTGGTGGCGGTCGCCACGCAAGGTAAACCCTGTGCCGGGGTGGAGAACTTTCACTCGTTGAGCGAGTTGCTGGAGAACGGCCCCGAGGTGGATGCGATTGCGTTTTGTACGCCGCCGCAGGGGCGGTTCGCACTGGTGCAGCAGGCGCTGGCCGCCGGCAAACATGTGTTGGTGGAAAAACCGCCGTGCGCCACGCTGGGCGAGGCGATAGCTTTGGTCAATCAAGCGCAGCAACAGGGTGTCAGTGCGTTGTTCGCCTGGCATTCGCGCTACGCCCCCGGTATCGAAGCCGCCCGCGACTGGCTCGCCAGCCGCACGCTGCAAAGCGTGCAGATCGACTGGAAGGAAGACGTGCGCAAGTGGCATCCCGGTCAGACGTGGATCTGGCAACCCGGTGGTCTGGGCGTTTTCGATCCGGGCATCAATGCCTTGTCGATTGTCACCTATCTGCTGACGCAGCCACTGTTTGTGAAGTCCGCCGAACTGCGCGTACCGGACAACTGCCAGTCGCCGATTGCCGCGTCGATCAAGATGTCCGATGCCAGCAGACTCGACGTGCGGGCCGAATTCGATTTCGACCACGGTCACGACGAACTCTGGAGCATCGAGATTCGCTGCGCCGAAGGGCTGCTGCGCCTGGACAATGGCGGGGCGCTGCTGAGCATCGACGGCGTGCGCCAGGCGGTGTCGGAAGAGGGCGAGTACACGGCGGTGTATCGACACTTCCAGCAACTGATTGGCGATCGGGCCAGCGACGTGGATCTGCAGCCACTGCGGCTGGTGGCTGACAGTTTTTTTGTCGGCAGCCGGGTGGCAGTCGAACCGTTTTATGATCCGGCACGTTGACCAGTCGAAGCGGGGTAGCGTTTGCGCGATGACAGCGAACTTGAGCGTCAGGCCTAAGCTAATGCAAAAAGGGTATTTGTTCGTGGTTTTTAAGATCGTTTAGTTTTGTCTCACGACGAATCAAACGCATCAAACCGATAGACCCCCGATTGCCATGACGGCACACGCTGAATCGATCAAAGGCTCTTCAGGTTTGATTCACACGGGAGTGAATCATGCCGCATACCCTCGATATCACCACGCTGCCGACGCTGGACCTTTCGTTGTTCGAAGGCACCGCGCAACAGCGTTATGAATTTCTTGAAAACCTGCGTCACGCCGCGCGTGACGTCGGCTTTTTCTATCTCACCGGCCATGGCATCGACAGCCACCTGCTCAAGCAGGTGCAGGATCACGCCCGGCAGTTCTTCGCCTTGCCCGAGCAAGAAAAGACCGCCGTCGGCATGATCAATTCGCCGCACTTTCGCGGTTACAACCGTGCCGCTTCCGAGATCACCCGTGGTCAACCCGACTGGCGTGAGCAGTTCGATCTCGGCGCCGAGCGCGAAGCGTTGCCGTTGGACGCGGAAAGCCCGTTGTGGGCGCGCTTGCAGGGGCCCAACCAATGGCCGGCGGCGCTGCCAGAACTAAAACCGCTGCTGCTCGAATGGCAACAGGCGATGACGCGCATGGCGTTGCGTCTGCTGCGTGCCTTTGCCCAGGCGCTGTCGCTGCGGGCGGACGCGTTCGATCAGTTGTACGGCGACAAGCCCAACGAACACATCAAGTTGATGCGCTATCCAGGCCAGGCCGCCAACGCGAGCCAGCAAGGCGTCGGCGCGCACAAGGATTCGGGCTTCCTGAGCTTTCTGCTGCAAGACCAGCAGGCCGGTCTGCAAGTGGAGGTCGAGGAAGGGCGCTGGATCGATGCGCTGCCCCGCGACAACACGCTGGTGGTGAACATCGGCGAACTGCTGGAGCTGGCCACCAACGGTTATCTGCGCGCCACGGTGCATCGGGTGGTGTCGCCGCCCGCAGGCAGCGAGCGCTTATCCATCGCCTTCTTCCTCGGCGCGCAACTCGATGCCGTGGTGCCGCTGTATCCGTTGCCCACCGTGCTGTTGCGCGAAGCGCGTGGCCCGGCGAGTGATCCGCTCAATCCGTTGTTTCGCGATGTCGGCTGGAACTACCTCAAGGGTCGTTTGCGCTCGCACCCCGACGTCGCCCGGCGCTTTTATGCCGATGCATTGATTCCTGCAGCACCGCTGCGCAAGACCGCCAACGCCTGATTCATCACTCGCTCAAGGACTCCGCACATGTTGAAAAAAGCAGGTTTGACCCTGGCCGTGCTCGGCGCGCTGGTGACTTCGTTCGGCGCGCAGGCACTGGAGCCGTTGCGGGTGGCTGCCGACCCGGTGCCGCACGCGCAGATTCTCGCGTACATCCAGACAATCGATCCGCAACTCAACCTCAAGGTCATCGAGATTCCCAACGGCGTGAACTCCAACGAGCTGCTGGTGCATGGCGATGTCGATGCCAATTACTTCCAGCATCTGCCGTATCTGAAATCCCAGGAGCAAGCGCTGGGGCAGAAACTCGCGGTGGCCGCCACCGTGCATATCGAGCCGCTGGGCATCTTTTCGCGCCGGCACAAAAGCTTCGCCGACGTGCCGGAAAAAGGCACCGTGGCGGTGCCCAACAACGTCACCAACCTGAGCCGTGCGCTGTACCTGTTACAGGACAACGGGTTGATCAAACTCAAGCCCGGCTTCAAGGATCCGGCAGCCGATCAGGCCACGCCCAAGGACATCGCCGAGAACCCGAAACAGCTGAAGATCCTTGAAATCGAATCGCCGCAAATTCCTCGGGCGCTGGACGACGTTGACCTTGCGGTGATCAACGGCAACTACGCACTGGAAGCCGGACTGGTGCCGGCCAAGGATGCGCTGGGGCTGGAGAAGGCCGAACACAATCCGTACGCCAACATTCTGGTGACCACGCCGAAACTGCAGAACGATCCGCGCATCGCGCAACTGGCCAAGGACCTGACCTCGCCGCAAGTGGCGAAATACATCACCGATAACTTCAAGGGTTCGGTGATCCCGGTGGTGGATGCCAAGCCATGATCGTCGTCGAGCAGGTCAGCAAGACCTACCCGTCAGCGCCGACGCCGGCACTGGATCAGGTGTCGCTGAGCATTCCCGATGGTGCGATCTACGGCATCCTCGGGCGCAGCGGAGCGGGCAAGTCGACCCTGTTGCGCTGTCTCAATCTGCTCGAACGCCCGGACAGCGGGCGAATCCTGATCGACGGCGTGAACCTGCTGACGCTGTCTGCCAGCGACCTGCGCCGCCAGCGTCAGCGCATCGGCATGATCTTCCAAGGCTTCAATCTGCTGCACTCGCGCACCGTGTTCGACAACATCGCCGTGCCGCTGGAAATCGCCAACGTCGGCAAACCGTGGCGCCATGTGCGGGTGCGCGAGCTGCTGGAACTGGTCGGCTTAACTGACAAGGCGCAAGCCTTTCCCTCGCAGTTGTCCGGTGGGCAAAAACAGCGGGTGGGGATTGCCCGCGCCCTGGCCGCCGAGCCGGCGTATCTGCTGTCGGACGAAGCCACCAGCGCGCTGGATCCGGAAACCACCGCGTCGATTCTCGACCTGCTGCGCGATATCAATCGGCAACTGGGCGTGACCATTGTGCTGATCACCCATGAGCTGGAGGTGGTCAAGTCGATCTGCGATCACGCGGCGTTGATGGCTGACGGGCGTCTGATCGAGTCCGGCCCGGTGCCGCGCTTGCTCGCCGATCCGCAATCGAGTCTCGGCACTTCGTTACGTCCCACCTGCGGCCTGCCGCTGGGCCACGACATTCCCGGTCTCAGCTTCCTCAAGCAATACGGCGTACGGGCGGCGCAGCCATGAACCGCAGCATCGACTGGAATGAAATCCTGCAACTGGTGTTCAACGCCACCGGCGAAACCCTGTACATGATCTTGCTCGCCGGGCTGTTCACGTTGCTGATCGGTTTGCCGCTCGGGGTGTTGCTGTTTGTCAGTCGGCGCGACGGACTGTGGCCGCTGCCACGCCTCAATGCCGCGCTGGGTTCGCTGGTCAATCTTGGGCGCTCGCTGCCCTTTGTGGTGATGTTGATTGCGCTGATTCCGCTGACGCGTCTGCTGGTCGGCACCACCCTCGGCAGCACCGCGGCGGTGGTGCCGATCACCATTGGCGCGTTTCCGTTTTTTGCGCGGATCGTCGAGAACGCGCTGGATGAGGTCGACAAGGGCCGCATCGAAGCGATCCTCGCCATGGGCGGCGATATCCGTCATGTGATTTTCAAAGTGCTGTTGCCCGAAGCGCTGCCCGCGTTGCTGGCGGGGATCACTCTGACGCTGGTGATGCTGATCGGTTTTTCTTCCATGGCCGGGGTGATTGGCGGTGGCGGCCTCGGTGATCTGGCGATCCGTTACGGCTATCAGCGTTTCAACAATGTAGTGATGGTCGTCACCGTGGTGGTGCTGGTCATTCTGGTGCAGGGCGTGCAGAGCCTGGGCGACCGGCTGGTACGTTCGCTGGCCCATCGACGTTAAGGAATTTTATGAGTGTTGTCGTGGCCCGCGCGCCGCTGATTCAGGTGCGTGAACTAAGCAAAACTTTTGGCTCGAACCGCGCACTGGATCGCGTCAGCCTGCAGATTCATCCCGCCGAAGTGGTGGCGTTGCTCGGTGCCAACGGTGCCGGCAAATCAACGCTGGTGAAGATACTCGCCGGCAGCCAGCGCGCCGATGGCGGCGAGATTTTCATCGACGGGCAGCCCCGGCAATTCAGCTCGCCGCTGTCGGCACGTCGGGTCGGGATTGTCGCGGTGCATCAGCAGATCAACGAGGGCATTGCGCCCGGTTTGAGCGTGGCGGAAAACCTGTTGCTCGATGAGTTGTGCAAGCCTGACGCGGACTTCTGGCTCAATCGCAAACGCTTGCTGGAACGCGCCGCGAGTATCGCGGCCGGGCTGGGTCTGGTGTTGCCGCTGGAGCAGCCGATTGAACACTTGGGCCAGGCCGAGCGGCAGTTGGTGGTGCTGGCGCGGGCCTTTGCCTTGCAGCCGCGTCTGCTGATTCTCGATGAGCCGACCGCCGCCTTGTCGGACGCCGAGGCGCAACGGCTGTTCGGTCTGATCGACACCCTGCGCAGCCGTGGCGTGGCGATTGTTTACATCTCCCATCGCTTGTCCGATCTGCAACGGGTGGCGGATCGCGCCATTGTCTTGCGCGATGGGCGACTGGCCGGAGAATTCAGCACACGGCAGTTACCCGAGGCGGTGCAGGCGATGCTCGGGCAGGCGCTGGACGGGCATCTCTACACGCCCGGCAGCGTGGGCCGAAAAGTCCTTGGTGTGCGCGGTTTGCAGATTTTGCCGCGCTCCAGGCGTTTCGATTTCGACCTGCACCAAGGCGAAGTGGTGGTGCTGACCGGGCTGCTCGGCGCCGGCAAAAGCGAGATAGCCGAAGTGCTGTTCGGCTTGCGCAAAGCCGTGGCCGGCAGCCTGCAACTCGATGGCGTGGAATGGCTGCCGGGTTCGCCAAGGGCGGCGATTCACAGCGGTGTGTTTCTCGCAGCGGAGGATCGCGCCAGTCAGTCGCTGGTGCCCGACTTTTCCCTGCGCCGCACACTGACCTTGCCGTTTCTGGAGCGCTTCACCCGTGCCGGTTTCATTCGCAACCGCGCCGAAGCCGCAGCGGTCGAGGCGCAAGTCGCGGCGCTGGGGATCAAGACCGCCGGCATCGAGGTGCCGATGAGCGCGCTGTCCGGCGGCAATCAACAGAAGGTCGTGCTTGGCCGTTGGCTGCTCGGAGAAGGCCGGGTGTTGATCCTCGACGAGCCGTTTCAGGGCGTCGACGTGCGCGCCCGCCGCGAGATCGGCCAACTGCTGCGCGACAGTGCCGGCGGCCGCGCGACCCTGGTGATTTGCGCCGATGTCGACGAAGCCCTGGAAATCGCCGACCGCATTCTGTTGGTGCGCGATCACGCGGTGGTCGCCGAATACCCGCGCGCCGGCCTTGAACGCGCGACCCTGGTCGCCGCGCTGGCCGGCAGCGACGCTAGCGAAAATCCCTTTCATGCCACGCCGAGGAGCAGAGCGAGTGCCTGATTCGAGTTCATTGTTGTCTGCCGCTACGGCACCCGCCGAGCGCCTGCTGCAAGCGCTGATCCGCTACGGCCTGTTGTGGCTGCTGGCGCTGATCGTGGTGTTTTTCAGTGTCGCGGAGCCGGCGTTTTTGCGCGTCGGCAATCTGTTCAGCATCTTGCAGTCGGTGTCGATCGTCGCGCTGCTGGCCCTTGGTGTGACGCTGACCATGGCCGTCGGCGGACTTGATCTGTCGATTGGGGCGGTGGCGGCGATGAGCCTGATGATCGCCAGTTACGTGATGGTGGTGCTCGGTTGGGGCGCGGTGCCGGCGGTGCTGATCAGTCTGGCCGGTGGTGCACTGGTCGGGCTGCTCAATGGCTGGCTGATCGTCAAGCTGCGGGTGCCGGACATTCTCGCAACGCTGGGCAGCATGTTTCTGGTGATCGGCGTGCAACTGATTCCCACGGGCGGGCGCTCGATTGCGGTGGGCATGACCTTGCCCAGTGGCGTGGAAACCGAGGGCACGTTCAGTACCGCGTATCTCGCCCTCGGCCGCGGACGCTTGTGGGACGTGGTGCCGGTGCCGGTGTTGATCACTGCGTTGGTGGCGCTGGCGGTGTGGCTGTTTCTTGAGCGCACGCGCATCGGCCGATTGTTTTATGCGATTGGCGGTAACGAGCAGGCGGCACGATTGGCGGGGGCGCCAGTGCAGCGCTTCAAGCTGCTCGCGTATGTGCTCTCGGCATTGCTTGCCTCGCTCGGCGGGTTGCTGTTGGCGGCGCGCCTGGGTCGGGGTGATGTCAGCTCCGGCAACGGTCTGGTGCTCGACGCGCTTGGCGCTGCGCTGATCGGTTTTGCCGTGCTCGGCGCGAAGAAGCCCAATGCCTTCGGCACGTTGGTCGGCGCACTGTTGGTGGCGTCGCTGCTCAATGGCCTGACCATGCTCAACGCGCCGTACTACGCGCAGGATTTCGTCAAGGGACTGGTGCTGGTGCTGGCCCTGATGTTCACCTTCGGCCTCGCGCATCGGGCGCGCTGAGCCGGTTCATTTGTCGCTGCAAGGAAGATGTATGCACGGTTCAATCAAGCAGTTCGCACGCCATTGCCTCGCCGGCGCGGTGCTCTCGGCATTGGCGTTGAGCGCTCAGGCCAAGGCATTACCGGGTGCTCCGGCGCCGTTCGACAAGGGCCAGGTGGAGATCGCGCTGGTCGGTTATCTGTTTTCCGGGGACTTTCCCGAGGCCTATCTGCGCGGCGTGGAGAAACAGACCGAGGCGCTGGGCGCCAATCTGCGGGTGTTCGATGCGCGGCAGCAGGCGGCGAGTCAGGGCGAGATGATCGATCAGGCGATCGACCTCGGCGTGGACGGGATCATCGTGCAACTGGGCCTGGCGGAAACCCTCAAGGGACCGATTGACCGGGCGATCGCCAAAGGCATCAAGGTGGTGGCGTTCGACGTCGATCTGAACAGCCCGCAAGTGACCCAGGTCGAGCAGGATCACCATGCACTGGCGCGACTGGCGCTGGATCAGGCGGTGAAGGACAACGGCACGCGGTTCGATGCCGGGTATGTGTACATCAGCGGCTTCACGCCGATGGAGCGCCGCGACGAGATCTGGAGTCAGGTGAAAAAGGCCAATCCGGGCATCATCGAGAAGGCGCGTTTCGGCACGCTCAACCCGCCGATTGCCAACTCGGTGGCGGATCAGGCCAGCGCGGTATTGCGGGCCAATCCGGATATCAGCGTGATCTTCGCGCCGTTCGACGAGTTCGCCAAAGGCGCGAAAATCGCCGTCGATGAGGCCGGGCTGGGGCGCAAGGTGAAGATCTACAGCGCCGACATTTCCACCGCCGACATTCAGATCATGAAAGAACCGGACAGTGCCTGGGCGGCGACCGCCGCGGTCAATCCGCAAGTGGCGGGGGCGATCAGCGTGCGCAGTCTGGCGATGTTGATTGCCGGCGAAAATCCTGGGCATCAGGTGCTGGTACCACCGACCCTGATCACCCGTCAGCAGTTGCTCGATCTTGACGTGAAAAACGTTCGCGACCTGGCGCAGAAACTCCCGGCGTTCGGTGATAGCGCCAACGTGGCGCGGGCCGAGTGGATTCCTGTGGCGAACTGAATGCAGCCGTTATCACCGGGTGATGCGCTGTATGCGCGGCAGGCATCCTGACGCGCTTGGGAGTGAATATGCACAACAAAGCCATGCGCTTGCGCAACAGCCGCGCACCCAAGGCTGACCCGGCGCTCGGTCAACGCTTGCCGCCGGGGCAGGTGTTGACGGAGCGCTTCCCGATCCTCCACGAAGGCACGGTGCCGGAGTATGAATTGGCAACCTGGTCACTGCGCCTGTTCGGCAAGGTCGGGCGTGTCGTCGAGTTGAGTTTTGCTGACCTGCAAAGGTTGCCGCAGCGCGAGTTGCAATGTGACATTCATTGCGTGACACGCTGGTCGAAGTTCGACACGCAGTGGAGCGGGGTGCATCTGCAGGATTTGCTGAGCGAGCTCGATATCCAGCCCGCTTCACGTTTTGTCATGGCCCACGCCGATCACGATTACCAGACCAACCTGTTGCTGGACGACCTGCTGCACCCGCACAGCCTGCTGGCCACCCATTACGCCGGCCAACCCTTGACCGCCCAGCACGGCTGGCCGCTGCGGCTGGTGGTCGCCGGGCGCTACTTCTGGAAAAGTGCCAAATGGCTGCGCGGTCTGGAGTTTGTCGACGAAGAACAACCCGGCTTCTGGGAGCGCAACGGCTTTCACCTGCACGCCGACCCTTTTGCGGAACAACGCTTCAGTGCGCAGGCCCTGGACATTGCCGCGGATGCCTGGCTGGAAAAGGAGTTCGACTGAGGTTTTGTGCTTGTCTGCAGTCAACATCTCGGGGGACTGGACTGGCCTCTTCGCGAGCAAGCCCGCTCCCACATTGGATCTGCGGTGGATGAAAGCTATGCGTTCACCCCGATCAACCTGTAGGAGTGGGCCTGCTCGCGATGGGGCCCGAACATTCAACTGCTTCGGTGGCTGATATACCGCTATCGCGAGCAGGCTCACTCCTACATTGGAACCGTGGTGGATGAAAGCTATGCGTTCACCCCGATCAACCTGTAGGAGTGAGCCTGCTCGCGATGGGGCCCGAACATTCAACTGCTTCGGTGGCTGATATACCGCTATTGCGAGCAGGCTCACTCCTACATTGGATCTGCGGTGGATGAGAAGTCAGTGTTCACCCAGTCAAACCTGTGGGAGCGGGCTTGCTCGCGAAGGGGCCAGCCCAGTCGATATTTTCGGCGACTGAACGATAGTTTTCGCGAGCAAGCCCGCTCCCACAAGGGGCAGCATTCATGCTTGAGTTAGTTGCTGCTTAGTTGAGCTACTGTTGTTCTGGCAACACTTGTGTTGGACTAAATACAGTTAATCAGCCCGATCTAACCTAAGTGTTATTGGTTCTTTTACGGCAAGCCTCAGCCCGTCTAGCATCGGTCTTCAAGGGGAAACAACTAACTTTGGGGATTCTGCGCTTAACCAACTCAATACGTTTAACCAGCCTTCACCGCCTTCCTGATTTCTAAAACTACAGCAGACATTGCCGTGCATTGATTGCCGAACCCTTATTGTCGGCAACGGCCGGGTATTAGCTGCGATAAAGGAGCTGTCACATGTATCACCGTTCCCGTTCATTACTGGCCATCGCGGTTGTCGGTGCGATCTGGCAAGTTCCGGCGCAAGCCGAAGACACTTCCACCCGCGTTGACGATGACACACGGCTGGGTACCGTGCTGGTCACCGGCACCCGTGGCACTGCTCGCACGGTGCTGGATTCTCCGGTGCCGGTTGACGTATTGACCGCCGCCGACCTCAAGTCCACCGGCGCGGCCGACGGTGAGCTGGGTCAGGCGCTGCAAACGTTGCTGCCATCGTTCAGCATGCCGCGTCAGTCCAACTCCGGTGGCGCTGACCATGTGCGCGCCGCGCAGTTGCGCGGCATGAGCCCGGACCAGGTGTTGGTGCTGGTCAATGGCAAGCGTCGTCACACTTCAGCGGTGGTCAACGACTCGTCGAAAATCGGTCGCGGCACGGCACCAGTGGACTTCAACTCGATCCCCATCAGCGCGATCAAGCGCATCGAAGTGCTGCGCGATGGCGCCGGCGCACAGTACGGTTCCGACGCGATTGCCGGGGTGATCAACATCATCCTCGACGACGCTCCCGAGGGCGGCGAAGTGTCCACCAGCTACGGCGCGTTTCACACCCATCAGGACGCCATCGGCAGAACCACCACCGACGGCCAGAACAGCGTGACCACGGCCAAGATCGGCACGCGCCTGGGCGAAGAGGGTGGGTTCATTCGTGGCGGCACCGAGTACAAAAATCGCAACCCGACCAACCGCGCCGGTTTCGATGGCTTTGCCGATACCCCCGACCAGCGCAATTACGTGATGGGCGACGGCCTGGCGCGGGACGTCAACCTGTGGTTCAACAGCGAGCTGCCGCTGGCCGGCGGCAAAGCCTACAGCTTCGGCACTTACAACCAGCGCCACACCACTGGCGCCGAGTTCTATCGCTACCCCTACGAGCAGCCGCAGTTCTATCCCAACGGCTACCTGCCGCAGTCGCTGGGCGACAACAAGGACGTCTCCGCCACCGCCGGTTTCAAAGGCATGATCGGCGAAGACTGGGACTTTGACAGCAGCGTTACCCATGGCCGTAACCGCTTCGACGGATCCACCCGCCGCACCCTTAACGTCAGCCTCGGCGAGGACTCGCCGACGAAATTCGACACCGGCGATTACGAGCTGCGCCAGACCACCACCAACCTCGATTTCAGCCGCGAACTGCGCTTGGGCGGACGCTCGTTCGTGCTGGCGCTGGGCGGCGAATATCGCTACGAAAACTACCTGACCTACGCGGGTGACGAGGCCTCTTACATTGGCTCCGGCGCTGATGGTGCCAACGGTCTGCGCCCCAGCGAAGAGTCGGACCTGGACCGCAACGTGTTCGCGACTTACGCCGAGTTGTCGGGCGATCTCACCGACCGCTTCTTCGTCGACGCCGCCACCCGCTGGGAACATTACGACGATGCCGGCAGCAAACTCACCGGCAAGCTCAGTGGTCGCTACAAACTGACCGAGCAGTGGGCGCTGCGCGGTGCGGTGTCGAACAACTTCCGCGCGCCGTCGCTGGCGCAGAGCGGGTTCCAGAACACCACCAGCAACTTCGGCGAAGGCGGCACGCTCACCGATATTCGCGTGCTCTCGGTCAACGACCCGATCGCCCGCGCGCTGGGAGCCGAGAAGCTCGATCCGGAAACCTCGAAGAACTTCAGCCTCGGCCTGACCTTCCAGCTCAACGACCGCTTCGACGCTTCGCTCGATGTATTCCGCATCGACGTCAAGGACCGCATCACCCTGTCGCAGCGCATCGGCAGCGACGCCATGGAGCAATACATCAACGACAACTTCGGCGTGGCCGGAGTGCATGATGTGAACTTCTTCACCAACGCCGCCGACACCAGCACCCACGGCGCCGAACTGGTGCTCAACTATCACCAGCCACTGTATGAAGGGACGTTGGGCCTGACCACCGCGTACACCTACAACCACACCAAAGTCACCAGCACCAAAGGCACGCCATCGCAACTGACGGCGTTGGGTATCGGCAACGATGCACTGGTCGGTGTCGAAGAAACCAACACCCTGACCGACGCCGCGCCCAAGGATCGTTTCGTGTTTTCCGCCAACTGGGCCAGCGAACACTGGGGTCTGCTCGGGCGTCTGACCCGTCAGGGCGAGACCACCCGTGTGTTCGACTTCGGCGATTCGCAACCGGAGCAGACCTACGGCGCGGTGTGGCAACTGGACGCCGAGGTGACCTACAAATTCACCCCGAAATTCAGCGTCGCCCTGGGCGGCAACAACCTCACCGACAACTACCCGGAACGCTCCGGCTCGGCGATCAACTACGGTGGCAACCTGCCGTATGACGTGCTGTCGCCGATCGGCACCAACGGCGCGTACTACTACGCCAGCGCCACCTACGGCTTCTGAGCCGATCCGCCACGGATGGCGGACTTTTTGCGGAACTCTCCATGAATCACTCCAACGGCCCCAAGCGCCATCTGCCGGTGCTGCAGGCGTTGCTGATCACACTGGGCATGGTGATCACCACCGACATCCTGAAAACCGCGCCGACCGTGGCGCTGAACGTCGGGCCGGAATATTTCTATTGGGTCTGGGTGCTCGGCGGTCTCGCGTCGATGAGCGGGGCCTTGTGTTTCGCCGAAATGGCCAGCGCATTTCCGCACCCGGGCGGCGACTATCACTTTCTGCGCACGGCCTATGGCGAGCGCATGGGGTTCCTGTTTGCCTGGTCGCGCTTCTCGGTGATGCATACCGGCTGGATCGCCTTGTCGGCGTTCATGTTTGCCGATTACGTCAATGCCGTGGTGCCGCTCGGTCGGTACGGCTCGGGCCTGTTTGCCGGCGGGGTCATCGCCTCGCTGGTGCTGCTCAATCTCACCGGCAAGCACATCGGTTTCATCACCCAGACCTTATTGGTGGGTTTGCTGGCGCTGGGCTTTCTGAGCATCGCCAGCGCCGGTGTGTGGCTGGCGTGGCAGGGGATTGAAGCACCGCCACCGAGCGTTTCGGTCACGCCGGAAAACACCGGTATGGCCGGATTTTCCGCAGCGATGATTTTCGTGTTTCTGGCGTTCGGCGGCTGGAGCGATGCGGCAACCTTGTCGGCGGAAGTGCGCGATGGTCGACGTGGAATATTCATCGCCATGCTCGGTGCGCTGACGGTGCTGATGGCGATTTATCTGGCGCTGAACTGGGCGCTCGTTCGAGGCCTGGGTTTCGCTGGACTGGCAGCGAGCAACGCACCAGCCGTGGAACTGTTGAACCGTGCATTCGGTGCGCCGGGGGTGCTGCTGATTCTGCTGATGGTCGGCATCGCGGCCATCGCCAGCATCAACTCGACCTTGCTGGTCGGCGCCCGCACCACCTATGCCGCCGCCCGCGATGTGCCGCAGTTGCGCCACTTCGGCGAGTGGGACGAACGCGACGGCGTGCCGCGCAAGGCCTTGCTGGCGGAGGGCGCGGTGGCATTGTTGCTGGTGCTGTTCGGCAGTTTCACCCAGAGCGGCTTCAACACCATGGTCGAGTACCTGACCCCGGTGTACTGGCTGTTTCTGAGCTTCAGCAGCCTGGCGTTGATCATCCTGCGCCGGCGCTTTCCCGAGGTGCCGAGGCCGGTCAGGGTGCCGTTGTATCCGCTGTTGCCGCTGCTGTTTTTCGGGCTGTGCCTGTACATGCTCTATTCGAGCGTGACGGTGGTGGGGTGGGGCGCGTTTTTGGGGATTGGCGTGTTGCTGGTCGGCGCGCTGCTGCTGGCGGGATCGAGCCGCCTGGCGTCGACGCCTCGGCAAGCTCTCGGACAGATGAACGATTAGAACGATACGTCGGCCGGTTGCGACAGGCGCAGCACCGACAGGTCCCCGGTAATGCGCTTGTACGCCAGACGAATCGCCTCGATGTTGCCGGCGTTCTGCGGACTGTTCTCGTGCAGGATCACAATGACCTTGGTGCTCAGCCGCTCAGGCTCTTTCGCCCCATGATCACGCCACTGCCCATAGGCATCGAACACGGTGAAACCGTCGGGAAACCGCGACGTCACTTCCTTGTCGAGAAACTCGCGCCAGCGCGCCGGGCTGACCGCGCCTTCCTTGCCATCCACGGTGCCCACCGAGAAGTACAGCTCGGTGCGGATCCATTGTGCCTGCGCCGGACGCGTGGCATCACCTTGCAGGGTCGAACTGGCGGGGTCTTTGGTATGCACCGAAACAGCAGGAGGACTGGCGCACCCGGCGACAGCGACAAACAGTGCAGCCAGTAACAGGCGTCTTTGCATGGAACATCCCTTTTTATGAGTTAAGTGCAGACGCGCAATTATAAGGGGCGAGTTTAATAGCGATAAAAGATTAAAAAGTGGTTTTTTGGTTTATTAATGGAATAAGAAACCAACGAGTCCTGGATGCTCAATGTACCGCCGCCTTCGCGGGCAAGCCCGGCTCCCACAGGTTTTGCGGTGTACACAGATCCGCTGATCAACACCATCCACTGTGGGAGCGGGCTTGCTCGCGAAAGCGCCGGGTCAGTCAACAAAGATGTTGGATCTACCAACGCCATCGCTGGCAGGCCAGCTCCCACAGGTTTGGTGGCGTACACTGATCCCTTGATCGACACTGAAAAACGCACCATCAAGACATATATAAATATGCCACTCAGCGCCCTTCATGCTGCTTGCGATAAGCCCCCGGTTGCACCCCCACCGACTTGGCAAACGCTCGGGTAAACGCGGCGATCGACTGATAGCCCACCGCCGCGCACACCTGTTCCACCGTGTGATTGGCCCGCAGCAACTGGCAGGCATGCCGAATGCGCAACGCCAGCAGCACTTGCCCCGGCGACTGCCCGGCCAGCTCATTGAAGCGTTTGAAAAACGCCGAGCGCGACAAGCCGATACTCGCCGCCATGCTCTCCAGCGACCACGGCAATTGCGGTTGTTCGATCAACAGATCCAGCAACGGCGCGAACTGCGGATTGCGCGCCAATGCCACCAGACCGCCGAGGCTCTGGTTGTCGGTCATCTGCTGGCGCAACACGTACAAAAACAGCAGATGACTCAGGCGTTCGAGCAGCGCCGAGGAGGGCGCCGGCAGGCGTTCGCACTCTTGCAGGATCAACTCGAACAAGGCTCGCGCCGCGCTCGAAGAAGGATCGCCCGCGCGCAGGATGATCCAGTCCGGCAAGCCTTCGATGATCAGCGATGACAATCCCGACTTGAAATGAAAGAACCCGCAAACCAGCCCGACACCGTCCTGCGCCTGACTGTCGAGCGCGGTCATGGCCATGCGCGGCAGCGTCTGGGCGATGCTCGCCTCTTCGGCGCTGGAGAGGCGGTAATTCAGATCCCGCAGCAGGAACACTGCATCCCCGGTGTTCAGCGGAATTGGCTGCTCCTGCCCGTCGATGTGCAGCCAGCAGCGCCCCTGCACGATCAAGTGGAAACTTGCGCGCGCCAGCCCATGGGTGCTGGCGTGCCAACCACCGCAATAGCGGCCGACGTGAAACAGACTGGCGTCGAGTTCGAGGCTTTCTAATAACCAATCAACCAGTGGGCTGGACGAAATCATCTAATGGAAACACTCAGGAGCAAGTAATCGCTACTTTAGAATATGGATCGAAATTTTTATAACCAACAGACTGGCCGGACACTCAACAGCAGGAGTCCACTCCATGTCGCGCCTTACTCTACACACTGTGCAAAGCGCTCCCGAAGCCGCCAAACCGTTTCTGGAAAATGCGCAGAAAAACTCCGGATTCATTCCGAACCTGCTGGCCGTGCTGGCCAATGCCCCGGCGGCGCTGGAAACCTACGTTACGGTATCGGCGCTCAATGGCAAGTCCGAACTCAGCCTCGCCGAGCGCGAAGTGGTGCAACTGATTGCGGCGACCCACCATGGTTGCGATTTCTGTGTCGCAGGTCATACCGCCGTCGCGCTGAATAAGGCAAAACTGCCGCCGGAAGTCGTCAGTGCGCTGCGTGAAAAAGCCACCGTCCCCGTGGAAAAACTGGAAACCCTGGCCGCGTTTGCCCGCGAAGTGATTGCCACCCGGGGCAAGGTCAGCGATCAGACCTTCAACCAGTTCAAGGCCGCGGGCTATACCGAAGGCAATGCGCTGGAAGTGATTCTCGGCATCAGCCTGGCGACCCTGTGCAACTTCGCCAACGTATTCGCCGACACGCCGCTCAACCCCGAGCTGGCCCCGTATCGCGCGTAATCGGCCAGCGGTTCCGGCAGCGTCGTCTATGGTTGATGCGGCTGCGTAAAAAGGAGAAAAACGACATGCTCAATCCGGCATTGATTCAATGGCTGGAACACAACGCCCAGGCACTGGATGCGGGCGACGGCGATCCGCAGCAGGTGCTGACGCAATTGGCGCAAGCCGAGGTGCTGCGCGTCGGCATCAGCCCGGCGCTGGGCGGCAGCGGCGGTCACGTCAGTGATGCCGTGGAAACCCTGGCCGCTGTCGCCAGCCATTCACTGGCGGCGGCGTTCGTGTTCTGGGGCCAACGGGCCTTTATCGAATATCTGCTGCACAGTCCCAACGCTGCGCTGAGGGAAAAACTGCTGCCGTCGCTGCTCAGTGGAGAGCTGGCCGGCGCCACCGGTTTGTCCAACGCGATGAAGTACCTGTCCGGCATCGAGGCATTGCAAGTGCGCGCCGCCCACACCGCAGACGGCTGGACCTTGAACGGGCGCCTGCACTGGGTCACCAATCTGCGCAAAAGCGGTTTTGTGGTGGCGGCGGCGATCGAGCACGAGGAGGGCGGTTCGCCGTTCGTGCTGGCGATTGCGGATGACGCGGCCGGTGTGCAACGTTCCGCCGACCTGCAACTGATGGGACTGCAATCCAGCAACACTGCCGCCATCGATTTTGCCCAAGTGGCGGTCGCTCGCGAATGGTTGCTGCATGAAGATGCACGCAAGTTTCTGCCAGCGGTGCGCCCGGCGTTTCTCGGTCTGCAATGCGGTATGGCGATCGGTCTGGCGCGACGGGCACTGGCCGAGGTCGAAGGACATTTGCAGGACGGGCGCTCGATCCTGCTGGAGCCGTTGCAGGAACAACGCGAGCAACTGGCGCAGACCGTCGACGCGCTCAAGCAGGGCCTGCACGACGGACGTTTCCTGACCCAGCCGGGCGCGTTGTTCCAGATCCGCATCGCGCTGGCCGAATCCGCCGCCAATGCCGTGCAACTGGAATTGCAATCGAGCGGCGGCAAGGCCTATCTGACGGAGCACGGCAGTGGTTTCGCCCGGCGCTGGCGCGAGTCGGCGTTCGTGCCGATTGTCACCCCAAGCCTGGTGCAACTTCGCGCCGAATTGCAGCGGCAGAAACGGGAAGCGACGGCATGACTGCGCCGTTGCTGGAGGCGCACGGCATCAGCCTCGGCTACCCGCGAGAGCAGGGCTGGCACACCGTGCTGGAACACTTCGACCTGCAATTGCAGCCCGGTGAAGTGGTGACCATTCTCGGCCCCAGCGGTGTCGGCAAATCCAGTCTGCTGCGAGTGCTGGCGGGTTTGCAGGCGCCGCAACAGGGGCGGGTGAGCCTGCTTGGCGAACCGCTGACCGGCGCGCATCCACGGGTGGCGGTGGCGTTTCAGGACCCGAGCCTGTTGCCGTGGCTGACCCTGGAAAAGAACGTCGCCTTCGGCCTCGACTTCGCCCGCCAGCCGCACCTGACGGCCGAGCAGCGCAAGGCGCGGATCGACCACGCCATCGCTGCGGTCGGCCTCGAACATGCACGTCAGCAGCACCCGGCGCAGTTGTCCGGCGGCATGGCCCAACGCACCGCGTTGGCCCGTTGTCTGGCCCGTCAGCCGCAGGTGCTGTTGCTCGATGAACCGTTCGGCGCGCTGGATGAAATCACCCGCGCCGACATGCAGCAGTTGCTCCTACAACTGATCGCCGAGCACCACACCGCAGCCGTGTTGATCACCCACGACATCGACGAAGCCCTGCTGCTTTCCGAGCGGATTCTGCTACTGGGTAACAGCCCGGCGCACATCCTCGGCGAGTGGCGCATCGACCTGCCTCAGCCGCGTGCCGAGCTGGTCGAGGAACTGGGCGCGCTGCGCATCGACATCCTCAAAACCCTTCGGCGGGCGAGCCGCAACCCCCTCACTCAACCTGTGCCCGCTACGTCGGAGATTGACCATGTGCCTGGACGACTTCACTCACACACGTCGTGACTTCATCAAACTCAGCGCGCTGCTGACTGCCGGCGGTGCGTTGCCGCTGCTCAACAGCCTCAGCGCGCGCGCCGCTGCCGAGCCGAACGCGCCAGTGCGCATCGGTTATCTGCCGATCACCGACGCCACGCCGTTGCTGGTCGCACACAACAATGGCCTGTTCGAGGCCGAAGGCATTCAGGCTGAACGCCCGGTGCTGCTGCGCAGTTGGGCGCAGGTGATCGAGGCGTTCATTTCCGGACAGGTCAACGTGATTCACCTGCTGTCGCCGATGACCGTGTGGGCGCGCTACGGCAGCAAGGTGCCGGCCAAGGTCGTGGCATGGAACCACGTCGGCGGCTCGGGTCTGACCGTGGCGCCGGGCATCACCGAGGTCAAGCAACTGGGCGGGCAATCGGTGGCGATTCCGTTCTGGTATTCGATTCATAACGTGGTGGTGCAGCAACTGTTCCGCGACCACGGACTGGTGCCGGTGAGCAAGTCGGCGAGCGCCGCGCTGGCGCCGAACGAAGTCAATCTGCTGGTGCTGCCGCCGTCGGATATGCCGCCGGCCCTGGCGAGCAAACGCATCGCCGGCTACATCGTCGCCGAGCCGTTCAACGCCCTGGCCGAGGAGCTCAAGGTCGGCCGCGTGCAGCGCTTTACCGGCGACGTCTGGCGCAATCACGCCTGCTGCGTGGTGTTCATGCATGAGCAGGATCTGAACAACCGTCCCGAGTGGTCGCAGAAAGTGGTCAACGCGATCGTCAAGGCGCAGGTCTGGACCCGCGACAACCGCGCCGAGGCAGCGAAACTGCTGTCCAAGGACGGCGCCAATCGCTACACGCCGCACGCGCAACCGGTGCTCGACCGGGTGCTGTCGCCGGCCACCAGCGACCGCGAGCAATACCTGGCCAGCGGCGCGATCCAGCACAGCCAGTGGGACGAGCAGCGCATCGACTTTCAGCCGTACCCGTTCCCCAGTTACACCGAAGAACTGGTCAAGCGTCTGAAGGACACCTTGATCGAGGGTGATAAAGGCTTCCTCGCCAGCCTCGATCCGCAGCAAACCGCTAAAGATCTGGTGGACGACCGCTTTGTGCGCAACGCCATTGCGGCGGTGGGTGGCATGCAGACCTTCGGCCTGCCGGAAAGCTTCGAACGCAGCGAGGAGTTCAGCCTCTGATGCGTCAACGATCTTCATCGACCGTGCACGGTTTGTTGGGCGTAGCAGGGCTGTTGTGCCTGTTGCTGCTGTGGTGGCTGGGCGTTCATCTGCTCGGTGGCAACGACAGCCTGGCGTTGCGCTTTTCACCCGAGGCGACGCTGGCCAGCCTCGGCGAACTGCTGCTGCGCCCGGAGCTGTACGAGCATGTGCTGGTCAGCCTGAAACGGATTGTGGTCGGCCTGTTGCTGGCGCTGCTGATCGGCGTGCCGCTGGGCCTGATGATCGGCAGCTACCGGCATCTGGAAGCGGCGACCACGCCGGCGTTTCAGTTTCTGCGGATGATCTCACCGTTGTCGTGGATGCCGGTGGTGGTGATGCTGCTGGGCGTCGGTGATCAGCCGATCTACTTCCTGCTGACCTTCGCTGCGGTGTGGCCGATCCTGCTCAACACCGTGGCCGGCGTGCGCCAGCTCGACCCGCGCTGGCTGCAACTCAGTCGCAGCCTCAGTGCCACTCGTTGGGAAACCCTGCGCAAAGTGATCCTGCCCGGCGTACTCGGCCATGTGCTGACCGGGGTGCGGCTGTCGATCGGCATTCTGTGGATCGTGCTGGTGCCGTGCGAAATGCTCGGCGTCAGCGCCGGGCTGGGCTACTTCATTCTCGATACGCGAGATCGGCTGGCGTATTCGGAACTGATGGCGATGGTGCTGCTGATCGGTGTACTGGGCTTTGCGCTGGATGCGTTTGCGCGGTGGCTGCATCGGCGCTGGGCGCCGGCCTGAGGCCTTTCGCGAGCAAGCCCGCTCCCACAATGGATTAATGACAAGCATGCATTCTGTTTTTAGCGCAGAACCCCTTGTGGGAGCGAGCCTGCTCGCGAAAGTGGTGTGTCAGTTGTCGGAGATTTTGCCTGTGCCGGCGTCTTCGCGAGCAAGCCCGCTCCCACAGGGGGGGGGTGTTACGGGGCGGAGGCTGGTTTCGCCAGCGCAATCCCCGCATCCCCCAGCCGCTTGAGAATCTCGAACAGCAGATCACTCTTGGTCCCGCCCACAATCCGCGGGCTGCCGACGTAGCCGGTCACCGTCAAGGTGATGCCATCCGGCGAGAGTTTGCTGAAGCGTACGTACGACGCCGGTTTGTCGAGGATGTTTTCGTTTTCGCGGTAGGTGTTCAGCAGCAGTTCCTTGACCTGTTCGGGGTCGATGTCCAGCGGGAACATCAGCTCCAGGCTCGCCACCCCTTGGGCGCTGCCGCCGAGGGTGACGTTGCGCAGGTTCTGCGAGATCAGTTGCGAGTTGGGCACGATGACGATGGAGCGGTCGCTGAGCTGGATTTCCGTGGCGCGCACGTTGATCCGGCGGATGTCGCCCTCGACGCCGCTGATGCTGATCAGGTCGCCGACCTTCACCGGGCGCTCGGTGAGCAGGATCAGCCCGGAAACGAAGTTCTTGACGATCTCCTGCAGGCCGAAGCCGATCCCCACCGACAGCGCACTGACGATCCACGCCAGATTGGTCCAGCGCACGCCCAGCGACGACAGCGTCAGGAGGATGACCGTGGCATAACCGATGTTGGAAAACAGCGTACTCAGCGACGCGCACATGCCCGGGTCCATGTCGGTCTTGGGCAGGAACTCGTTGTCGAGCCAGCGGCGCAGGGCGCGGATCAGGTAGATGCCGATCAGCAGTGCCAGCACGGCATTGATCAAATGCGCGGGGACGATGTTCAGCTTGCGCAACCCGGCGCCGCCAAGGATGCCGAGGACATTGCTGGTCAACTGCCCGAACGTGGTGCCGATGCCGCCGACGAAGAGGGTAATCACCGCCAGCAACAGCAGCCCGGCGCGGCTGGCACCGGACAGCACAATCGAAATCTGCTCCAGCCGCCGGTCACCCATGCCCAGGGTCTGCTTGATGGTCTTGCCGGCCGAGTAGCGCGGCGAGAACAGGTATTCGCAGGCGTCCTTGACCACCTGCACCAGCAAATAGAACCCGGCCAACACGATATAGGCCCAGACCAATTCATAGGTGACGAAACGAGCCAGCGACACGTAGCCGGTGAGCAGAGCCAGCGCCGACACGCACATGCACACCGTGGCGATGCTGTAGATCGCCCCGGCAAATGTGCTGCCGGCCTCCGGTTCATTGGCGCTGATCAACGCCTTGCGCACTCTGCCGACGCGCAACAGCAGCGGCACCAGAATCATGATCACCACGATGGCAATCACCCCACGTTGTGCGATCACGATCTGGCTGCTCATGCCGGTGGCGTTGCTGACCTGCACCAGCGTCACCAGTACCAGCAGGATGGCCGCGAGAATCCTTGGATAGGGCCGCAACGCCAGTGCCACCGAATCGGCAATCGCCGGCAGCCGCCACGAGGGATGTTTGGTCGACAGCAGTGCGCGGCTCAACGCGGTGATCAGGACGCAGGCGTAGACGGCTTTTTCGAATTCCTCGGAAAAAGTCTGCAGCACTGGCGTCAGTGGTTCGTGGCGGGTGCAGGCGTAAAACAGCAGGTGCAGGGCGATGGCCGTGGTGCCAAGGGTCGCCAGCGCCGAGGCGAACGCCAGCGCGCTGCGGCGCAGGCGCCCCTCCGGCATGCGGTGGATGCAAACCCAGGTCAGGCCGCGCTCGGCGAGTCGCCGGCCGAGCGTCCAGAAAGCCAGCGCCAGCAGCACCAGCACACAGGTGAAAAACCGCTGCCCGGGCGCCCAGACCGTGGCCCAGGTGAGGTTCACCTGATTGATGAAAAAATTCAGGCGCTGGCGGTCATCCGGCTCTGGCGACACCAATGGCGACCAGAAGTCAGGGCTCAGGACGCTGTCGGTGCGCAGGGTCAATTCGCTTTCAAGCAGCGTGCGGCGGATGCCGGCGATTTGCGTGATCAGATCAGCCGCGCTTTGTTTGAGCGCGGCAAGGCTTTTGAGCGTGGCGTCGACCTTGTTTTTCTGTTCGCTGAGCATCGCCCGTTGTGCGGCGATTTCCGCTTGTTCGGCGGCGATCTGCGTATCCGGCGCTGCGCCGAGCACCCCCAGTTGCACCGTCAATTGAGCTTGCTGCGGCAACAACGCCGCCGATAACCGATCGATGTCCAGAATGAACGTCTGTACCCGGTCTTGCGGGCCTTCGAGCTGGTTGTAGTTGTTGGCGGCGGAAATCTGCTGCTTCAGCCCGTCGAGGCGCATTTGCAGGGCTTGCAGATCACTCTGCGAGACTTCCACCAGCGGTGCCGCAGTGGTCGCTGTGGGCGCCGGTAAATCCGCCGCCCACAGCGCCGAGCCGCTTGGAACAAGCACGGTCAGCGCGACAAAAAACAATGACTTCAATGTGTTGCGCATGAGAGGGGCCGGTTCTCGTTGATCACACAATCTATGAGGTTAGGTGATCGAACCGGGCACGGCGGAAAATTTCAGGTGAGCAGGGCGGGCTCGCAGAGTGGCTTGCGTGTTTCGCTGTGGTTGTCCTCATAATGCCGCCCATCTCCAATTACCCATCCAAGTTCGACAACCATGCCTGAAGAGTTCGAAGTCCCCAGCCCCCACGAGCAACATATCGAGCACACCACCCATCATGCCCATGCACAGGGCGATCGCTTTGCCAGCAAGATTGCGGTGATGACGGCGATCATGGCGACCGTCGGCGCCCTGATGAGTTATCAGGCCGGCTCGACAGAGAGTGAAGCGGCCATGGACAAAAACAACGCCGCTATCCAGAAGACCGAAGCCGCCAACGAATGGAACTACTACCAGGCCAAGTCCAGTCGGCAGAACCTGTCGGATCTGGCCAGCCATCTGCCGGGGCTGGATTCTGCCCACTATGCTGCCGAGGCGCGACGCTACGGGGAGCAGAAAGAGGAGGCGCGCAAGAAGGCCGAAGTGCTTGAGCAACAGGCGCGCGAGTGGGAGGAAAAATCTGAGCAGGTGCTGCACCAGCATCACCGCTGGGCCCAGGCCATGACCGCGATTCAAATCGCCATTTCACTGGCAGCCATTACCTTGCTGACGCGCAAGGAATGGCTGCGGCGCGTGTCGTTTGGTGCCGCCGGTGTCGGCGTCATGCTGGGATCGCTGGCCTGGCTGCATATTTGAGTGTCTTGGATTCCGGCACGGGGCAGCGGTTATCGCGGGATTAATCACCCCGGATTCCATGGTTCATCAAAAGACCACCTGGCCGGAAATGCAGTGCTGAACGGCTCCGCCCACCCAGACGGTGCCGTCAACGCTTTCGATGTGCAGTCGGCCGCGGCGGCCCATGGTGGTGCCCTGGCTGACGGTGTAGCGCTCGCTGAGGATACCCGCGCCGATCAGCCACTGAGCCAGGCTCGCATTGAGGCTGCCAGTGACGGCGTCCTCGGTGCATTCCTCGCCGATGAAGGCTCTGACTTCCACGTCCGTTTCAGCTTCAGACCCCGACCACGGCGCAATAACGCCGACATTCAGCCCCTGCAGCGCCGCGTAATCAGGCTTGATCGCCAGCACTTCTTCGCGACTCGCCAGCAACACGCCCGCCCAACCCGGGCCGTTGTCTACCCATTGGCTCGCGCGGATCTGCCCGGCGGCGAGGCCAAGGCCATGTTCGATCAGGCGTAATGTCACTGCCTCCAGCGGTCCGCTGCGCACCAGCGGTGGCGCGGAGAAGGCCAGTTGCGGGCCTTGCTTGCGTACCCGAATCAAACCTGCCGAGCACTCCTGAATAATCTCGACATGCTCAGGGTTGTCGTTGTGGGCCAGCCACACTTTGCAGCTGCCCAGGGTGGGGTGGCCAGCGAAGGGCAGCTCGCGCAGCGGTGTAAAGATACGTACGCGGTAATGCGCTCCCGGCGTTTCGGGCTTCAGTAGAAAAGTGGTCTCACTGAGTTGCGTCCAGCGGGCAAACGCTTGCATCTGCTCGGTTGTCAGCTCATCGGCATTCACCACCACTGCCAGTGCATTGCCTTCGTAGGGTTGATCGGCGAATACATCGACTTGTTCGAATTGCAGAGAGCGTGGCATTTTATGTCCTTATAGGTTGAATCAGGGAAGATCTTTTTCACGGATGGATTCGGATCACGACTGCTGTTGTCAGGTGCCCGGTCTCAGGTCGCTGTCCACGACATTTCGATATGCGTGTCTGTTGCGCCAGTTCGGCGAAAGCCCAGTCGCTCGTAGAGCTTCTGCGCCAAAGTATTCGTGCGAAAAGCGCCCAATTGCAAGGGCACCTGGCGGGCAGCGGCTTGCAGCTGGAGCTTCTTTAGAATGCGCGAGCCGATGCCCTTGCCTTGGTACTCATGCGAAATAGCGATGTTCTGAACATGGATTCGATCTTCTTTGTCCAGAATCTGCACGTATCCAATAATCCGGCCGCCTTGTTCAAAAACCGAAGTGGCTGTGCATGCAAATTCCGCTGCGAAATTTGCGCGTTGCCAACTCTCATCCCAGCCCCATATTTTTTCGATGTGTTCGCGGAAGACTGCTCGATGCAAGTCGAAGAGGGCTGTCAGGTCGCTATCCGTGGCGGGGCGTGCGGTCATGCTGGTCTCTGATTTACGCTTTTGACCTGGTGAGGCTAGTGGCTGCAACAATAAACGGCAATTCGGATCGATATGCCGCGCAGCATCTGACTGGCCCAAATACACTCAAAGCGCCACCCGCTGCAGAAACTTCCTGACCTGCAGCGAATACGCCGCCGGATGCGAGAATCTGAACATATGCCCGGTTCTCGGCATGACGACTTCCTGCGCTGCCTTTATGCCCCTCAGCAGAATCCCCGCCGCCTCTTTGCCGATCAGCTTGTCTTCTTCGGGCGTCAGGATCAGCGTCGGCACGTCGATCTTTTGCAGCAGGGCGGTGTAGTCGATTTTCTTGATCGAGTGCACGCGGTTGACATAGGCCTTGTGTGGGGTTTGTTTGATGAAGAAGGCGCGGCTGTTGGCGGCTGACCAAGGGATTTCACCTTCCTTGTCGAACGACGAAGCCAGTTGCCCGGCGTGGAAGCGCAGGGTCGTCTGCCGATAAAACGGTCCGGGGAAGAACGGTGCCAGTGCGGCCAACGTTTTCAGCAGGGGCGAGGTGATCGGGCTTTTGGCGAAACCGCCGGACAGCACCAGGCCCTTGAGGCCTTTGGGCTGGCGTGTGGCGACCGCGATCGACGCGACCGCGCCGTAGGAGTCGCCCACCAGCACGTAGCTTTCAAGATCTTTCACTTGATCAATGATGAAGTTGGCGAGTTTTTCCAGGTCACCGACGTCGTCCGGTAAGCGCAACGTGCGCATGGCGCGGTGCTGCAAGTGGGTGAGAGAGTCGAGCTGCCACGGCGCACCGGCGAAGCAAGGGACCATGACCAGCGTGGGCTCGGTTTTCATGAGTATTCCTGGCGTGTTGAACGGATGTCCGCACTCTAGGAGGACTGAGGCCTGCGATCCAATGGCATTGGCGCAGCCTCTCGATGCACGAGATCGATCGTCAGTCGGCGATCAGCATTCTGGTCATCCACTCAACCGCCGGCTCGTTGGCGCGTCCGCGTGCGCGGACGACAAAGACCTCCCAGGTGGGCAGCGTCAGGGGCAATTCGAAAATGCTCAGTTGTGCGGTTTCCTGCATCTGCAAGGCGACACGTTCGGCGACCACGGCAATCGATTCCGATGCGCCAACCATGAATGGCACTGCGAGAAAACTCGGGCAGGTGACGCTGATTTTGCGCCTGCGACCGAGCTGTTCCAGCGCGTCATCGACAGCACCCCGGGCGTCGCCACGGGGCGAAATCAGAACGTGCGGCAGGCGAGTGAAGTCATCCAGTTCCATATGCAGATGTTTGCCGCGTTTGACCAATGCCGGGTGCCCTTTGCGGGCGATGCCGACAAAACGCTCCTTGTGCGCGAGCTGGCAATCAAAGCGTTGCGGCACTTGCGCAAACGAACCCGAACCCAGCACCAGGTCGATCTCGCCGGCGTCCAGCAGGCGCATCGCCGATTCGCCATCCACCGGCCCGAGTTTCAGCACCACCTCCGGCGCTGCCGACTGAATTTTCGCCAGTGCCGGAGCGACGACGGTCAGCACGGCGTGATCGGTGGCCGCCACCGCCAGTGTCGCCTGCAGACGCGCCGGATCGAACGGCCCCCGTGGGCTGGCGACCAACCGTACCGACTCGAGCACCGCCGCCCACTCGGGGCATCAGCTCGATGGCCAGCGGCGTCGGCGCCATGCCGCGAGGGTTGCGAATGAACAACTGATCATCAAATGCCGTGCGCAAACGCGACAGGGCATGGCTGGTGGCCGACTGCGACAAATGCAGTCGCTGCGCCGCACGACCGACGTGCCTTTCCGCCCAAAGCGCTTCAAGCACCACCAGAAGATTGAGGTCGAAACGCGTCAGATCCAGCGGCTTCATGGGGGTGTTGGCCTTTTCATCATTCGATGCAGGTAACTGTCCTACAGGCGTTGGCTGAAAGCTACAGCGCCCCTCGGCTACAGCTGAAAATGTAGCCATGACAATTTTTTGATTGTCGTGATTCTCTGCTCTTACGATGCAGCATCGTCCATCAATCTCGAGGCTCATCATGCACATCGCCATCCTGACCTTTGAAGGTTTCAACGAGCTGGATTCGCTGATCGCGTTCAGCATTCTCAACCGGGTCCAACAGCCCGGTTGGCGCGTGTCTGTCGCCAGTCCCACGGACAAGGTGCGCTCGATGAATGGCCTGTTGATTGAGGCACAGGCGTCACTGGAGGAGGCGTGCGACGCGGACGCGGTATTGGTGGGAAGCGGGCGGATGATCCGGGACGTGGTGGCGAATGCCGAATTGATGTCGCGTCTGCAGCTTGATCCGGCTCGCCAATTGTTGGGTGCCCAGTGTTCCGGCACGTTGATTCTGGCGAAGCTCGGCCTGCTGAGCGAGGTACCGGCCTGTACGGATCTGATCAGCAAACCCTGGGTGGAAGAGGCTGGCGTTGCCGTGCTCAACCAGCCGTTCGTGGCCAATGGCAATGTCGCCACCGCAGGCGGGTGCTTGTCTTCGCAGTACCTGGCGGCCTGGTTCATTGCCCGTCTTGCCGGTCTGGAGGCCGCACGCAGCGCGCTTCACTACGTGGCACCGGTTGGCGAGAAAGAACTCTACGTCACGCGGGCAATGAGCAATATTTCAGCGTTTTTATAAAGCGTTTTCGCCGCTCTCAACCGGTTCTGCCGCCGCTTCGGCAGCCATCTTCGCGCGGTCAGCCTTGCTGATGTACTTGGGCTTTTTCGGCGCGAGTTTGGCGCTGGCCTTTTTGGCCTTTTCCTTGAACAACTGCTGCAGTTTCTTTTGGCGGTTCATGTTTCTACTCGGTGAAGGGGAGCCGGGCATATGCCCATCAAGCGCGCATTAAAACCGGCTCGGAGCGATTTGGCGAGTCGCTTGCAGCGATGCAGGATCAAACGGCTGCCCGGATCATGGTTTCGACGTCGCCAGAAAATCGCTGATCAGCGCCACCACCTGCTGCTGGATCACTTCACGCGGTCGCGCATTGTCGCGATCCTGGCAAATGACGCCATCGCCCGGTGCGTCTTCCTCGAGCATCTCGATCGCGCCCGGTTTGCAGATCGACGTGAAGCTGAAGTGGGTGGCGTCGTTGATCTCGACATAACGCGTGGTGGCCGCTGGCAAGCGTTTGGCCAGATCGGCGGACTCCAGTTGCGCCGGAAGATCTTCGGAAGGTGCGCCGGCGGCAATCACCAGTGCCGGTACGGGGAGCGCCGCGAGGCTTGCGTCGGTCATGCCGCGTGACAGGCCCAGGTCCAGCGAAACGATGGCGCTGACCTGTTCGTAGCGCCGGTCGGCAGCGAGGTCGGCTTTGGCTTGCGCTGTGCTGGCGGGGTTCATCTTTTTGTAGACGTTGCAACTGGCGAGCTGCGCATGGGCTTTGCAGTCCTCGGCAAAGCGCTCGGGGTCGAAGCGTGCACCGGCGATCTCCAGAGCCGTCCAGCCACCGAGCGAATGACCGACGACGACAATCCGCTGCGGCGCCACTGCGCCAAATTTTCCCGGCTGCGCCACAACGGCTTCGATGACCCGCCGCAGATCAACTGGCCGCTGCCACAACTGCGCCGCTGCTTGCGGACTGCGATCATGGGTGGTGCTGCCGGGATGGTTGACCGCCGCGACGATGTAACCTTGATCCGCCAAGGCACTGGCCAGCCACATCTGGTTGCTCCAGTTGCCCCGATAACCATGGGAAAGCACCACCAGCGGGTGCTCGCCGGCAGTCGGCGGCGCATCGCGCACGGCAGAGGCACTGACGAACACCGGACTGTCGTCGATCACTTGCGCGGTTGCATGGGTCGTCGCCGGGTACCAGACAACCATTTCCAGCGGCCGCTGCGGGTCTGGCAGGGTTGTGCTGTGGAAGCCGATGGGGTGCGAGTCCGCGAGTGCGCTGGTGGAGAGGCCAATCAGAAGCAGGGCGCCGAGAGCTGTTTTCAAGGTTGATGTCTTCCATGAATGCGTTTGTTGTTTTGAGGTACGGCTGCGCGCAGGTTAGTAGACCGGTTGCAAAGAAGATAGCGGATGCCTCGCCCTGCAGTGACAGGCCGAATCCGACCTGGACCGCGCCAGTCCAAATTTGAAATACCCACCATTGCCCGCTACAGTCGCGCCCCTTGTCCGGCCAGCAGCGCCGGCGATGGCCGGGGAAGAGGGCGGCAGTTGAACGAACACACATTGTCCATGCGTCTGGAGCGGGTGGCGGCGCATGTACCGGCCGGCGCGCGGTTGGCGGATATCGGCTCGGATCACGGCTACCTGCCGGTGGCACTGATGCGCCGTGGCGCCATCGTTGCGGCGGTGGCCGGCGAGGTGGCGTTGACGCCGTTCCATGCCGCGGTGCGCACGGTGCGTGACAACGAACTTCAGCAGCACATCAGCGTGCGTCTGGCCAGCGGCCTGGAGGCGATCGAGCCGTCCGACGGGATTACCGCGATCAGCCTCTGCGGCATGGGCGGCGAGACGATTCGCGACATCCTCGACAGCGGCAAGGCGCGCATGAGCGGGCACGAACGGCTGATCCTGCAACCCAACGGCGGCGAACAACCCCTGCGCCAATGGCTGATGGACAACGGCTACCGCATCCTCGACGAGGAAGTGCTGCAGGAAAACCGCTTCTTTTACGAAATCATCGTCGCCGAGCGCTGCGGACCGCTGAGCTATAGCGCCGAACAGTTGTACTTCGGCCCGTTGCAGATGCAGGCGCGCAGCCCGGCATTCCTCGCCAAATGGCAGCGCTCGTTAAGGCAGAAACAGAAAACCCTGAACAGCTTCAAACAGGCGCGCCAGGCTGTGCCCGAGGAGAAGCTGGAAGAGGTTGCGCGACAGGTGCAGTGGATGACTGAGCTGTTGGCTTGATCTGCCGTGTTGGCTGTTGCACCCCTTCAGGTTTAAAGTCAGCTTCAAGGTTAACGCTCTTGCGGAGTCGGACATGAGAATCGGTGAACTGGCGAAAATCAGCGGGCTGGCGCCGTCGCGTATCCGTTTTTACGAGGCGAGCGGGTTGATCACTGCGGTCGCGCGCAAAGCCAACGGCTATCGCGATTACGCTCCCGACACCCAATGGGTATTGCAGATCATCACTGGTGCGCAGGCGGCGGGTTTCTCCCTGGAGGAAATCCGTCAGTTGATGCCGATGAACGCGAGTGGCTGGCAGCACGAGCAGTTGCTCAATGGCCTCAAGCAAAAGGTCGAAGAAATCGATGTCCTGCAGCAACGCCTGGCGCAGAACAAAGCGCAACTTCAGCTCGTCATCCAGGGCATTGAAGACAAGCCCATGGGCGTGGCGTGTGCGGACAATGCGCAAATGCTGATAAATCGCCTGCGCGAACAAGGTGTGGTGAGCGCAGCAGAGCGTCGCGATGTGGCGCTTTGAAGCGCGAGTCAGCTAAAAAAGGCTATTGACCTTAAAGTTGACTTCAATCTTATGGTGGCCTCATCTCCAGTTGAGGACTGCCCCATGAATGTGTTCGACCCCCTGACCTTACCCAACGGTTCGATCATCAAGAATCGCATCGCCAAAGCCGCCATGGAAGAAAACATGGCGGACGCCGACCAGGCGCCCTCTGCGGAGCTGATGCGTCTGTATCAAGCATGGGCCGACGGTGGTGCCGGGCTGATCATCACCGGCAACGTGATGGTCGACGGCCGCGCCATGACCGGACCGGGGGGCGTAGTGTTGCAGGATGATCAACAACTGGACAAGTTCAAGCGCTGGGCGCGGATTGGCCGTTCTGCCGGTGCGCAGTTCTGGTTGCAGATCAATCATCCGGGGCGCCAGATGCAGTCCAGCCTCGGGCAGAAAACCTGGGCGCCGTCAGCAGTGCCGCTGGAGTTGGGCAAACTGTCCAAGCGTTTCGCCACGCCCCACGCCATGACCGCCAGTGTGATCAAGGACGTCATTCAGCGTTTTGCCAATACCGCACGCCTGGGTGAACAGGCGGGGTTCACCGGGGTGGAAATCCACGCCGCTCACGGCTATCTGTTGAGCCAGTTTCTCTCGCCTCTGACCAACCAAAGGACGGACGAGTGGGGTGGCTCACTGGAGAACCGCGCGCGGTTGTTGGTCGAGGTCGTCAAGGCAGTCAGGGCGGTGGTTTCTGCAGAGTTTGCCGTAGCGGTGAAACTTAATTCCGCCGATTTCCAGCGCGGCGGATTCACCGCTGACGATGCGAAAAAGGTCGTTGAACTGCTCAACGGTCTGGGCGTGGATCTGGTGGAAGTGTCCGGCGGCAGCTACGAAGTCCCGGCCATGCAGGGTGAAGCGCGCGATGGTCGAACCCTGGCTCGCGAGGCCTATTTCGTCGAATTTGCTCGGGATATTCAGACCGTTGCGAAAATGCCGGTGATGGTCACCGGCGGCATTCGCCGTCGTCCGGTTGCCGAAAGCGTCGTGCAGAGTGGGGTGGACATGGTCGGCATCGGTACCGCGTTGGCTATCGATCCGCACCTGCCGCGCGACTGGCAGCAGGGCAAGGACAACGCCCCGCAATTGCCGCCGATCACCTGGAAAAACAAGGCCATTGCCGCGCTGGCGAACATGGCGGTGGTGAAGTTTCAGCTGGGTAAACTCAGTCGGGCGCAAAAGCCTGATCCGAGCGTGTCACCGTTGCGGGCGCTGATTTTGCAGCAGATCGCCATGGCGTTTCGCACCCGGCAATATCGGCGCTGGGTGGAAAAACGTTCGGCGTGAGTCGGTAGTTCTTTCAATCGTGACTTTGGCGGGACTCTTTGATGAGTACCCGCCAAGTCAGCCAGTCAATTCGGCATCAGCACCGTATCGACCACGTGAATCACGCCATTGGATTGCATGACGTCAGCGATGGTAACGGCAGCTTTGCCGCCCTTGGCGTCCTGCACCCATAGCTTGCCGTCGTGCAGCATCACGGTCAGCGATTCGCCCTGGACGGTTTTCAGCATCACTTTGCCGCCGTGCATTTTGGCGTCGTCCATCAGCTGTTTGGCCGTGTGAGTGCCGGCGACGACGTGGTAAGTCAGGATCTTGGTCAGATCCGCCTTGTGTTCAGGCTTGACCAATGTATCGACCGTGCCGGCGGGCAGTTTTGCGAAGGCTTCGTTGGTGGGAGCGAAGACGGTGAACGGTCCCTTGCTGTTGAGCGTATCCACCAGCCCGGCGGCCTTGACCGCAGCGACCAGTGTCGTGTGATCCTTGGAGTTGACTGCGTTTTCGACGATGGTCTTGGTCGGATACATGGCCGCGCCGCCAACCATCACGGTATCGGCGGCAAAGCTGGATCCGGCGCCGAGGCAGAGCAGGGTGAAGCAAGCGACAGCAAGGCGTTTGATGAGCATGTGCATGGTGCGTCTCCTTGATTCTTCGACCCTTCGAATGAGGGTGTTGAATGTACGGAGCAGGGAGTGAAACGGATGCAGAGCAGAGCGGAAAACTTTGGTTTTTCATCTGGTCCATTAGAATGCGGCTTTGACCATAAGAAACTTCAGCATGGATGTGCAAGCGCTCGTCCGAAGGAGATCCCCATGACAACAGGGCAGTGTCTTTGCGCCGCCGTACGCTTTTCCCTTACCGTGGAACCGCGCTTTTTCTATCGCTGCCATTGCGCTCTGTGCCGTAAGCAAACCGGTGTCGGGTTCAACCTCGCCACGCTGGTCAACGCTCGGGATTTTTGCTGGGAGGCAGGGCAGGACGCGATCAGCAGTTGGGTCAAACCCAGCGGCTACAGGAACGACTTCTGCGCACAGTGCGGTTCGACCGTGCCGAATCCACTTCGCGAATCGCCTTACGTGTGGATTCCGCTCGGACTGCTCGATGAGGATCTGAACGTGGAATGCGTGGGTGATTTCTGCGTGGACGATGCGATGTCATGGGATACGCAGCGCTCGGCGCAGAGTCATCACGGTGCGGTGGAGTCACTGGAATTTCTTCTGCAAGAGCTCCGGGTCAACCCTGATTGACCCCGAAGCCTGACCTGCAATCACTTCCGCAGATAAGCAAACATGTGCTGCACATAATCCGCCTTGCCCAGCGGCACGCCATTGTGGCGCAGGATGTTGTACGCCGTGATCAGGTGGAAGTAGAACTGTGGCATTGCCCAGTCCACGGCGAATTCGCTGCCGCTCATGTCGAAGGCGATGCCGTTGGGCAACTCGATTGAGATCTGCCGCTCAGCGCTTGCGTCAATCTGCGCCGGATCCGCCGCCGCCAGCATCTCCAGTGTTCTTTCGATCAACGCCTTCGCCGCCGCCATGTTTGCGGGCGGTGTGAGCTTGGTCAACGGTTGTTGCGTCAGCCGTTGCACGGTGTCCTGTGCCTGGGTGCAGGTGTATTGAACCTGCGTGGCGAGATTGTGCATGTCCGGCGCCAGACGTGCTTCGAGCAGAACCTGCGGGTCATAGCCGCGCTCAACGGCGCAGGCCTCGCCTTTGGACAGGATCGCCGTCATGGAGCGCAGCATTTGGGTGAAACGAGGGATGGTCATTGCGTAGATCGACATGGTTATTCCCTTTAGTAGTCATTCGAGCGTGAAGCCTCAGTGGCGAAGGGTAGTCGATTCGCTATCGAAAAGGCCGCGACATCACACTTTCCGAATGAGCCTCCCCACGGGATTTACCGTTCGGTAAACTGCCTCGACTCGCCCGCAAGGCGACCCAGACAATAAAAACGCCGAGGCCCCCCATGATTGATCTTTCCGTAGCACTCCTGTTCGCCGGCGCCTGCTTCGCGCTGGCCCTGACCCCCGGCCCGGACATGCTGCTGATCGCCTCCCGAAGCCTGAGCCAGGGCCGCGCCTCGGGCTTCGTCTCCCTCGCCGGCATTCAGGCCGGCACCTACTGCCACGCACTGGCAGCCGCCCTCGGGCTGTCGCAACTGGTCGCCACCGTGCCCGCCGCCTACGACATCATCCGCTTCGCCGGCGCCGCGTACCTGGCATTCCTGGCGTGGAAAGCCTTCACCAGCGACGTATCACCCTTGGCTACCAACGAAACCCTGCCAGCCACCCCGTTGTTGCGTATCTTCCGCCAAGGATTGGTGACCAATCTGCTCAATCCGAAAATGGCGCTATTTGTGCTGGCGTTGTTTCCGCAGTTCATTGATCCGGGGAAAGGCTCGCTGGTGCTGCAGATGTTGGTGTTTGCGACAATCCTGAATGTGATCGGATTGCTGGTGAACGGGGCGGTGATTGTTTTGGCCAGCAAGGTTGGGAACAAGCTGGCGAGTAATGCGCGGATCGCGCGGCGGTTGAATCAGGTGTTGGGGGTGGTGTTTTTTGGCTTGGCTTGTCGGTTGGCGTTGTTTTCGGGGCGGTAGGGTGGGGCTGCTTCAGGCATGAAGCGGACGTCCATGAACCGCTGTTTACAAGCTGACCCGGTCTTTTGTTGCCTGAGCTTTTGACGAGCTGGATCATGCAGAGGCTGGCCGGGTCAGTCGGCCTGGTCTTCCTCAAGCCTATTGCGCAGGTGCTTTAGAACCTGATGGGTGGTCTGGATAGCATCCATGTCCAATCCCTCCGCCAGCTCATTAATCCAAGGCGTTTGAAGCTGCATCGCCAGATCGAATGCTTCTCTCCCAGCTTCAGTCAGTACAACCAGCTGCGCCCTGCGGTGGTGTGGGTTCGGCTGAAACTCCAGCAGTCCCTCCTTCACCAGATCGTTGACGATCCGCTGAACGTTTTGCCGATTTGCCCCCATGTCGCGAGCAATCCATGAAACCGGTTGTGCTCGTTCGGCATACACAATCGTACCCAGTAGTTGCCAGCGGGCGCTTGTCAGGCCTAGCTCTGCGACGAGTCGATCGCCTGCAGTAAGCAGACGTGTACTTGCTCGAAAGATCTCAAGAACCAGATCGCTCGTGGCGCTTCCTGCGGGGGTGTAGTTTGTCTTTTTCATGGCGCGAATCCTTCCACGTTGACACCATGATGTCAATCGCAGTAGGTTTGGAGCGTGAACCCAAATTGTCATCATGATTACAATGTAGAGGCCGCCATGCTTTCCATTCGCCCCATTGATCCGATCGTCCCCATCACTCAACAGCTGCAGTGCAGCGAAGCTCCAGTGGTATTGATCAACCTCTTCACTGTCGACGCAGACGATATACCTGACATCATTTGCGCATGGGAGCTGGATGCCAACTGGATGAAACAACGTGCCGGTTTCATCTCCACGCAGCTTCATCAGGCCATCGGTGGCAGCAACATGTTCTTGAATTACGCCGTATGGGAATCGGTAGAGCGGTTCCGCGATGCTTTCAATCATCCAGCGTTCGCCAACGCCCTGGCGCGGTATCCCTCAAGTGCTTTGGCCATGCCGCATCTGTTTACCAAGGTAGCTGTGTCGAATATCTGCACGGCTTGAGTATTAACCCACTGTCTTACGGTATTAGATAAATGCTCAGACGATTGCATTTGATCTCCAGCACGCTGGCACTGCTGTGCATCGCCACCTTCTTTCTGTCGACCATTTTTGTCGAGCTCATCGGATCCCGACACTCGATAGCCTCACTCAAGCACCTGATCGTGAGTCCCGGGCTGTGGATACTGGTACCGGCAATCATTGCGACCGGTGCAAGTGGAGCGTTAATGAGTCGAAAACGACAAGGACGACTGCTCGCTTTGAAGAAGAAACGCATGCCTTTCATCGCCGCCAATGGCCTGTTGGTTCTGATGCCGTGCGCCATTGTGCTTAACCAATGGGCGTCGGCGGGGAGCTTTGATACGCGTTTTTACTTCGTACAGGTAATCGAACTGATCGCAGGAGTCACTAATCTCGCATTAATGGGGCTGAATATGCGCGACGGCCTGCGCCTCAGTGGCCGACTGCTGCGGGATGCACCTCACAAACAGTAAGCTGAATACTTGCTTCCGTTTGTCTTAAAAATCTGGGCCGAAATCCGCCATTTGTGACCGACTGCTATCGGCCAATAGCGAGCGGCCCTTTTCGACCCAAAGCTGTCGTTTACTTTGCATAGGCAAGTCTGCGTGCTCTGTGGCGGTGAGATTGAGGTAGGGCTTTATTCTCGGCGCAAAAAGCCAACATTTCGGTCAGCTCGAAATCCAAAGGAAAGCCATCTTCTAACCATTGAAGCGCTAATCCTGCCCAGTACTCGGAATGTGAAGCCAGTGCTGTGAGCACCAACTGTTGCAGCGATATCTGGGCAGGTAGCGTGTGCTTTTTCTGCAAGATTTTTACTGAGTCAGGCAAATCGATTGCCGCCGCTTCGAAAGGCTTTTCAAGCAGTGGCAATAACCAGACGTAACTGAATTCGTTGCTCATCTTTCCCTTCGGCTGTTAATGGCGATGAACCTGCTCTTGAAATCTTCAAGGAACAGACATCCGAACTATGATGGCCGCTTCTGGAATGGGCCAAAATCAGCCTTTTTCAGGCCGTCAGCGCTTTCATCAAACCATTGGCACCGATGATTTTCATGACCCGTTTCAAGTTGTAGGCGAGAACATTCAAGTTCATCTCCGCACTCACTCCGGCCAGCTTTCGCGTCAGGAAGTGCGTCGCCCCATCCATCGTTTGAGCGTCCCGAAGGAAAGCGAGCATGAGAGGGCGGTCGCGTTAGTTGCCCGGCTTCTGTGCGGTTCGCCCGTCGCGGTGTTCGCCACCGCGACGGGCGAATCATGTTTCGTCGCGGACCTGCATCAGCGCGAACCCCAGAAGATTCAGGCCTTGCCACAGGTTGGGGTTACTCGCGTTTACGTGATCCTGGGCGAGTCCGATGCCCCAGATGCTGTCAACCGGGCTTGCCTCAACGATGATGCGAGAACCAGTACCCTTGAGGAATGCATTCAACTCCGGGTTTTGCGAGAACTTGGCCTGGTTGGCCCGGACCACAATTGCATACCGGTGTTGCAACCAATCGTGTTCGTTGAATCCGCGCACGTTGCGGCCAAGCGCCTTGGCCGCGTTGGGCGTAGGCGCCTGGAGCACTTGAGCGCGAATGTCCTGATCGCCGAACAAGGCTGCTTTCTCTGCCATCATGAAATGTTCGGCAGTCGCGTAGCGTTTCCCGTCGACAACAAATTCGGCTTCGAACCACTGGCTGAAGCACGAAGCGGTGACTCCGTGCCTGCTTCGCTGGTGTCCCCAGAAAAAGACATAGTTCAGATCTTCTCCAGCGTTGAAGCGGGAGCGGAGGTCTTCCAGATATTTGGAGTCGTGCAATTGGACTTCCTTGGCAATTGGATTTTGGCGTGAGAGATTTACCACGATATGCACTCGCGTTGAAAATCGTGCGAGTTCTGCGCATTTCAAACCTTTCAGCACAACCTTTTGCGCACAGCCTTCAATACTGCTTCGGTGTACCAGGTCTCGACATCGATCGCGATAGCTTCACCCGCATCAGCGACTAACTCGATTTGGGTGTTTATGCCCTGTTCAAGAAGCATTCGCTGCGCGTCTTCAAGGATCCTGCGTTTACCCGTGAGCCAAAGTCGTTGTTCTCCCGTCAGCAATGCAAGGGTTTGAGGGTAGGTGCACTGCAGTTTTCGACGCAAGTTGACCAGTGCCGTTTTGTCACTCCGGTCAATTATCGGAATCAGTACATACGGCTTGCCCGAGGCTGCCTCCAAGTCGTATTTGTCTTGCAGATGCTCATCGACACTCCAACCGACGACTGTGTCATGTTCGCCTGTCCTGACGTTGATCAAGTGCGCGTTAACACCGACGTAGCAGTACTCCGTCATGCCGTGGACGACGTAATCCTCACTGTTACTGCGAATGACCCAGTAATCACCGTTGGCAGAAAGTTCACAGGACTGAATGACAAAACGCACAGGCTTACCGTCTCTCATGACGTTATCAGACAGGCCGAGCACGATTTCACAGGCCTGTTCTGCGGTTAGCCCGGTGTTGTGTAGTGTCATGCTTTGCCAAAACCAAACAATGAACGCAGCCAGCCTGCCGACTTCCGTTCATAGAAGGGTGTGGTTTGCTTGAGGAAGTAATCGCTAAGGCCTGAATCTCCGTCATGAACGCGGTACAGATCAACGGGTTCGCCATCCGGAGCAGAGTCCCCGGCAACGCTGCCCGCTTCGCGCATGACCTGTTCAAAATCGCCGTCCGCTTCGATCCCGATGATCAGATGAGGCTTTTGGTCAGACGAAGCGTCATGCATCAATGCCAGAAACGCGCGCTTCACATTGCGATGTCTGGCGAGTAATTGAGTGAGCGAATTGACCATCTTCGAGGGATATTGCGACGGCTGTCCGAGCAGTACCTGAGTGTCCTTTTCGACCGTGCGCTGCACCGGTCCCTGGCCGACCTCATCGGAGAGCAGGTAGCGCACTTCCTCGGGGAAAAACTCTTTCCCGTAGGGAGACTTTGGATTGAGGAAAAGAGGAGTGCCCAGCGTGATTTCAAACAGCGATCTGGCCGGGATCTCTATGTAGGACTCTTCGCTGTTTATGGATCTTTGTAGCGTATGCAGCGAAGTGAAAAACGGGATGACAGCGGAGCCGTCGGGCTTTTGCCAGTGCGCAATGCTGATGTTGCTGCCTGCCTCAAGGTTGACTTGCCCTTCGCCAGTGCCGGCGGTGCCGAGGACGTAGATATCCGAATTCAGCAGCGTCTTGAAAAAATCAGGTCGGTGGGCGGGTTCATCCGCCGCCAGTCTGAGTGACTTTTCGAGGGTGTTTTCTTGCTGGGTATCCATGATGTCCATCGGCAGTTCCATCAATGCAGGCAAAAAATGAGTGACAAAGAACGCGCAGTTTTTCACGCTGTTGTAAAAACAGGAAGAACTGAAACCTGATAAATCTGCCGCATCAGGAAGGCAACACCGTGTGATTACGTCGAGCCGAGTGGAAAGAATGCAGCGTGGCGGGATATGGGTATTTTTTGTTTGATGCGTCACAGCGCCCGCACCGTGGCCATCCAAGGGTGACTAACTTTACACAACAGCGTCTATGCAACTCTGTGCAAAGAAGTAATAAGGACGTTACGTGGTTCGAAGGGTAGTTTTACTGGTGCTGACTGCCAGTCTGGGTGGGTGTATGGCAACAGCTATGCGTATGGATTATGACAAGCACCGATGCCCCTATATCGGCGTGCGGTTTGACTGGTGGTTGGTCGGTACATCCAAAGGAAAACTGATACCCTTTTTGCTGATCGACGCGCCGTTTTCTTTGGTGGTCGACACCGTCTTTTTTCCCTTCGAATATCAATACAGCTGCAACCTTTAAGGCAACAACGGTGTTTGCAACGGGGTAAGGGATTGCTATGCATCAGGTGGTTGAAAGAGCGTTAAACGTGATCGCTGTAGAGAGTTGCGAGCCTGTATGCAACCAAGTCTTCCGGCAGCTAATGGTCGATAGCTACCTCCAGTGAGCGACTGCCTTTGGCTGAAAACTGCCTGTCCCAAACGACGGCTATTGGCCTATAGCATTCGTTCGTAACGGCCGAGGAGAATGATTCAGGCCCAGGCATCCGTTGGATACCCGGGCTTTGTACATGTCATCGCGCATGAATTACTGGAATCGTTCTGGCCGACAGGGCGCCAACGCAGTCGCAAAGCGGCCATCGACGATCTCCTCGGCCACCAGTCGCCCCACGACCGCCGCCAATGTCACGCCCGGATGCATCACGCAAACATATGCGCCACTGATGTTCGGCAGATAGCCAATGAGCGGAATGCCATCGACAGGCATTGGTCTGAGGCCGACGCACGCCAGCTCCGGCTCGATGGATATCACCCCGTGCAGTTCGTGCTGGATGGCTTTGGCTGTTCTCAGCGCGATGGCTTGCGCGCTGTTTTGCGGCGTCTCATCTATATAGTCTTCCGCCGCCAGCAGCGTATCGTCGGCGTCTTGCCTGATTTCCATGTGAGGGCTGGAGATGATCGTGTTCACTCGCTGAGGCTGGGTTTTGTAGCGGATGAATATTGCGGGTGAGGCTTCGATGGGCAAGTTGACGCTTAGCTGTTCTGCCAACTGCGGGGTCGCGGTTCCCGCAGCCAGCACGACAATGTCGGCATCGAGCTCACTTGTTGCAGTGATCACGCCGGTGACCAGACCGTTCAAAATCCGGAAGCCAAGCACAGGAGTTTGTGTGAGAACCGTCGCGCCATGGTCTTGCGCACCGGCGATCAAGGCCTGCGTTGCCTGCACGGCATCCAGCGCGCCTTCTTCGGCGGCAAGGAACGCGCGTTCTGGAGGATGTTTGAGATTGGGTTCAAGGTCGAGAATCTGCGCGCTATATATAGAAGGTGCTTGAAACCAGCCATCGCCGTAAGACAGCGCACCGGTCCAGCGCACCTTCAGTCCCGGCAGTTCGGATTCGAGTCGGCGGTATTCTGCGATGGCCGCTGCGCGCAGCGGCGCAACGGAGTCCGGACCGCCGTGCGAAGTGTTGATCCAGGCGAAGGAGCGGCCCGTTGCACCGGACGCGATTTCACCAGCCTCGATCACAGCCACTTTTGCACCTTTCGCGGCAAGGTGATAGGCCAATGACGCGCCGACGATTCCCGCGCCGATGATGATGATTCGTTTGCTCATATCAACCTCCGTTGTCGACGCGCTGACGTTACTACATCGCGGCTCATGGGCGCAGACTTGCCTGGCCCGGTGATATCGGGGAAGCTGCGCCGAACCCGGTTATGGGTCGGTAGTTGAATTGTTCAGGGAAGCGTTGATGGTACTCAGGGTGTTGGTGGTTGGCGGGTATGGAAACTTTGGCAGTATTGTTTGTCGGCATCTGATCGACACGCCGGGCATCGAACTGGCGATCTCGGGGCGCGACCCCCAGAAGCTGGCGCGTAAGGTCGCTGAGCTGGGCGCGACCTGCGAGAGCTGGTGCGGCGATGCCATGGGTGCCGGGTTCGTCCCGGCTCTGCGCGCGATGAACATTCAGTGGGTGATTCACACCGGCGGCCCGTTTCAGGGGCAATCCTATGCGGTGGCCGAGAGCTGCATCGAGGCGGGCGTCAACTATTGCGATCTGGCGGATTGCCGGACATTCGTCAATGGCATCGGCGTGCTCGATGCCCGGGCCCGGCAGGCGGGTCTCGCCCTCCTCAGTGGCTGCAGTTCGGTGCCGACGCTGTCGTCGGCGATCATCGATGAGCAGCGCTATCGGTTCAAACGCATCGACTCGATCGAACACGGTATTTCCTCGTCAGCGAAGATGCCGGGGTTGTCGACGATCGAGGGGGTGCTCGCGTATGCGGGCAAACCGATTCGCCAGCTCAGAAATGGTCGTGTACATGAAGTGATGGGGTGGGAGGATCTGACCCTGCGCAAGCTGCAAAATCTTGGTACTCGTGCGTTGGCCAATGTTGATGTGCCGGACATGGATATTTTCGCCAGCCGGTTTGGTGCGCACACTTTGAGCTTCAAGGCCGGGGCTGGTCTGAAGCTCGGCGGCGTGGCCAATTATCTGTTTGCTCTGGCGATGAGGAAGGGGCTGGTGCGTGACCACATGGCGTGGGCCGCCCGGTTGCATCGCTGGGGGACGTGGTTCGAACGTTTCGGCGATGGCAAAAGTGCGATGTATATAGATGTGCAAGGTGTCGACCTGAATGACCAGCCGTTGTCGATGACGGCGCAATTGACCGCGCTGAATGACAAGGGGCCGGAGATCCCAAGCTGTGCCGCAGTCGCTCTGGCCGTGAAGATCGCCCGAGGTTACTTGCCCGAACCGGGTGCCCGTCCTTGCGTTGGCGAGATCAACGTCGACGAATACATGGCCGCGATCAACGATCCGCAAAACCTGAGCCTGGCGGTGCACTTTTCTGATGGGCAGCCCTGAGCATGCTCTATCTGGGCCTGAAGTACGTGCATGTCATCGCCGCGATTTTCCTGTTCGGTTTCGGCATGGGTTCCTATCTGTACCTGATCGCAGCCAGTCGCACGGCCAATCCGCAGGTGATTGCGCATGTGGCGCGAATGGTGGTGCGCTACGACGCCTGGATCACTACGCCGGCCGGTTTTATCCAGATTGCGACAGGTTATTGGCTGACAAGGCTCACCGGGTTGCCCTTGACCGCGGATTGGGTGCTCATGTCGCTGATCCTCTTCTTTATAGTGGGCTCGCTTTGGCTGCCAGTGCTGGTGCTGCAGAAGCGCCTGCAGCGGATGGCGGCGAGTGCGGTCGCGCGTGGTACTCGTCTGGCGGACGAGTACCGGGCCGTTTATCGCCAGTGGTTCTGGATGGGCGTTTGCGGTTTTCTCGGTATGTTCGTGATTGTCTTGATGATGGTGACGAAGCTGACGCCGGGGCAGTGGCTGCAACTGATGTTGTAGCGGGGCATTCACATTGGCGATTTGAGAAAGCGGCGTTCGTGATCGGGATTGGGCAACAGGCAGGTGTCGTACTTGCCGAAGATCCGGTAGCGGCTCAGTGCCACGCGGTCGTAGGCCCAATCCCTGAGTGCTCGCGGGAAAATTCGCAGAAGTCTGACCGGCCACCAGCGGGCAGGCAATTGCGCGACGACTTCGAAGAATGCCTCCGAGCGCACCCAGTAATGCTGGTCGCGAATGACCGCCATGGTGTCGAACTGATCCACCGGCAGACCGGCCCATGCCAGCAACGCCTGACCTTCCGGCGATTGCACCGCCGCCAGGCGCATCCGGTGCCGGTTGTCGTGGCGAATCAGAAAGCGCGCCCAGCCGTTGCACAGCTTGCAGACGCCGTCGAACAGAACCACGGTCTCGCCTGGATTGAGCAGGGGGGCTGGGGAAGGGCGAATTCGGGATCCAGGCATGGAGGATGATCTAAGAAGTGGGTCAGTCATTGCGAGGCATCATCCTTAGGTAAGAGGCGTTGTTGGGCAACATGCTGCG
>NZ_JAIWYL010000017.1:0-95320 GCF_020515535.1 Pseudomonas sp. MWU16-30322
TGAGACTGAAACAGGTGTAAACCTATTTCAGGACTAGACATGCGTCAAACCGATCAACCGCGACGACGCAACGCGTCGATACGTTCTTCCAGCGGCGGGTGGCTCATGAACATGCGGGCAAAGCCCTGTTTGATGCCACCGTTGATGCCAAAGGCATTCAGGGTGTCCGGCATGTGCACCGGCAGACCCTGCTCGGCACGCAGACGTTGCAGTGCGCCGATCATTGCGTTGGTGCCCGCCAGACGTGCGCCGGCTTCGTCGGCACGGAATTCGCGCTTGCGCGAGAACCACATGACGATGGCGCTGGCGAGGATGCCCAGAACCAGTTCGGCGAAGATCGTTGCCACGTAGTAGGCGATGCCCTGGCCTTCTTCGTTCTTGAAGATCACCTTGTCGACGAAATTGCCGATGATCCGCGCGAAGAACATCACGAAGGTGTTCACCACGCCCTGGATCAGCGCCAGGGTGACCATGTCACCGTTGGCCACGTGACCGATTTCGTGGGCCAGCACGGCTTTCACTTCATCCGGCGAAAAGCGCTCGAGCAGGCCTTGGCTGACCGCGACCAGCGCGTCGTTCTTGTTCCAGCCGGTGGCGAACGCGTTGGCCTCGTAGGCAGGGAAAATACCGACTTCGGGCATCTTGATCCCGGCTTCGCGGGACAGTTGCTCGACGGTTTGCAGCAGCCATTGCTCATGCCGGGTGCGTGGCTGGGTGATGATCTGGGTGCTGGTACTCATCTTCGCCATCCACTTGGAGATGAACAGCGAGAACAGCGAACCGGCGAAACCAAAGACCGCACAGAAAACCAGCAGCTGACTGAGGTTGAGATCAACCCCGTTGGCCGCCATGAACCCGTTGAAGCCGAACAGGCTCAGGGTGATGCTGGCTATCAGCACGACCGCCAGGTTAGTGGCCAAAAACAGCAGGATGCGCATCATGGTTGTAGAAATCTCCTCAAGCTAAAGATGTAGCGTACTGCGGGGTATATAAGGTGCGGCACCGGGTGATTCAACCGAGTGACTATTTCAAACTGTGTCCTACAGCGGATTCCAAGGTCTGCAGGTCATTGCCCACGACCGAAACCGAAAGGGCTGACAGGCGGCCGCCACCCGCCGCCATTACGTCAGGCGCGTATAAGCCATATCAATCGCAAGTGTAGAAGGCGCAGTGAGGCGGGGAGGGCAGAAGTGTTGCTGAATCAGACAGCGCGCAACGCAGAACACGTTGCGCACTGTCGACCGGTTACTGGCGGTAGGACTTGAGGAAGTTGCCGATGCGGCCGATGGCCATCTCGAGATCGTCGACACGTGGCAGCGTGACCACACGGAAGTGATCCGGCCACGGCCAGTTGAACGCCGTGCCTTGCACCACCAGCAGCTTCTCGGAGAGCAGCAGGTCGAGGACGAATTTCTCGTCGTTGTGGATCGGGCAGACTTTCGGGTCGATCCGCGGGAATGCATACAGCGCGCCCATCGGCTTCACGCAGCTGACGCCCGGAATGTCGTTGAGCAACTCCCAGGTGCGGTTGCGCTGCTCGAGCAGGCGACCTTGCGGCAGCACCAGATCGTTGATGCTCTGGTAGCCACCGAGGGCGGTCTGGATCGCATGCTGGCTCGGCACGTTGGCACATAGGCGCATGTTGGCCAGCATGTCGATGCCTTCAATGTAGCTCTGGGCATTGTGTTTCGGCCCGGAGATGGCGATCCAGCCGGAGCGGAAACCCGCCACGCGGTAGGATTTCGACAGACCGTTGAACGTCAGGCACAGCAGGTCCGGCGCCAGCGAAGCGGTGCAGATGTGCACGGCGTCGTCATACAGGATCTTGTCGTAGATCTCGTCGGAGAACACCACCAGGTTGTGCGCGCGGGCGATTTCCAGCATGCCCAGCAGCACTTCCTTCGAATACACCGCGCCGGTCGGGTTGTTCGGGTTGATGATCACCATCGCTTTGGTGTTCGGGGTGATCTTGGCCTTGATGTCGGCCAGATCCGGGAACCAGTCGGCGCCCTCGTCGCACAGGTAGTGCACGGCATTACCGCCGGCCAGGCTCACGGCGGCGGTCCACAGCGGGTAGTCCGGCGCCGGCACCAGCACTTCGTCGCCGTTGTTGAGCAGTGCCTGCAGCGACATCACGATCAGCTCGGACACGCCGTTGCCCAGGTAGATGTCTTCGATGCCGACACCTTCGACATTTTTTTGCTGGTAGTACTGCATCACCGCTTTACGCGCGCTGAACAGGCCTTTGGAGTCGCTGTAGCCCTGGGCCGTCGGCAGGTTGCGGATCACATCCTGGAGAATTTCGTCCGGCGCCTCGAAACCAAACGGTGCCGGGTTGCCGATGTTCAGCTTGAGGATGCGCTGGCCTTCCTCTTCCAGACGTTTGGCGTGCTTGAGCACCGGGCCGCGAATGTCGTAGCAGACGTTGGCGAGCTTGTTCGATTTGCTGAACTGCATGGCGATGTGATCCCGAAAATGAACGATCCAGACGGCGAATGGCCAACCGTACTGGGATTCCTGCGTCTTCGCACAGGCGGAGTCTTGCGCCGTGGCGCCGAGAATCCGTTTGAATGCGCCCGGTCTGACTGCCAGACTGGCGTGTGACGAGGCGCAATCATACGTGCCACCCGATCCGTGGAAAAGGTACAGATCGGGCTTTTTCAGCCGCTGAGGTGTGATGATGGAAAAGTTGGAAAAAACCCTGGAAGAATGGCGTGCGATGCTCGACCCCGAGCAGTACAACGTGTGTCGGCTCAGTGCGACCGAACGGCCGTTCTCCGGCAAATACAACGCCACCAAGACTGACGGTGTCTATCACTGCGTCTGCTGCAACGAGCCACTGTTCGACTCCACGACCAAATTCGATTCCGGCTGCGGCTGGCCGAGCTTCTACGCGCCGATCGGCGAAAGCGCCATGACCGAAATCCGCGATACCAGCCACGGCATGATCCGCACCGAGGTCAAATGCGCCCGCTGCGATGCGCATCTGGGCCACGTGTTCCCCGATGGTCCGCCACCGACCGGCCTGCGTTATTGCATCAACTCGGTGTGCCTGAATCTCGAGCCGCGCGAGTGATGCGAGCCCCTGTAGGAGCTGCCGAAGGCTGCGATCTTTTGATTTTCAAGATCAACAGATCGCAGCCTTCGGCAGCTCCTACAGGGTTATGTGCAGTTAATTAAATTGCACGCAATTTAATTGCTCGCTATGTTTACGCCTTCTTCCAGAATTCAGAGTGCGGATCATGAGCGACAACCTGCTGAATATCCCTGTCACCACCATCAAGGGTGAGCAAAAGACCTTGGCCGATTTCGCCGGCAAGGCCGTTCTGGTGGTCAACACCGCCAGCAAATGTGGCTTCACCCCGCAATACAAAGGCCTGGAAGAGCTGTGGCAGACGTACAAGGATCAGGGCCTGGTGGTGCTGGGGTTTCCGTGCAATCAGTTCGGCAAGCAGGAGCCGGGCAACGAGGGTGCGATCAGCGAGTTCTGTGAGCTGAACTACGGCGTGAGTTTCCCGCTGTTCAAGAAGATCGACGTCAACGGTTCTGACGCGCATCCACTGTTCGTACAGTTGAAAAAGCGCGCTCCGGGTCTGCTCGGCTCCGAGGGCATCAAGTGGAACTTCACCAAGTTCCTGATCGGCAAGGATGGGCAACTGGTCAAGCGTTTCGCCCCGACCACCAAGCCGCAGGACATGAGCGGCGAGATCGAAGCCCTGCTCAAATGAACAGCCTGCCCGACGATTCGCTGAAGCTCGACAGTCAGTTGTGCTTCAAGTTGTATGCCGCGTCCCGGGCGGTGATTCGCGCTTACAAGCCGATGCTCGATCAGCTTGGCCTGACGTACCCGCAGTACCTGGCGATGCTGGTGCTGTGGGAATGGCAGGACAAAGCGCCGGAGCAACCGACGGTCAAGGCCTTGGGCGAGCGGCTGGCGCTGGACTCCGGCACCCTGACGCCGTTGCTCAAGCGTCTTGAGCAATTGCAGTGGGTGCAGCGCCAGCGTTCGGCGCGCGACGAGCGTGAAGTGCATCTGAGCCTGACCACCCAAGGTCAGGCGCTGCGCGAACAGGTCGGGCCACTCAAGGCCCGGTTGTTGTGCGACAGCGGGGTGGATCTCGATCGACTCAACGATTTGCGCAACGGCCTTGATCACCTGTTGGGGCAGATCAAAGCACTGACGTAGTCGGAATCCACTGGTCGAGCACCGCCGCCAGCTCTTCGCGGCGGAACGGCTTGGCCAGGTAATCGCTCATGCCGGCCGCACGGCAGCGTTCGCGTTCTTCGGACATGGCGTTGGCGGTCAGTGCGACGATCGGCAGGTGTGGCCAGCGCCCGCTCTGGCGGATCTGCCGGCTCGCTTCGTAGCCGTCCATCACCGGCATGTTGCAGTCCATCAGCACCAGATCGAATTCATCGTGCTCCAGTTGATCGAGCGCCGCGGCGCCGTGGGCGGCGACCACCACATCGCAACCGAGCTTGCCGAGCATGCCCTTGGCCACCAATTGGTTGACCGGATTGTCCTCCACCAGCAGTACCCGTCCGCGTCGTTGTACGGGCACGCTCTCGAGGCGCGCATCGTTGATCGTAGTGATGTCGGCCAGCAGAATGCGCCGCAGGATCTGATACAGCGCGTTGCGCGCCAGCGGTCGGGCCTGTTGCTGCAATGGCGCCAGCGCTGCGGCTTCTTCGCTGGGCATGAAGCTGCCATAAGCGGTCACCACCAGGATCGGCGTGCTGAGCGTCGGGCGCAGGCTGAACAGGCATTCCGGGCAGTCGGTGATCACCAGGTCGGGAGACAGGCCCAGCAGCGGATCGTCCATGGTGCGCTGTTCATAGGTCACGCCCCACACTGGCAACAGCGTCTTGAGCAGTTCCGCCAGGCCGCTGCTGGCAGCGGTGATCGCCAGAACCTTGCCCTGCAACGGCGGCGGCATCACCGCCCGGGTGTGGCACGGCAACGGCAGGTCGGCACAGAACTGACTGCCGAAACCGGCCTCGGAACTGATGGTCAATCGGCCTTGCATGGCTTCACACAGATTGTAGGTCAGCGCCAGGCCGAGGCCGGTGCCGCCGTACTGGCGGGTGATGCCGGCACCGGCCTGGGTGAACGGCTGGAAGATCTTCACTTGGGCTTCCTGGGCGATGCCGATGCCGGTATCGCAGACCTCGATGCGCACCCCGTCGTTATGCGCTGACAGACGCACATCGACCCGGCCGAACCGGGTGAACTTCAGGGCATTGGACAGCAGGTTGCTGACAATCTGCCGTACCCGGGTTGGATCCCCCAGCACCAACGCGGGGAAGTGCGGGTCGATCAGGCACGTCAGTTCGACGCTGGGCGCCGCGTTCTGCGACAGCAGGTTGGCGGTGTCCTCGATCAGCGAGCCGAGGTCGAACGGGATGTGTTCCAGCTCCAGTTGCCCCGCATCGAACTTGGACAGGTCGAGAATATCGTTGAGCAGTTCCACCAGCACTTTGCCCGAGTCGTGGGCAATCGACAGCTGTTGCTGCTGCTCGGCATTCAGTGGCCCGTCGAGGGACAGGGCGATCATCCCCAGCAGGCCGTTGAGCGGGGTGCGGATCTCGTGGCTCATGTTGGCAAGGAATGCCGAGCGCGCTTCGGCCATGTCCAGCGCGGTGCTGCGGGCCACCTCCAGTTCCTCGTTGGACTGACTGAGCCGGGTGTTGATGGCCTTGAGCTCGGCGGTGCGGGCCGAGACGATGTGTTCCAGTTGCCCGAGGTAATCGGTCAGGCGGTTTTCGGCGTTGCGGCGTTGCTGGATTTCCGTGGCGATGTTGTCGAACTGCTGGTTGGCGACTTTGACCAGCACGCCGATCTCGTCGTTGGCGTGGCCGGCCGGACATTCCAGAGTCGTCGGTTCTGCGCTGCGTGCGTCGCGCGCGCTGAGCTCACGGATCAGACGCACCAGTGGCTTGGTCAGCATCACGTAGAACAGCGCCAGCAGGATGCCGGTGAGGATCAGGCTGCGGGCAAAACCGTTGAGCAGGGTGACTTCGGCGCGGCGCAGGAACCGGCTGCCGAACGCGTAGGTGTCGACTTCCAGACTCAGCGTGCCCAGCGATTCGTTGGGCAGGTGGTCGAGGTACAGGCGGTCTTCGAACTGGCGTTTGGCGCCGAACAGGAAATCGCTGATCACCCGATAACCGCTTTGCAGTTCCGGGCGTTTGACGTTGGCCAGGACGTTACCGTTGTTGTCGGTCATTTGCGCCGAGATGATCGCCGGCGAACGCAACAGGCCCAGGGTCAGTTCCTGCGCCAGTTCCGCGTCGATGTTGTAGGCGATGCGCGATGCCGGATTGTGGCTGATTTCCAGCAAAGACAGAATTTCACGGTTGATGGAGGCGTCTTCACTGGCATAATCGATGCCGATTTGCAGCAGGCTGAGCAGCGTGCCCAGAATGAACCCGACCAGCACAGTGAATCTGGCTTGCTTGTAAGACAGCCGGTGGGTGAATTTGATATCCATGGGGTGTTGAACCACTTCCGTTTCCCTTCGCTGCTCAAGCATAGTCGATCATGTATGGATACCGAGGTTCCCGAATCGCCTTGTAACAAGGCCTGAGCGGGGGTTGTTGATCTGATTGTCGTCGCTGAAGCACCATCATTGCTTTGAACGTGCCCGAGGAGAAGACGTGGATTCCCGATTAAATGCTTTTCTTGAACGCGCCGAGTCGGTTCTGGCGCGGATCGAACCCTTGTTGCCGGCGCCGCGCCCGGTGATCGACTGGGAAACATGCCTCGCGGCGCGCTGGCAGCGTGACGGGCGCAGCGGGTATTTGCTGCCGCTGGAAGTCAGCCTCGACATGCGCCTGTCCGACCTGATCGGCGTTGATCGTCAGTTGGAGCAACTGGGTCGCAACACGCAACAGTTTCTCGACGGCATGCCGGCCAACCACGCGCTGCTCTGGGGCTCGCGCGGCACCGGTAAATCGTCGCTGGTGCGTGCGCTGCTGGCCGAACACGCCAGCGCCGGTCTGCGTTTGATCGAGATCGAGCGTGACCATCTGGCCGACCTGCCGCGCGTGGTCGAGCAGATCGCCAAACTGCCGCAGCGCTTCGTGCTGTTTTGCGATGACCTGTCGTTCGAATCCGGTGAAGGCGACTACCGAGTGCTGAAAAGCGTGCTCGACGGCTCGCTCGAGCAGGCACCGGACAACGTCTTGCTGTACGCCACTTCCAACCGCCGCCATCTGGTGCCGGAAAAGGAAAGCGACAACGAAAACTGGAAACGCGTCGACGGCGAACTGCATCCGAGTGAGGCGGTGGAAGACAAGATCGCGCTCTCAGACCGTTTCGGCCTGTGGTTGTCGTTTTATCCGTTTACCCAGGAACACTTCCTCAACGTCGTCGAACACTGGATCGGCCAGTTGGCCGCCAAGGCTGGCTTGAGCTGGCAGCGCGATGAAGAGCTGGACATCCTCGCCGTGCGCTGGGCAACCGGGCGCGGCAATCGCAACGGACGTTGCGCGTACCAATTCGCCCGTTACTGGGTGGGACTGAAATTGCTGGAGCACAAGGCATGATTGATTTGCAACAAAGCGGCCAGGGGCTCGAAGGCTATGGCCTGTTGGCCGCACAACTGGAATCGCTGCTGGCGGACGAGCGCGATTTCATCGCCAACGCCGCGCAGTTTTCGGCGTTCCTGTTCAACCAGCTCGATGATTTGAACTGGGCCGGTTTCTACCTCAATCGCAACGAAGAACTGGTGCTGGGTCCGTTTCAGGGCCAGATCGCCTGCGTGCGCATTCCGTTCGGGCGCGGTGTGTGTGGCGCGGCAGCGGCCAGTCGGCAAACCCAGCGCGTCGAAGACGTGCATGCGTTCCCCGGTCATATCGCTTGCGACAGCGCCTCCAACAGCGAACTGGTGGTGCCACTGGTCAAGGACGGTCGGTTGATTGGCGTACTCGATCTCGACAGCCCGAAACTCGCGCGTTTCGGCGCGGACGATCAGGCCGGTATCGAGCAACTGGCGGCGATCTTCCTGCGTCTGACCGACTGCTGATCAGGCGCTCAGGCCAGCCTTGCGCAGCAGGCTGGCCGAGTCCACCGCATCGATCTGTCGCGGATCGAGAAACCGCGCGGCGTACTGCATGTACACCCCGTCGTTGATGAACAGCGCAAACAACTCGGGGTCGATGTGCGCCTCGCGGGACATGGTGGCCATGATCCCCAGGGCTTCGCTTAAGGATTTGGCTTTCTTGTATGGCCGATCCGCCGCGGTCAGCGCCTCGAAAATATCGGCAATCGCCATCATTCTCGCCGGCAGGCTCATGTCGTCGCGCTTCAGGCGTTTGGGGTAGCCGCTGCCGTCCATTTTTTCGTGATGACCACCGGCAATTTCCGCAACGCTGCCCAGATGTCCGGGGAAAGGCAGGTGGCTGAGCATCAAGATCGTCTGCACCATGTGGTGATTGATGATGTAGCGCTCCTCACGGGTCAGCGTGCCCCGGGCAATGCTCAGGTTGTAGAGTTCGCCGCGATTGTATTTGTAGCGCGGCACATCCAGTTTGAACCCCCACGGGTTGTCTTCCGGAATCAGTTCGCTGTCGGCGCGCTTGATCAGGTGTTCGGGTTTGTCCGCCAGCAGTGCCTCGCTGACCGGCAGATTCGCAACCGGCGTTTGCGCCTGACGGCGGTTTTCCTCCCATGACACCCCCAGTCGATCATCAAGGGTGCGCGTCCAGCGGCGCTCGGCGATGCGCTCAAGACGCTGCAGGTCGGCTGGCGCCATGGCCTCGCCGCCCAGATTGCAACGGGCAACAAAGGCAAAGTCGTCGTCCAGTTCAGCCAACGTGGCGTCACGCAGGTCGCTCAGTTGCACCTCGTTGCCGCCCAGCGCCAGTGCCTGCCAGTAACTGATCCAGGCATCGCGCTTGAGCACCTCGAAACGCATGCGGATTTCGTGGATGCGATCGTTGAGGGTTTCCAGTTTGGTGGCCTTGTCGACGACATATTCCGGCGTCGTGACCTTGCCGCAATCGTGCAGCCAGGCCGCGATGTGCAGGGCTTCCCATTCGTCTTCGCTCGGCTGATAGCTCTGGAACGCCGGCGCCTGACTGGCGGCCGCGGCCTGCGCGAGCATCAGGGTCAGTTCCGGCACGCGCTGGCAGTGGCCGCCGGTGTACGGGCTCTTGGCGTCGATGGCGCCCGCCAGCAACTGGATGAACGCATCGAGCAACTGCTTCTGCTTCGCTTGCAGGCGCTGGCTTTCGATACTCACCGCCGCCGCGCCGGAAACTGCTTGCAGGAAGGCGATGCGGTCCGGGCGCAGTTTTTCCAGGTCCTGAGCGCTGCCGCTGTCGTTGATCAGCAGAAGCAGCAGGCCGATGGTTTCGTTGTGCCGGTTGCGCAGGCGGATACCGATCAGGTGGATGCGCGGCGACTGCATGGCCAACAAGACTTTCTGCAAGTCCCCGGCCTGTTCAAAGCCAAGGCTGCTGACCACGTTGTCAGCGGTGATCAGTTGCTGGAACCACGCCGGCCCTTGATCGGCCAGAAGATCCCGGCCCAGCACAGCGAACTCGCCGGGTTCCTGCGAGACGCCATCAATTACCAGTCCGTAAGGCTCCATTCGGTTGCCATCGTTTTCGCGCAGATAGATCAACCCCGCTTGCGCCTGGGCGATCTGCACCGTTTCGAACAGCACCCGTTGCAGCAATGGGGCAAAGCGGGTTTCGGCGCACAGGCTGTCGGTGATGCGGAAGAAACTGGCGAGTGTTTCCTTCATGCGGGCCATCGACAGGCTCAACTGATCAACCTCCAGAACCGGCGAGCGACGGGTAACCGGAAAGTTGAAATCGAAGCTGCGAATCGCATCGGCTTCCTTGACCAGCGCATGCAACGGCTTGACCAGAATCCGCGAGGTCAGCCAACCCAGCGGCAGGCACAGCAGCAAGGTCGCGAGGGTGATCAGTGCCCCTTGCCAGCGCATGCGGTAGGCGTCGGCCAGCAACTCGTCCTCCGGCACCAGCAGGGCCATTTGCAGTCCTCTCGGGCCGCCCTCTTGCAGATTGCTGCGGGCGACGATCCAGTGGCGTCCATCGACGTCGAGCCGTTTGCCCTGATGCGTGGTGGACAGCAACGCGTGCAGGTTCGGGCTCAGGTCGGCAGCCTTGGCCAGGCGTGCGCTGCTGTCGTCGACAATCAGCCGGCGGCTGTCCGGATAGGCCACGGCATTGCCATCGGCATCGAACAACACGATTTCGGTAGACGGGGTGACCACGTGTTTGAGCAAGGTGGCCGAGAGTGCTTCCAGCGTCAGATCGGCACCGATCACACTGGTTGCGCCGCTGCGTCGGGCCAGGGTGGTGCCCACGTTGTGCGTGGAGAAAAACACATAGGGTTCGGTGGTGATCTGATCGCCCTGTTGCAGGGCGTTGGTGTACCAGTTGCGGGTGCGCGGATCGTAGCGGTCGTCGGGATTGTCCTGGCGCCCGACAGGCATCAGCGCCTGGTCGAAGAACAGTGACTGCGACGACGCGATGCCGCTGGCGTCGTGCTCGATGCTCCAGACCTGATAGGCCGCGTCCGGCGGCGCCTTGAGCAGGGTTTTCAGGGCGCTGGTACGCAACGGCCGGACCATGAAGAAGTCGCCGTTGCCGTAGCCCAGATAGAGCGAAGCGAGATCGGTGTTGTCCTTGAGTGATTGACTGAACGGCTTGAGCAGCGCCAGACGCTGTTGCAGGTTCGAGGCCCCGGCCGCCTGGTTGTCGGCCAGCAGGCTCAGCAGGTGACGGATCGGTTCATACGTTGAATGCAGGTCCAGGCGCACGTCCTGTTCGATGCGATTGAACAGGTTTTCGCTGCTCGACAGGATGATCCGGGTGGTCTGGCGATAATTGAACAGCCCCAGCACCACGCCGGTCAGCAACAGCAGAAACGTGAACATGACGCTGATGTGCACGTGCAACGGGAACCGGCGTTGATCCGGGCGCAGTGGGCTGGGCATTGCTGACTCTCCATTGAAGTAAACACACTGCTCAGCGCCCAAGCATAGTTAAGGCTCGGTCATTGTGCTTTCTGCGAACGGTTCCAATTGTTGCTGCAGCGCCTGCTCCAGTTCGACCATCGCCGCGTCGGTGGCCTCGATGCAGCGCACGATGGCCGCCACAGACGTGGTCTGCAGGCAGGCCTGTTCCAGGGCATCGCAGCGCACGATCAGACGCGAAGCCTGGGCGATTCGGGCGGCGCCCTTGATTTTGTGCGCCACCGCCGCCAATGCCTCGCGATCATTGTGCGGCGCCAGGGCCAGCAGCTCCTCGCGATCGAGGCGGCTGCTCTTGAGCAATTGCGTGAGCAGGCGTTGGGCCTGAAGCGGATTACCGCCCGTCAATTGATTCAAACCCTCGAGATTGAACGCAGGTTCAGGGGTTGCCGGTTGAAGGCCGTTGACCCACTGGCTCAGCGCACTGAGGCTCAGGGGTTTGAACAGGCAGTCATTCATGCCGGCCTGTTTGCAGCGCTGCACTTCCTCGGGTTGCGCATTGGCTGTGAAGCCCAGCACGGTACAAGGAGCACGCCCGGTACTTTGTTCGTGCTGGCGGATGGCCTCGGTCAGTTCGTAGCCGTTCATCACTGGCATATTGCAGTCGGCGATGACCAGATCGAATGCGCCGCGCTGCCACTTCTCGAATCCGCTTCGCCCCTCTTCGGCAAGGCTGAAGCGGTGCCCGAGGAACTCCAGTTGCTGGCACATCAGCAGACGATTGGCGGGATGGTCGTCGACCACGAGGATGTTCAGCGGCGTACCCGCGGCGTGGATCGGTGGCGCGGTTTTCGTCGCGGCGACCTTGCACGGCAGCGTTTGCAGCGGCAGCGACAGGCAGACCTGAGTGCCGATCCCGGGCTGACTGCTCAATTGCAGCTGACCGCCCATCATTTCACAGAGGTTGCGACTGATCACCAACCCCAGACCCGCGCCGCTGCGCGCGGGCTGTTGGCCGCTGTCAGCCTGGGCGAACGGTTTGAACAGGCGCTGTTGATCTTCGATGCTGATGCCGACCCCGGTGTCCTGGATCGTCAATTGAATCAGCGAACACTGGCCCGCGCCATCGGGCACCACGTCCAGATTGACCCGGACCTGCCCGGACTCGGTGAATTTGATGGCATTGCTGATCAGGTTCGACAGGATTTGCTTGAAGCGCAACGGATCAAGCTGCACGTCGACATTGAGGCCCGGGGGAGTGAGGGTCAGGGGCAGGGCGAGGTTTTTCTGCCGGGCCAGACCGTCGAAGATCCTCACCACTGAAGAAACGGTTTCCACCAGATTGACCCGCTCGGGACTCAGGCTCAGGTGCCCGGACTCGATCCGTGCGATATCAAGGATGTCGCCGATCAGGCCCAACAGGTCCTTGGCCGAGCAATAGGCGGTTTCGATGGATGAGCGATCCGGAGCCTGATCGGTCATGCGTTCGAGCGTCAATTCGAGCATGCCGATGATGGCATTCATCGGCGTACGGATTTCGTGGCTCATGGTGGCCAGAAAGGTACTTTTGGCACGGTTGGCGTTGTCCGCCTGTTCCTTGGCCGTACGCAGTTCATCGAACAGTTGCCGGCGCTCACTGATGTCGATCCAGCCACCGATGATCCCTTGTACATCGCCGCTGGAATCGCGGTACGGCAGGATCCAGTGGTAGATCGTCAGACGCCGGCCACCGATGTGCAGCGGTCGGTCGAGTACCATCGGTGTCCCTTCGGCCACGACCCGCTGGTAATCTGCCTCGAAGGCCTGGGCTTCGAAGGCATTGCTCAGGGTGCCTTGCATGACGCTTTTGCCGATCACGTCTTCGCGTTTGGCGTTGAAGGCTTCGAGGTAACTGTCGTTGCAGCTTTGCAGCAGCCCCCGGCGGTCGCGCACATAGATCGGATGAGGCGTGCCGTTGACCAGTGAGCGCATGAATTCGAACTGATCGTTGAGTGCCCGCTCGGCGGCCTGGCGTTGCTTGATCTGGCGCCGCATGTAGGCATTCCACAGCAGTGACAGCAACAGCAGCAGGCAGGCTGCGCCGATCAGTTGGTAAAACAGGCGCTGGTAGTGATGCCAATTGCTTTGCGCCGCATTGGAAAAACCGCGCCAGCGGCTATTGATCACCCCCAGTTCTTCGGGGCTGATGCTCAGCAGCGCCTTGTCGAGGATCGACCCCAGTTCGCTGTTGTCGCGGGCCGTGGCCAGCGAAAAGGCTGCCTGACGGGTGCCGAGGGTGGTGGTGATCTGCAACTGATGCTCGAAGATCCGCGACGAAATCAGATAGTTGGCGATCACCAGCGAAGCGACGGCGCCATCGGCCTTGCCTTCGGCGAGCAAGGTCGCGGCGCCAAAGGTGTCGGAGGTTTCGGTCAGGTGGATATTGGGGAACTCGCGGCGCAGGTAATCGGCCATGGGACTGCCTTGGGCAATCGCCAGGTATTTGTCCTTGAGCTGCGTCGGATGGGTCGGGCTGTCAGTGGCTTTGCGGGTGAGCAGGACGAAAGAGTTTTCCAGGTAGGGACGGCTGAATTGCAGGGTCTTTTCCCGTTGCGGGCTGGGTAGCAACGCCGCGATCAGATCGGCCCGGTGCTGATTGATCTGCTCGACCATGTCGCCGTCGCTGCGGCTGCGTACCAGTTCGAAGCGCATGCCGGTGCGCAGGCGCAGCAGTTCGAGCAGGTCTGCGGTGATGCCACGCAGATTGCCGTCGCTGTCGAAGAACGTCAGCGGCGCGAAAGCCTCGTTGACGACGACGCGTAGCACCGGATGCTGTTTGAGCCACTGCTCTTCATGGTGGGTCAATTGCAGCTTCTGGTCGGTCAGCAGGATGTCGCTGCCAGCGCTCCAGCGCTTGGCGATGCGGTCGCGTTCACTGGCCGGTATGGCCTGGAGCGCGGTGTTGATGATCGCGAGCAGTTGCGGATTGTCGGTGTGCACGGCGAAGCTGAAACCGTGGGCTTCCTGTTTGCCGAAATTGGCCATGCGAATGTTGTTCAGATAGCCCTTGTTGATCATGTAGTGGGTGGAGATGGTATCGCCCAGAAACACGTCGGCCTGATCGAAAGCCACCGCATTGATTGCGTTTTGATAGGAAGGGTAGGACGTCAGGATGGCTTTGGGGTACAGCGCCTTGACTTCCTCCTGCGGCAGATAGTGATAGACCATGCTCAGGCGCAGACCAGCCAGGCCCTCGGTGAGCGTACGGGTCTCGTCTTCACGGGTGACCAGTACCGGCTGATCGATGGCATAGGGGATTGAAAGCAGAATGTCTGGATTACTGGCCTCGAAACCGTTGGCCGTACCGAGCATATCGACCTGTCCGGCTATCAGTGCGCGCAAGGCGGCTTCCCGTGAGGCAAAGCGCTTGACCCGGACTGGTAAACCGACAGCCTGTGCGAGGAGGCCGGCGTAGTCGGCGGTAAAACCTTCGTAATCGCGGCCGCTGGCGGTCATGTCGAACGGCGGATAATCCGGTGCGGAGGTGCCCAGTCTCAGTTCGCTGCGAGTCTGTAACCATTGCCGTTGCGCGGGCTGCAGAGAAATGGACAGCGCTTCGTGGCTCGAACGGCTGCGCAGCACATAATCTTGCGCTGTGACGAGGTCGGCATAGGCCTGAGAAGTCAGGCACAGGCTCGCACACAATATGACGAGATAGATCTTCAAACGACTGGGCATTCAGGCTCTCACACTAGCGCGTTGCGTTTGGCCATCTCGATAAGTTCCACCAGGGATCTGGCTTTCAGTTTCTGCATCAAGCGTTTTTTGTAAGTGCTGACGGTTTTGTTACTGAGAAACATGCCTTTGGCAATTTCCTTGTTGGTCCGCCCCTGTGCAAATAACTGCAGGACCATGAGTTCGCGGTCATTCACGGCTTTGAATAATTCCAGTTCGGCGTAACGTACATCGTCACTGCGTACCGGATTCAATGCCTGACTTGGGAAATAGTTGTAACCGGAAAGTACCGCTTTTATGGCGCTGACCAGTTCACTCAAGTCTTCTTCCTTGCACACATAACCGGACGCGCCGGACTGCATGCAGCGAATACCGAACAGTGTCGGGCATTGCGCCGTCAGTACCAGGGTCTTGAGCGGAGTGCCCATGGCGTTGAAACGGGCGAGGACTTCCAGGCCGTCGAGCTTGGGGATGCTGATATCGAGGATGATCAGGTCGGGCATGCATTCGCGAACCATCTGCATGGCATCGACCCCATTATCGGTTTCGCCGACGACCCTATAACCTTCATGCTCGAGCAGCATTCGAACGGCAAGTCGGATGACGGGGTGATCATCGACAATAAAAACGGAGTTCATAATCAAATCCCATACGTGCGCGAATAAAGCGCGCACCTTAGCTCAGATAAATGAGCGGCCGCATGAACTCACATGGCTCTAGCAGCAATATAGGATAAGTCCTACACCCTAAAGGGAAATTGACTACGACCAAACTCAATGTCGCGTAAGGAGGTGTTTAGAGTATTTGTTTATCTGAATGTTTTAAGTTGCTTGTAGAGTATTGAAGAAACAGCGTTTGTCTGTGTTGTTTTGAAGTTAAACGGATTACGTTTGGTCTGCGCGGTCATTGAATACCGCAGAGCCGCTTTAATGGATCAGGCACTCAACCGGGCAGTCGCGCTGACCCGGTTGAGGAAGATGCTCCGTCAGTGGCTGGAGCGCCCGGTCATTTCCAGCGCCATGTCGCTGGCGTAGCTGTCGGTCATTCCGGCGATAAAGTCGATCATGCGCAGGAACGAGGTGTGCAGCGGCCCGTGGGGATCAGGTGCATTGTTGCCCAGCAGATCGAGGATGCGACGACTCTTGAACGACGGCGTGCGTCCGCCATGTTGTTCCAGCGCTGCGCCGCAGAACGCGTTGAGGAGGATTTCCAGCGTGGTGTAGGCGCCGATTTCATGCAGCGTCTTGCGCTTGTCCTGGAAGATTTTCTTGCGGGCGATGTCCTTGGCGTTGAGCACGCAGCGTTTGGCCGGGCCGTGCATGTGTTCCACCAGGTCGCCGTGCAGCGTGCCGGCCAGCAGCGCGTCCTGTTGCTCGACGAATGCCCGGGCGGCAGCATTGGTCAGGTGCTCGATGGCCTTGCCGCGCAGGATCGCCAGTTTGCGTCGGCGCGAATCCTGCGGGCCGAGCTGGCGATAGGTTTCCGGCAGGTCGTCACCCACAAGGCCGAGCAGCAGCGATTCGACTTCCGCGTATTCCAGCAGCTCCATTTCCAGGCCGTCTTCGAGGTCGATCAACGCATAGCAGATGTCGTCGGCCGCCTCCATCAGGTACACCAACGGGTGCCGCGCCCAGCGCTGGTCTTCCAGTTGCGGCAGGCCGAGTTTGTGGGCGATCTGCTCCAGCAGCGGCAATTCACTCTGGTAGCAGCCGAACTTGTGTTTCTTGTAGCCCAGCGAGTCGGCGTGACGGGCGGTCCACGGATACTTCAGATAGGTGCCGAGGGTGGCGTAGGTGAGTCGGGTGCCACCGTCGAACTGGTGGTACTCAAGTTGAGTCAGCACGCGAAAGCCTTGCGCGTTGCCTTCGAAATTGAGGAAGTCACCGCGCTCGGCTTCGCTCATGCCGTCGAGCCAGCCGCGCCCGGCTGCCTGCTGGAACCAGTGGCGAATCGCGTCTTCCCCGGAATGACCGAACGGTGGATTGCCGATGTCATGCGCCAGGCAGGCCGATTGCACGACCATGCCCAGGTCGCTCGGGTCGCACCAGTCGGGCAGGGCGCTGCGCAAGGTTTCACCGACGCGCATGCCCAGCGAACGGCCGACGCAGCTGACTTCCAGCGAGTGGGTCAGACGGGTGTGGATGTGGTCGTTACTCGATACCGGGTGCACCTGGGTCTTGCGTCCCAGGCGGCGGAAGGCGCCGGAGAAAATGATGCGGTCGTGGTCTTTGTGGAACGGGCTGCGACCCAGCTCTTGCGGGCTGTGCAGCGGCTTTCCAAGGCGTTCGCGGTTAAGCAGGGTCTGCCAATCCAAGGCTGGTTCTCTCCGTCGGTGACTGGAATGATCAATGCCCTAGCTTCCCGGTTCGGCCACGCCCCTGCAAGCGGAACTACAAGCCGGCTGCATCAATGTCGATCAGCAGCAGGCGTTCGCCGTTGTCGAAGAACTGGCCGGCGGTCAGGCAATACTGGTTGCTGGTGGCATCGCGGTAGGTGCTGGACAGGGTCAGGCGCCGCTCCTCCCAGCCTTCGGCGAGCAAATGATAGAAGTACGGACGCCATGACCAGTTGTGCCCCAGGTAGCGGTTGTCGGCGACCCAACGGTTATGCCGCCATTCAAGGTTGGGCGTGAGTTGGGTGCCATGCCGGTCGCATTGGTAGAACCGCAGCAACCACGGGAAGGCTTCGAGTTGCGGCAGCGCACTGAGCGGCGCGTGGGCCTGAGCCCAGCTCTGGAGGATCGCCATCAGTTCGCCGAGCTGCTGGCGCGTCTGCATCAAGCGCCCGCGTTCGGCCAGCTTCTGCCGCACGTACCGCTGACGCAGTTCGGCGAAGCGCTGCACGAAGGCATCGGTCGGATAGAAGGCTTCCTGCGCCCGGGCGAACAGGAAACCCTGAACGTAACGTGATCCGCATTCCAGGGCGAAATTCAGCTGCGCTTCGGTCTCCACGCCTTCGGCAATGATCCAGCAGCCGGTTTTCTCAGCCATTTGCGCCAGGGCCTTGACCACCTCGCTGCTCGGCCCGCCCAGCGCCGCCGCCTGAAACAGGCGCATGTCGAGTTTGAGAATGTCCGGCTGCAACGCCAGCACCCGATCGAGCTGCGAGTAACCGGCACCGAAATCATCAATGGCAATCCGCGCGCCGGCCTCACGATAACGGCCGACCACGTCGGTCAGACGCTGACTGTTGCCGCCCAGTTCAGTGATCTCGAACACAATGCGTTGCGGATCGACGCCGTGTCGCAGCATTTGCTTGAGACTGGGCAGGGGCTGATCCGCGCGCAGGCGACTGATCCAGCGCGGCGACATGTTCAGGCTCAGAAACCATTCGGCAGGGGCTTCATGCAGTCGGCTCAGGGCGTGGTCACGGATCTGGCGGTCGAGGCGCCGCAGGGCGATGGCAGGTGTGCGCGGGTCAGCGAACAAGGGCCCGACCGAGGCCAGTTGGCCGTCAGGCTGGCGCAGTCGACCGAGGGCTTCGACGCCTGCAATTCGTCCGGTAGCGGTATCGATGAAAGGTTGAAAGCAGGCGAGCGGTTGCCCGTCGATCACGGGGCCTCCTTAGTCGTTCTTGTTCGAGGTAAACCCTGCCGGCCGGATAGGCGTGCGGGATTGAACCTCGGGGTAAGGAGGTTCAATCCCGGATATTGCAAGAATGCAGCCAGATACGTCGGTTCAGCGTTTGCCCGAACTCTGCATCACCAGTCTGATCAGCGGCCCGAGGGTGGTGCCCAGACGGATCAGCCGGGTCAACCCGCCGACGCCACCGCTTTTTGCGCCTTTGCCGGTGATGAAACCCAGCAGGGTGACGGCGGCCACGCCCCATAGCGGCGCATGCTTGATGCCGAAGCCGTCTTGCAGGTTTTGCTTCATCCCCCGCATGCGCTGCAAGGGTTGCAGCACTTGCCCGGCTTCGTGGCGGATTTCCTGACGATGCATTTCCATGCGCAGGCGAATCAGCGCCTTGCGCATTTCCCGGCGCGAGCTGTTGTGTGGCAGTTCAGGCAGGCTCATGGCAACAGGCGCTCCCGATCGTTGGCCAATTCTTCCAGGGTGCCGTGGAAGGGCGAGGATTCATCGAAGACCGCAGCCTTCAGACGCAATCCACAGAACCCCGCCGCCAGGACGTAGAACACGCACAGGCCGATGATCCCGGCCAGGCGATAAGTGTCCCAGAGCAGGATCAACACCAAGGCAGACAGGCCGATCAGCAACAGCAGCGCAAACACCAGCGCCAGCCCTGCGAACAACAACAGGCTGACGGTGCGTGCTTTCTGTTCCTGCAGCTCGATGCCGAACAGTTCGACATGGCTGTGCAGCAGGCCGAGAACGGCGGCGCCCAGGCGCCGCGTGGAGGAGGTGGTGCCCGACCCCAGGCCGGATTCGCCGATCGACATGATCAGCGCCGAGTGGCCAGCAGGCCAATCAGGAAGCCCACCCCGGCGGCGATGCCCACCGACTGCCAAGGATTGGCGGACACGTAGTCTTCGGTGGCGGTGACCGCCGCCTGACCGCGATCGCGCAGGGTGTCTTCGGTCAGCTTCAGGGTTTCCCGGGCGCGCAACAGGCTGTCGTGGATCTGATCACGCAGCTCATCGGCCTGATCGCCCGCGAGGGACGCGGTGTGTTCGAGCAACCGTTCGGTATCGGCCACCAGAGTCTGGAAGTCGTTCATCAGGATTTCTTGAGCAGTCTTTGCCTTGATGCTGGCCATGGGTGGATCTCCGTAAGTGACGTCTGAAGCGTTCGAGTATGAGCCTTGCGCGAAGGTTCAGTACAAATGACTGGTACAGCTTTTGCTATGTCGTGGTGCGTCCTGCTGCCGCCGTGCGCTGTTGGCGGGCGTACATGCAGCAAAACCTTAACTCAAATAATCCTGGTTCGTGTCAGGACATCGACCTTGTGCGCCAAACCGGTTCATCGCAGCTTCAATGCGCAGGCCGACCGGTCGCAACTTGGTGCATGAATTGTCCGCGCGAACCGCTTTGGTGCCTTTTTAGCCTTCAGGTCTGCCTCTTTATGGAAAATCTGCAAAGCGCTGTGGACACGCTGGTTCACAGCTCCAACACGTTGTTCATTCTGATCGGTGCGGTGATGGTGCTGGCGATGCACGCCGGTTTCGCCTTCCTTGAAGTCGGCACGGTGCGCCAGAAGAACCAGGTCAACGCACTGTCGAAGATCCTCAGCGACTTTGCCGTTTCGACCTTGGCCTATTTCTTTATAGGCTATTGGATCTCCTATGGGGTCAACTTCATGCAACCGGCTGCGGTGCTGAGTGCCGATCACGGATATGGGCTGGTGAAGTTTTTCTTCCTGCTGACGTTTGCAGCGGCAATTCCGGCGATCATCTCCGGCGGGATTGCCGAGCGTGCGCGCTTCGTTCCGCAGTTGTGTGCAACGGCGCTGATCGTGGCGTTCATCTACCCGTTTTTCGAGGGCATGGTCTGGAACGGCAACTTCGGTCTGCAGGCCTGGCTGACGGCACGTTTTGGCGCGGCGTTCCATGATTTCGCCGGATCGGTGGTGGTGCACGCCATGGGCGGCTGGCTGGCACTGGCGGCGGTTTTGCTGCTCGGCCCGCGCAACGGCCGTTATCGCGACGGGCGTCTGGTGGCGTTCGCACCGTCGAGCATTCCGTTTCTGGCGCTGGGTTCGTGGATTCTGATTGTCGGCTGGTTCGGCTTCAACGTGATGAGCGCGCAGACCTTGCAGGGCGTCAGCGGTCTGGTGGCGGTCAACTCGCTGATGGCCATGGTCGGCGGCACGGTGGCGGCGTTGATCGTCGGGCGCAATGACCCGGGCTTCCTGCACAACGGTCCGTTGGCCGGGCTGGTGGCGATCTGCGCCGGTTCCGACCTGATGCACCCGGTGGGTGCGCTGGTGACCGGCGCGATTGCCGGTGCACTGTTTGTCTGGTGCTTTACCGCCGCGCAAGTCAAATGGCATATCGACGATGTACTCGGCGTCTGGCCGTTGCACGGTTTGTGCGGGGTGTGGGGCGGGATCGCCTGCGGCATCTTTGGCCAGACTGCGCTGGGTGGTCTCGGCGGCGTCAGCCTGATCAGTCAGGTGATCGGCACCGCGCTGGGTGTGTTGGTGGCGTTGCTCGGCGGCTTCGTCGTATACGGTGTGATCAAGGCCTTGCACGGCCTGCGCCTGAGTCAGGAACAAGAGTATTACGGCGCCGACCTGTCGCTGCACAAGATCGGCGCGGTGAGTCAGGACTAGGCTTCCTTGTCTTCGGCGCCGGGATAAAACCCGTGCAACAGGCGATAGCGGTCGATGCGCACCTGATCGATCTGCTCCTGCACCTGATGCGCCGGCAGGCCGAGCATGATCAAGGCGTGGGAGGCGAGCATCAGGCTCGATTCCAACAGCTCCGGCACCACTTCGGTGGCGCCGGCCGCTTTGAGTTCAGCCCATTGGCTATCGTCGCGGGTGCGCACCAGAATCGGGATCTGTGCATTGAGCCGGCGCGCTTCCTTGAGAATCCGCAGGCTGACATCGCTCTGATCCACGGCGATCACCAGCAGCCGGGCGCGCAACAGTCCGACCGCGGTCAGCAGGTCGCCGCGTGACGAGTCGCCGTAATGCACCTCGCTTTCGCCGGACGCGGCTTCCTGCACGCGCACCGGATCGTTGTCCAACGCGATATAAGGCTGATTGGCATTGCGCATGAAGCGGCCGATGGACTGGCCGACTCGGCCGTAGCCACAGATCACTACGTGTTGATCCAGACCGGCATTGAGGGCGCTGATTTCCTCGATTTGTGCCTCCTGGTTCGGCTTGCGGTGCAGGCGCGCGGCGATTTTCGGCGCGGCGCGCAACAGCAACGGTGTCAGCAGCATCGAGCAGAAGGTGGCCGCGAGCAGCAGGGCGCCCAACTCGGCAGGGAGCAGTTGGTTCTGTTGCATCTGCGCCATCAAGGCGAAGCAGAATTCCCCGCCCTGCGCCAGGGCCAGGCCGCTGCGCCAGGCAGTTTCATGATCGCTGCCGCGCCACTTGATCAGGAGTGCGACGACCGTGCCCTTGATCAGCATCAGGCCGAGGGTCAGGCCGAGAATCAGCACGCTGTGACTGATGAACAGTTGCAGGTCGATCAGCATGCCGATGCTGACGAAAAACACCCCGAGCAGGATGTCGCGAAACGGCCGGATGTCGGCCTCGATCTGATGGCGATAGTGGCTCTCGCCGAGCAGCATCCCGGCCAGAAATGCGCCAAGGGCAGGGGACAGGCCCAGCAGATGCGTCAGCCATGCGGTCAGCAGCACAATCACCAGCGCCAGCAGCACGAACAATTCCGCCGAGCGCGACGCGGCCACTTCATGGAACAGCCGTGGCAGTAGCCAGCGGCTGGCCAGCAACAGACCGAAAAACAGCACCACGGTCTTCACCAGCGTCAGCGGCAAGGCCCAGTACCAGGCTTGCGCGCTGCTCCCGGCGAACACCGGCACCAGGGTCAGCAACAACACCGCGACCACGTCCTGAAACAGCAAGACCCCGACTGCGTTCTGCCCGTGGCTGCTGAACACTTCGCCCAGGCTGCTCAACTCCTTGGTGACAATCGCCGTCGACGACAACGACAGCCCGGCGCCGAGCAACATTGCCGGGGCCAGCGGCATGCCCAGCAGGATCAGTACCAGCCCGAGCACCCCGGTGCTGAGCAATACCTGCTGACTGCCCAGGCGAAACACTACCTGGCGCAGCGCGATCATTTTCGACAGGGAAAACTCCAGGCCCAGTGAGAACAGCAGGAACACCACGCCCAACTCGGCCACGTCCGGCAGGTGTTCGCTCTCGTTGACCCAGTTGAACGCGGTCGGTCCCACCATCAGGCCCACGCAGAGATAGCCCAGCACCGGCGGCAAACGCAGGCGGCGGAACAGGGCAATCATCACCAGGGATGAGGCGAGGATGATCAACAGGTTGGCAAACACAAGACACTCCGATGTCAGGCTCAGGCTTCTCAAGCGTAGAGGCAAAAAGCCCGGGAGCATCGCCTGATTGGCTTTTCCGTGGACTGATTTGCGTCAGGGTTTTGCGTGTTTCCCGCCGTGTTCGCGTCTTCGGGCAGCAGTCGCTCGACGGGTTTTCGAGGCAGGCCTAGAATGAACTCTCACTTTTCCGGTTGAGCGATCATGCCTCCTGAATGTCAGTTGTTCGGCACCTTGGGATGCCATTTGTGTGAGTTGGCAGAGGCCGAACTGATGCCGCTTGTCGAGCATGGGCTGTTGGTGGAGCTGGTGGACATCGCTGAAAGTGAGCCGTTGGTTGAGTCTTATGGGCTAAGAATTCCGGTACTGCGCCGAATTGATACCGGGGCCGAGTTGGACTGGCCTTTCGACGCCGATCAAGTGGTTGCTTTCCTGCGTTGATCCTCGTTCCGCTGGTCACTCCTGCACAGGCAGTCCTTGGCACTCTAGGGTTTATTCGGTTACTGTATGTTCATACAGTAATTGGAAAGACCTGCTGCTTTTGATGACTTGAGCAGGTGAATCCGGCAGTCAGAGGGACGAACCGTGGTCAATGTCGAACAGTTGAAGAACAGCGTGAACCGGATGTCGGTTGACGTGGTGCGCGAGGCGGTCCTCGAGTTGCGCCTGGACGGGCTGGTCACGGAGGGCAAGACGCCTTTCAACAAACTGCATTTCAACATCTGTTTTGCCGAGATCGAGGCGCTGTTCCAGCGTGCCGGTTATCACAAGCAGCTGGATGTGGTCGGTTATCAGGGCTTGCTGTACGCCTTGTATGACCCGGGGCGCTGGGAGGCGGTCGATGTGCTGCGCTGGCTCAAGGAGTTCACCGAAGCCGCGGCGCTCAAGTCGATTCCGGCCTGAGCAGGCCGCAGATTCTGCGCTAGGTTCGTTGCGCTCAGTGTTCGATAATGCCGGCCTGCATTGAGGGTTCGAATTTCCGTATGTCCACACCAACATTTTCCGCTGCTCAGAATCAGGCCAGCACCCTTTACCTGCCTCCCGGTGCGTGGCTTACCGTGCTGGATTGCCTGTGTGAGCATTTCAGTGCGATCAGCCGCGAGCAATGGCTGGACAGAATCGCCCGGGGCCGGGTGCTGGATGGTCAGGGGCAGCCGATTGCGGTGGATCTGCCGTACAAGGAAGGCCTGCGCATTCACTACTTCCGCGAAGTGCCGGATGAAAAACCGATTCCGGTGCTCGAGTCGATCCTGTATGCGGACGAGCATCTGGTGGTGGCGGACAAACCGCATTTTCTGCCGGTGACACCGGCCGGTGAATACGTCGAGCAGACGTTGCTGCGCCGTCTGATCCGTCGCCTCGATAATCCGCATCTGGTGCCACTGCATCGCATTGACCGGCACACGGCGGGGCTGGTGATCTTTTCCGCCAACCCGCAAACCCGCTCGGCTTATCAGTCGTTGTTCCCGACCCGGCAGATCGATAAACGTTATGAAGCGATCGCCCGTGCGCTGCCGGAACTGGAATTTCCCCTGGTGCATAAAAGTCGCCTGATCGACGGCGAACCGTTCTTCCGCATGCAGGAAGGCCCAGGTGTCGCCAATACTGAAACGGCGGTGGAAGTCCGGGAAAAGAATGGTGATCTGTGGCGCTACGGCCTGTACCCGGTGACTGGCAAGAAGCATCAGCTAAGGGTGCATATGACCGCGCTAGGGGCGAGTATCTGTAACGATCCGTTCTACCCGGATGTGTTGAAAGACGTTGAGGATGACTATGCTAATCCGTTGAAGCTGTTGGCACAGGGGCTGCGGTTTATCGACCCGGTGACCGGCGAAGAACGCGAGTTCGAAAGTCAGATCACCCTGCAGTGGTGAAGCCATTCACTTTCCCCGCTCCCATGAAAAAGCCCGCATTAATGCGGGCTTTTCTGTATCCGGTGTCGACGTAAAGCTTACAGCTCTTTAACGGTACGAACCTGATCCTTGTTGATGCGGGTCTCTTTGCCGTCGAGTTGTTTGAACTCGTAGAAGCCCGAATCTTCATCGTATTTCGGGGTGTCGACGGCCTGGATTTCGCGACCGTCATTCAAGGTGATCACTGTTGGCGACGAGCAACCAGCGAGAGTTGCCAGGCCCAGTGCGAGCATGAAAGTGGCGAGGGTCCGTTGAGTCATGGGTGTGTCTCCGAATGGGAATACTTTGGTTACTGAGCTTGAGACGTGTACAAGGCGTGAGAGTTCCTTGAATGCTGTCAGTCTGACACAGTGTTATGCGCATTTAACAGTTCGGGGGTGTTCAGGTTGGCCAGGCGCGGGTCATTGTCGGGGCATTGCAGGGCCGTCGCGCCGAGGTTGCGCATGACCCGGCCAGGGCTGCGTTCGCCGGTATTCCAGGCGGTTTCGAACACGGGCAGCAGCGCGACCGGAATCACACACAGCAGCGGTTCCCAATGGTCATCGTGACGCAGCATTAAAGGTTTGTCAGGAAACTGGCCGGCGGTTTCACGCATGTCCTGCAGCAGTGCTGCGTCGATTCGCGGCACATCGCAGGGTAGCACCAGCAAGTGCGGCAGGCGGGCGGCTTTGAGTCCGGCAAGGATACCGGCCAGAGGACCGGGAAAATCGCCCTCTTCATCGCTGACCAATTGATCGGCGTACGCGGCATAACGCTCACGATTGCGATTGCAGGAGATGATCAGATCGTCAGTCAGCGGCCGGACCTTGCGCTGCAAGTGCGCAATCAGCGGCTCACCCTGCCACTCGATCAGCCCTTTGTCCTGGCCGCCCATGCGCTGGCCGCGTCCGCCTGCCAGGAGCAAAATGGAACAAGGGGGCAATGGCGTATTCGAGGTCATGGCAGCTCTCCAGCAGGGCGGCGAAAAATTCGGGCGCTGTGATATAACACCGGGCTGTTTCTCCTACAACTGGACGAGCCTAATGAAAGCCAAGGCCGATGTACCTTTTGCACCGCTGAACATTGCGGTGCTGACTGTCAGCGACACCCGAACCCTGGAAACCGACACATCAGGCCAGGTCTTCGTCGACCGTCTGACCGCTGCCGGCCACCGTCTGGCCGAGCGGGTCCTGCTCAAAGATGATCTGTACAAGATCCGCGCGCAAGTTGCCCACTGGATTGCCGAGGACGTGGTGCAGGTTGTGTTGATTACCGGCGGCACCGGTTTTACCGGGCGTGACAGCACGCCTGAAGCCGTGGCTTGTCTGCTCGACAAGCAGGTTGACGGATTCGGTGAACTGTTCCGCCAGATCTCGGTGGCTGATATCGGTACGTCAACCGTGCAGTCGCGAGCTCTGGCCGGTCTGGCCAATGGCACGCTGGTGTGCTGCCTGCCAGGTTCAACCAATGCGGTGCGCACCGGTTGGGACGGGATTCTCGCCGAACAGCTGGACTCTCGGCATCGCCCATGCAATTTCGTACCTCACCTGAAACAGGCAGCGCCTTGTGAATCCCGTGGGTAAGCCGGGCAAGACTGGCAGTCTGATGCCTGTCGAGGAAGCGCTGGCCCGCCTGCTGGAAATGGCTGACGCTTCGCCGATTGTCGAGCGCGAGTTTCTGCCGTTGGCTGAAGTAGAGGGGCGGGTGCTGGGCGACGACCTGATTTCGACTCTGGATCTGCCGCCCTGGCCAAACAGCGCCATGGACGGTTATGCCCTGAATCTGGCGGACTGGACCGGCAAACCGCTGCCGGTCAGCCAGAAAGTATTCGCCGGGCAGGCACCTGAGCCATTGAAGCCCGGTACCTGCGCGCGGATCTTCACCGGTGCGCCAGTGCCAGCCGGGGCCGATTGCGTGGAAATGCAGGAGAACGCCGAGGTTCTGACCGACGGCAGCGTGCGCTTCATCGAAACCATGAGTGTCGGTCAGAACATTCGCCCGCAGGGGCAGGAAACCACTGTCGGTGAGTTGATCCTGGCGGCAGGTACCCGACTGGGACCGATCGAGCAAGGTCTGGCGGCGTCGCTGGGGTGTGCTGGCCTGAATGTTGTACGCAAGGTGCGAGTCGCGGTGCTGTCCACCGGCGATGAACTGGTCGAGCCGGGTCAGCCGTTGGGGCCGGGGCAGATTTACAACAGTAATCGGGTGGTGTTGTGCAGTTGGTTGCAGCGCCTGGGTTGTGAGGTAGTTGATGCCGGCATTCTTCCGGACGATCTGGCCACTACGCGGGCGCGTTTGGGCGACTTGCAGGATGTCGACCTGATTCTGTCGACCGGCGGCGTTTCGGTGGGCGAAGCGGATTTTCTTGGCATCGCGTTGAGGGAAGAGGGCGAGCTGGCGCTGTGGAAACTGGCAATCAAACCGGGCAAACCGCTGACCTTCGGGCATTTTCGCAAAGTGCCGGTCATCGGCCTGCCGGGTAACCCTGCTTCGACTCTGGTGACCTTTGCTCTGCTCGCGCGGCCCTATTTGTTGAGGCGTCAGGGCGTACAGGATTCAGAACCTCTGAAGTTTACGGTGCCGGCAGGCTTCGTCTGGCCTGTGGCCGGCAATCGGCGCGAATACTTGCGCGGTCGACTCGAACAAGGGCGGGCCGTCATTTACCGCAATCAAAGTTCCGGTGTGCTGCGCAGTGCAGCCTGGGCGGATGGCCTGGTAGAAGTGCTGGAAGGCCGTACGCTGGCAGAAGGCGATGAGGTTGGGTTCATTCCATTGAGCGACCTGCTCGGCTGATCCGCGCCTGGTGACTGCAGGCTCGACCGATACCGAGTCGATGCCTGCATTTCTTCCGTCAATGGCTCATCAGTGTGACCAACTGATCGAACCGGCTGTTGGCAACCCATCCCAACAATCCCAAGACCACCGCCGTAGCACCCGCCGAATAGGCGAGACGGTGCTTGATGGTCTTTACATCCCCGCGGACTTCGTCCATATCGCGACGAATGTATTTGAGGTGGGTTTCCAGTTCGGTCACGCGCGGTTCCATATCAACTTCTCCAGCGGTTCTGGCGTTTTTTTTGAAATCGGATTTGTGACTGGTGCGACTTTCACCGAGAGGGACAATCGGACTAGTTGGAATTTTGGCTTCATGGCTGGACATGGAAATGTCCATCGGCTGTTTCAAATGTAAGCGCGCTGGCCTTCCCGTCATTCCAACTGTCACCAGCACCGAGGGTGTATCCACTCATTACCTGCACGTCCTTGTGTTGTTAAATCGAAGATTGATACCACCTGCACACGGTGAATCAATGATCGAGTATGGTCAATTGAGCCGATTCCTCACATATCGTAAGAAAAAATACCGCTGTGTAGGACTGCAACAGGCAATCGTTTGAATTAAATGGGATTGCCATGGCTTTTTTGCGAGTGCGAGAGGTCAAGATGTTTCATACCGATTCAACCGTGGGGAGTGACCGTTATGAGTGAGCGCAGGGCGCTGTTGATTTTGCATGGCAAGCAGGCACTCAATGAGGCGGTGCGCGCCGCCGTCGAAGCAAAGCGTGAGCAGGGCTGGGAGCTGGCGGTGCGTCTGACCTGGGAGGCCGGTGACGCTCAGCGTCTGGTGGAGGAGGCACTGGCAGGCGGTTATCGGCAGATCATCGCCGGGGGTGGTGATGGTACGTTGCGGGATATCGCTGAAGCCCTGGCGGCGCATTCGCACAAGGCCAGTCTGGTGCTGTTGCCGCTCGGGACGGCCAACGATTTTTCCCGCGCGGCGGGGATCCCGCTGGAGCCGGCCGAGGCACTTGAGCTTCTCGATGTACCGCCGCGTGATATTGATCTGGGCGAAGTTGGCGGGCAGATTTTCCTCAACATGGCGACCGGCGGTTTCGGTAGCCAGGTGACGGCCAATACGTCCGAGGATCTGAAAAAAGTGTTGGGCGGGGCCGCCTATCTGTTCACCGGGTTATCGCGCTTCAGTGAGTTGCACGCGGCCTATGGCGAACTGCAGGGGCCGGACTTTCACTGGCGTGGCGAGCTGCTCGCGCTGGGCATCGGCAACGGTCGTCAGGCGGGCGGTGGACACGTATTGTGCCCGGAGGCGCTGGCGGATGATGGCCTGTTGGACATCAGTATTTTGCCCGCGCCACAGGAGTTGGTGGGCACGCTGAAGAATCTGCTCAGCGATGGTTTCGGCCTCGATAACATGTTTGTGCGCGCCCGCTTGCCCTGGGTCGAAATCAAGGTCGCCGAGGGCTTGAGCATCAATCTTGACGGCGAGCCGCTGACAGGCGAAAGCCTGCGCTTCGAGGCCCGTCCGGGAGCATTGCGGGTGCACTTGCCCGAGCATTCGCCGCTGTTGGGCAGTGCCCGGTCGGTCAGTCGTCCAGGCTGATGATCTGCTCGCGTACCGCGAACAGTACCAGGCCCGCCACGTCGTAGATCTGCAGGCGTTTCATGATCTGCGAACGATGGGTTTCGACAGTCTTGATGCTCAGGCCCAGACCGTTGGCGATTTCCCGGGTGGATTTGCCGCGCACGATCAACCGCAGGATTTCCAGCTGGCGTGCCGTCAGGTTGTGCGAGTCGGCCACTTCCGGCTGGTTTTTCTGCGTGCGGGTCAGCGCCTGGTTGATCACGGTGTGGGCGATCGCCGGGCTCAGGTAGCGTTCGTTGTTGCGCAGGGCTTCGAGGGCATGTTCAAGCTCGGTGGCCGTCGTGTCCTTGAGCAGATAACCGTGCGCCCCGGATTCCAGTGCCTGCATGATCAGCGCCGGATCGGTATGCATCGACAGGATCAATACCTTGCTTTGTGGCCGCACGCGCTTGAGCCGTTGCAGGGCTTCCAGGCCTCCGGTTTCCTTCATCGAGATATCCAGCAACACGATATCGGGTACCAGTTGCTCGACCATTTCGAGCAGCTGCGAGCCATCGCTGGCTTCGCCAACGACTGCGTAACCGGGAATGTCGAGCACCAGAGCACGCACGCCGGCCCTGATCAGCGAGTGGTCATCCACCAGAAGTAAGTTACAAGTCAACGCATAACCTTATTCGTACTGGCCCGCTCGAGTGCACGGGGCGCCCAGGGGAATAGTGCTTCGATTTGAGTACCTTTGCCCGGCTCGCTGATGACGCTCAGCGTGCCGCCCAACTGTTCGATCCTTTCGGCCATCCCGGCCATGCCGCGCTGTCCTTCCCGCCCCGGATCCGCAGCAGGCGCAAACCCTTGGCCATCGTCGCTGATCAACAGCGTCAGGCCTTGCGGCAGTCGTTGCACGCGGATCAACAGGTTGCTGGCCTGCGCGTGACGCAGAATGTTGGTGACCGCTTCCTGGGCAATGCGAAAGGCGGCGACTGCCATTTCTTCGGGAATCCCGTTGAGCCGCTGCTGGCAATCGAGGCTCCAGTGCACCGGCGTGTTGGCCAGAGTCTTGAGCAAGTGCGCACGCAGACTGGCCTCCAGCCCGAGGCTGGTCAGTTGGCGCGGATTGAGGATAGCCGACACGTCGCGCACCTTGTTCAGGGTTTCCTCAAGGGTTTCGCAGAGTGTCGAGCATTGCTCTTGCAGGTCTTGCGGCAGACGTCTTTTCAGCCATTCGCTTTGCAGCTTGGCCGCCGTCAGCAACTGACCGATATCGTCGTGCAGTTCGCGGCTGAGCCGGTGCCGTTCGTTTTCCTGGACTTCCAGCAAGCGGTCGGCGAGCTCCTGAGGCTGGAACTTGATCGATTTGCGTGACAGCCGATATTGCACCCAGACACAAGCGGTGGCGGCGATGTTCAACAGCAGCAGACCGAGCGAGAGTGGCGCCGAAAAACCGTAGGTCAGCAAGCTGCCAACGGCTGCGCTGACACACAATATGAGAGTGAACCGGCGTGCATTTTCCCGGGAGGGTGGCCATGTGGTGATTGACTTGAGGCTGGCGTACATAACGGATGGAGCCAATAGATGTTCGCTGCGGGCAGACCGGCCGGTGGCGGGCGGATCTCTGTCTGAAAATGCTGTCAATTATGTTATTGATTTTAACCGGGGTCAGTGAACGACATTTGACCGCAAACTTCGATGGGTGCCTGTCACTGAATCACTGTGCCATTAAATTGAAAGCAACTAATGGCCGGCATAATACCACTTAAGATACCGTTGGTCGCGTTTGCCATATATGTCCATTGAGTCATGAAAGAGGCCATGTTGGACGTGAGTTCCATAATGGAAAAGTCGCTTTATTGTGTTCGATAGATATCGATGTTGCTCAAAGTTGATCGTGACACGGACACAGGCAAACCCTGAGGCCGCAGGAAAATTTCCGCTGGTGTCAGGTGTGATTATTTAATTCGGTTTGTCGCTGGCAGGTATGAACTATTCAATTGCGACATTCAGCGATGCGGATCGGCTATCTGGATTCGTGCAATTTCAGCACTGAATCAGGCCTGCCGTTCCGAATAAGACATGAGTGACAACGGTTGAGTCGCAAGTGACGGCTGAAATTCGCCTTGACCTACCTGGAACGCGAAGGCTTCGATCAGGGAGGTCTGTTCGCTGGCATCCAGGCTCAACTGGCCAGTGTTCTGATCGACCAGTTCGATTTGCCAGGCCATCAGGGTGAAACAGTCTTTGAGCGCATCCAGAGCCTGTGCATGCAGGTCGATATGTTCCGGCGCGTGGTCGAGCAGGCTGTGAATATGCAGGGAAAACTCGGAGATCGCCTCCAATGCCAACGCTTCTGCACGGCTCGCAAGCTTGAGCAGGGTGCTGCGCATGCAGTCGATGGCGTCCTTGTCGTTGCTGATCAGTTGCAGGTGGCTCAGGCATTCTTCGGACTTGGCCAGGAGTGTTTCAGCTTCGACGAGAAATTCGGGGAAGCGTTGTGCCCAGTCTTTGCGGTCGATTGGCATGCTTATCTCCACAGCGTCATGTCTGATGAGGGAATGCCGTGTGTGTCGACGATCATGAATCGTCGGGAGATCGCGCCCCACCGTGCAAGTGCACTGGCTGAGGTTTTCCAGAGGGTAAGGTTCCACTGACCTGCGATCGCACACAATAGCCTGACTCCGTTCATGCAATGAGAATGGCGTCACATTAATGGCTATTGGATATTGCGAACATCAGGTTGGGCCTGATTGTTACTAGGGGATTCCCTTACACGCGGGAACCTGTGACGCCAACCGTGGTCGCGCCAGAAGAGAATGTAGCAGATGAAAACACCGAGCCAGTAAAGCATGATGTTAATGTGACATCAATGCCTGTGTATGGCATTTTGATACTGATTTCTATGGGGATCAAGAATCGCCATAAACAGCCGATAACCCCTCAATAGTGAATTCATCAGAACAAGCCCAGGAGTCATTGATGGCCGGCATTCTCGACACGGTAGACCAACGCACGCAACTGGTGGGTGAGAATCGCCTGGAAATTCTCATGTTTCGACTGGCCGGACGCCAATTGTTCGCGATCAACGTGTTCAAGGTTCAGGAAGTTCTGCAATTGCCGAAGCTGACCCTGATGCCGCAGCGCCACCCGTTTGTCTGCGGCGTGGTCAACCTGCGCGGCCAGACGCTGCCGGTGATCGACCTGTCCCAGGCGATCGGCATGCGTCCGCTGGTGCCGGGCCCGAACAGCACCATCATCGTCACCGAGTACAACCGTTCGGTGCAGGCTTTCCTTGTCGGTGGCGTGGATCGCATCGTCAACATGAACTGGGAAGCCATTCTGCCGCCGCCGACCAGCGCCGGGCGCCAGCATTACCTGACCGCGATCAGCAAGGTTGACGATCAATTGGTGGAAATCATCGACGTCGAGAAAGTCCTCGCCGAGATCGTCCCGTACAACGCCAAGGTCTCGCGTGACAAGCTCGACGATCCGGTGCTGGAACGTGCCCGCGGCCGCGAAGTGCTGCTGGTGGACGACTCCAACGTGGCGCTGTCGCAATTGCGCGACACCCTCGGCCAGCTCGGGGTGAAGATGCACATCGCCAGTGATGGCCTGAAGGCACTGAACATGCTCAAGGCCTGGGCCGATACCGGGGTGAACATGACCGACAAACTGCTGATGGTGTTCACCGACGCGGAAATGCCGGAAATGGACGGCTATCGCCTGACCACCGAGATCCGCAACGACCCGCGCCTGCGTGGTCTGTATGTGGTACTGCACACTTCGCTGTCCGGCAGTTTCAACGACTCGATGGTGAAGAAGGTCGGCTGCGACAACTTCCTCTCCAAGTTCCAGCCGGACAAACTGGTCGATGTGGTGCGTCAGCGCCTGATGCTCGATGAAGTGCCAGCCTGATCCTGACACTTCAGCCTCCTGTGGGAGCGAGCCTGCTCGCGAGGGCGGATTCCATATCGACACATGTGTTGAATGAGTTTCCGCTTTCGCGAGCAGGCTCGCTCCCACAAGGTTTTCAGTGCACAAACTCTTTTGATTCACGGATAAAGCTCGTATAGGGTGGCTTTTTTGCCCATCAGGAAGCTGGACATGCTGCGTCTGAGTGCGCTTTATCGTTACCCGTTGAAATCCGGCAAGCCCGAGATTCTGCAATCGATTGGCCTGGATAAACTTGGCCTGGAAGGTGACCGACGCTGGATGCTGGTAGACGAGGCCAGCGGCCGCTTCCTGACCCAACGAGCCGAAGCGAAAATGAGCCAGCTGTCGGCGCTGTGGAATGCGCAGGGCGGTCTGACCCTCAGTGCGCCTGACCACACCGCGCTGGATATCCCGTTGCCCGAGGACGATGCCGAGCTGCGCGGCGTGACCATCTGGCGTGACACCCTGCGCGTGCCGGATGCCGGTGATGAAGCGGCCCGCTGGGTCAGCGATTTCATCGGCAAGCCAACCCGTCTGGTGCAGGTGCCACTTGATCGCGCGCGCATGACGCAGGCCGGTTATGGCCGCGAGGATGATCAGGTGGCATTCGCCGACGGTTTCCCGCTATTGCTGATTGGTGAGGCGTCGTTGCAGGATCTGGTGCAAAAGGTCGGACGACCGCTGGAGATGTTGCGTTTCCGGCCGAATCTGGTGATCGAGGGCAGTGCGGCGTTCGCCGAAGATGGCTGGAAGCGCATTCGCATCGGCGCTGTCGAATTCCGGGTGGTCAAGCCTTGCTCGCGCTGCATCCTGACCACCATCGATCCGCAGACCGGGGAGCGCAGTGCCGATCGCGAACCGCTGGCGACCTTGCAGAAGTACCGCGCCCAGGCCGATGGCGCGATGTTCGGGCAGAATCTGGTCAACGACAGCAATGGTCGACTGGAAGTCGGTATGCCGGTGGAAATCCTCGAATAATCGAGGCCAGAAATGAAAATGCCCGTGTCCATGGACACGGGCATTTTTTTGCACCGGGAAAAGCCGTGGGCTTAGCCGCGGTATTCGCACAGGTAAGCGGTATCAACAGCGACTTTCAGCTGGAACTTGCTGTTGGCCGGTACGTTGAACTGGCTGCCGGCAGCGAAGGTTTCCCAGTCGCTGCTGTCCGGCAGCTTGACGGTCAGTGCGCCGGAGACCACGTGCATGATTTCGCGCTGAGCGGTGCCGAATTCGTATTCGCCCGGGGCCATGACGCCGATGGTCGCCGGACCTTCAGCGGTGCCAAAAGCGATCGACTTGACGGTGCCGTCGAAGTACTCGTTGACTTTGAACATGGGCGATTCCTCTTGAATGGGGCTTAAAAGGGTTAAAAAGGGCCGGCCAGTATGCACAAGGCTCCCGGCGCCGTCACCTGCCCGGGGCGTGTCCGGCGAGTTCTCGCCCTGACTTCAGAGTGGCAAGACCAGCGGCAGCAACCGCGCGGTGTTGCGCGCATCTTCCAGGGCCCGATGCTGTTGACCGCTGAACTGCATGCCGGCCAGTTGCAGCGCACCGTTCAGACCCAACGGTCGTTCCAGTCGCCGCGCCTTGGCAAAGCGCTGTTTGAGGTTCATGTGCTGCACCCGGCTCAGTACGCTGTCGAGTTGCAGGCGTTGCCACTCCTGGAGCAATTGCTTGCGGTCGTAATCGCCCCAACTGGCCCAGCCCTCGAGGCGCGTCTGGTGTTGTCCGAGCCAGCGTTCGAACGCCGGCCAGACATCGCTCAACGGCTGCGCGGCGTCGATGTTGGCTTGGGTGATGTGTGTGAGCTCCCGACAGAACGGCGTCAGCAATGGCCGCCGGGTCGGTTTGACGAACCGCTGAAAGTGATCCTGCTCGCGACCGGCACGATCGACCAGCGTCGCGCCGATTTCGATGATTTCCATTTCCGTAACCGGCCAGCCACCTTCATCTGTGGTGGCTTCCAGATCAATGACCAGCCAATGGGGCATCGCAGGTTTCCTGATTTACGCGTCCTGATAGATCAGAGCGTAGTCAAACCTCGCGTTTGCGCCTGGCGACTCACTCGACCTGCAACAGAACCTGACGATTTTTTACCTGATCGCCGACCTTGACCTGCACCCGCTTGAGCACGCCGTCGATGCCGGCCTTGAGCGGGTGCTCCATTTTCATTGCCTCCAGCACCACCAGCAACTGACCCTTGCTGACCGTGCTGCCTTCGCTGACCAGCACGTCGACGATGGCACCGTCCATCGGCGCCTTGAGTGTGCCGGAGCTGACGCTGCTCTGACTGCTGATGAGCGCATGAGTTCGATCCTCCAGGCGCAGGCTGCCGGGGTGGGTGAACAGCCAGAGTTCTTCACCATCGACCCGATAAGCGTGACGCTGGCGCAGGCCGTCGACTTCCAGCGTCACCGCGCGCTCGTCGCAATCGATGACGGTCAGCGCCAGCGCGCGCTGCATCACGTTCACGGTGAATCGGCCAGCGCCGTCCGCAAGCAGCTGCAAGGTCCAGTCCCGTTCTTCCACACCGAGACGAAAATTGAGCGGCACGCCGGCATTGTTGCGCCAGCCCTTGAGTGGCGCACGATGCGCCCGCGCGCCAGACTGATAAAACAGCACGGCGGCGATGGCCAGTTCCTCCGCACCGGGGGCGTAGGCGTGCAGGCAAGGGTGGTCAGTGAAGTGCTGAGCAATGAACGCGGTACTGAACTCGCCGCTGATGAACTGCGGATGTTGCAGCAGGCTGACCAGCAAACGCTGATTGGTCTGCACGCCGAGCAGCACGCTGTCCTGCACCGCGCGCAACAGTTTGCGCCGCGCTTCTTCGCGGGTGGCGCCGTGGGCAATCAGTTTGCCGAGCATCGGGTCGTAGAACGGGCTGACCCACTGACCTTCGCGCAAGCCGTGATCGATCCGCGCCCCAGGACTCCCCGCCGGTTCCCAGGCTTGTACACGACCGGTCTGCGGCAGGAAATTCTGCGTCGGATCTTCGGCATACAGACGCACTTCCATGGCGTGGCCGTTCAGCGCGACCTGATCCTGAGTCAACGGCAGCGGCTGCCCTTCGACGACGGCCAATTGCCAGGCGACTAGATCCTGCCCGGTGATCAACTCGGTCACCGGATGCTCGACCTGCAGACGCGTGTTCATTTCCAGAAAGTAGAACTGCCCACGGGCATCGAGCAGAAACTCGACGGTGCCGGCACCTAGGTAATTCACCGCCCGGCCAGCCTTGAGCGCCGCTTCGCCCATGGCCTGGCGCAACTCGTGGGTCATCACCGGGCAGGGCGCCTCCTCGATGACTTTCTGGTGGCGACGCTGCACCGAGCAGTCGCGCTCGCCGAGGTAGATCAGGTTGCCGTGATGATCGCCGAACAGTTGCACCTCGACGTGCCGTGGTTCGATCAGCGCCTGTTCGAGGATCAGCTCATCACTGCCGAAACCGTTCAGCGCCTCGGAGCGAGCGGTGCGCAATTGCGCCGGCAACTCCTCGCTGCTGTGCACCAGGCGCATCCCGCGTCCACCGCCGCCAGCGCTGGCCTTGATCATCAGCGGGTAGCCAATGCGCTCGGCCTCGCGCAGCAACGTGGCGTCGTCCTGCGCGGCGCCTTGATAGCCGGCAATACACGGCACGCCGGCGTCGAGCATGGCGATTTTCGACAGGCGCTTGCTGCCCATCAGTTCGATGGCGTCGGCGCTGGGGCCGATAAAGGTCAGGCCGGCCTCTGCGCAGGCGCGGGCGAATCCGGCATTTTCCGAGAGGAAGCCATAGCCGGGATGAATCGCGTCGGCACCGCTGCGGCGGGCGGCGTCGAGGATCGCCGGGATGTTCAGGTAGGACTGCTGCACCGGGGCGGCGCCGATGTTCACCGCTTGATCGGCCATCTGCACGTGCAGGGCATTGGCGTCAGCATCGCTGAATACGGCAACGGTGCGATAGCCGAGGGCCTGGGCGGTGCGCTGGATGCGGCAGGCGATTTCACCGCGGTTGGCGATCAGGATTTTGTGGATGGCGGGCATGGTCTTGTTCCTGAAATTGTGGCGGTGAATGTGTTGGCCTCATCGCGAGCAGGCTCACTCCTACAGGTTTTGTGAACGGCCCAAACCCCCTTGTAGGAGTGAGCCTGCTCGCGAAGCTTTTAAGGGGCCCACCCAGGTTTACGTTTTTGCACAAAAGCCAGGGTGCCCTCGATCCCTTCGGCCCCGGTCACCGCTTCGCTGAACCACCGCGCCGCTTCATCCAGCAATTCACTCGAAGGCTGACCGGCACTGGCCAGCAGCAGCTTTTTGGTTGCCGCATTCGCTTCGGGCGCGCAGCACAGAACATGGTCGATCACTTCATCGAGGCGTTCGGCCAGCGCTTGCGGATCCTGCTCGACAAAATGCACCAGCCCCAACCGCCGGGCCTGATGGCCATCGAAGCGCGCGGCGGTCAGTGCCAGGCGACGGGTTTCGGTCAGGCCGATGCGTTGCACCACGAACGGAGCGATCTGCGCCGGCAGCAAACCGAGGCTGGTTTCCGGCAGACCGAACTGCGCTTGATGGTCGGCCATTGCGATATCGCTGACACATGCCAGTCCGAAACCACCACCGAGCACTGCGCCCTGCAGCACGGTGATCAGCACTTGTGGTGCGTCCTGAGCTTCTTGCAGCAGGGCTCCAAAGGCGCGGTTCAACTCGCGGTAAGCGTCGGCCCCTTGGGCACGGGCATTGGCCATGTCCTTGATGTCGCCACCCGCACAGAAATGCCCACCGGCACCGCTGAGGACCAGAGCGCGCACCCCGCGGTCATCGCGCACCGCCGCCAGCACCGCACGCAGCTCGGCGACCATTTGCAGGCTCATCGCATTGCGGCTTTCCGGGCGATTGAGGGTGATGTGCAGCACGCCGCCGTGCTGTTCCAGCAGCAGCGTCTGGCAGTCGGGCAGGGCGCTCATTTCTTTTTCCCCGGCAGGATGCCCATCAGTTTGCAGATGATCCCCAGCATGATTTCGTCGGCGCCGCCGCCAATCGACACCAGCCGCACATCGCGATAGGCGCGGGCCACCGGGTTGTCCCACATGAAGCCCATGCCGCCCCAATATTGCAGACAGCTGTCGCTGACTTCACGACCGAGGCGTCCGGCCTTGAGCTTGGCCATCGACGCCAGGCGTGTGACGTCCTGGCCCTTCACATACTGCTCGGTGGCCTGATAGACCAGCGCCCGCAGGCATTCGATTTCGGTCTGCAATTCGGCGAGGCGGAAGTGAATCACCTGATTGTCGATCAGCGCGTTGCCGAAGGTCTTGCGCTCCTTGCAGTACTCGATGGTGCTGTCGACGCAATATTCCAGACCCTTGATCATGTTCGCCGCGCCGAACAGGCGTTCTTCCTGGAACTGCAGCATCTGCATCATGAACCCGGCGCCTTCGTGGCCGATGCGGTTGCGCTGCGGCACACGCACGTTATCGAAAAACACCTGCGCGGTTTCCGAGCTGCGCATGCCGAGCTTGTCCAGGTGCGAGCTGAGGCTGATGCCCGGGGTGTTCATCGGCACCATGATCAGCGACTTGTTGATGTGCGGCTTGTCGTCCGAGGTGTTGGCCAGCAGGCAGATGAAGTCGGCACTCGGTGAATTGGTGATCCACATCTTGCTGCCGTTGATCACGTAGTCGTCGCCGTCCTTGCGCGCGCTGGTCTTGAGCCCGGCGACGTCGGAGCCGGCACCGACTTCCGAGACTCCGATGCAGCCGACCTGCTCGCCGCTAATCGCGGGGCGGAGGAATTCGTCGCGCAATTCATCGGAGCCGAAGCGGGCCAGCGCCGGGGTGCACATGTCGGTCTGTACGCCGATCGACATCGGAATGCCGCCGCAGTGGATGGTGCCAAACTCTTCGGCGGCGACAATCGAATAGCTGTAGTCGAGGCCCATGCCGCCGAATTTTTCCGGCTTGGAAATCCCCAGCAACCCGAGGTCGCCGGCCTTGCGGAAAATCTCGTGGATCGGAAAGCGCCCGGCCTGTTCCCATTCATCGACGTGCGGGTTGATTTCGTGCTCGACGAATTGGCGGACGGTGCGGCGCAGTGCTTCGTGTTCCGGGGTGAAGATCATTTTTATTGTTCTCCTTGGGATCCGTGGCAGTCAGAAGCGGCTGACGCCGAAGCTGTTGGGTTGCAGCGTGCGGATGTCGGCTTCATGGCAAATATCCAGCAGGTATCCGAGCAGGGTGCGGGTATCGCGTGGGTCGATCAGGCCGTCGTCCCACAGGTTGGCGCTGCCGTAGAGCGCGGTGGACTGGCTGTCGAGTTTCTGCGCGGTGACCTGTTCGAGCATGTCGAGCATTTTCGGGTCCGGCACCAAGCCCTCTTTGAGCTGTTTGGCCTCGGTGACGATGCGCAGCACCTTGCCGGCCTGCGCGCCGCCCATCACCGCGGTGCGGCTGTTGGGCCAGGCAAAAATGAAGCGTGGATCGAGACCGCGCCCGCACATCGCATAGTTGCCGGCACCGTAGGAACCGCCGACGACAATCGTCAGTTTAGGCACTCGCGTATTGGCCACCGCTTGAATCAGTTTCGAGCCGTGTTTGATCACGCCTTGCTGCTCGGATTCGGTGCCGACCATGAACCCGGTGGTGTTATGGAAAAACAGCAGCGGCGTCTGGCTCTGGTCGCACAGCTGAATGAACTGCGCGGCCTTGCTCGCCCCGGCGGGGGTGATCGGGCCGTTGTTGCCGATCAAACCGCAGGCGCGACCGTGGATTTTCAGTTGGCCGCAAACGGTGTGTTGATCGAACTCGCCCTTGAATTCAAGGAACTCGGATTCATCAGCAATCCGCGCAATGATTTCGCGCACGTCGTAGGGCTTTTTCGGGTCGTCGGGGATCAGTCCGAGCAGTTCGTCGATCGGGTACAGCGGCGCCTTGTATTGCAGCTCGGGCAGCCACGGCAGTTGCTCGTTCCACGGCAACATGCGCAGGATCTCGCGCACCAGCCGCACGCCATCGGCATCGTTCTCGGCCAGGTACTCGGCGGTGCCGGCGACCTGCGCGTGCATCTCGGCGCCGCCCAGCTCTTCATCGGTGGCGACCTCGCCCGTCGCGGCTTTGAGCAGCGGCGGCCCGGCAAGAAACAGCTTGGCCTTGCCGCGTACCACCACCACGTAATCCGACAGCCCCGGTTGATACGCGCCACCCGCCGTGGCCGAACCGTGCACCACGGTAATTTGCGGCAGGCCCATGGCCGACATCCGCGCCTGATTGGCAAAGCTGCGCGCACCCTCGACGAAAATCTCCGCGGCATAGTTGAGGTTGGCCCCGCCGCTTTCGGCGAGGGTGATCACCGGCAGTTTGTTTTCCTGGGCGATCTGTTGCAGGCGCAGGGACTTTTTCAGGCCAGTCGGGGAAATGGTGCCGCCCTTGATCGCGCTGTTGTTGGCCACCACCATCACGCGTATGCCGGACACGTAACCGATGCCGGCAATCAGGCCACCGCCGGCGGCGCTGCCGTCCTTGTCGTCGTGCAGTTTGTAACCGGCCAGGCTCGCCAGTTCGAGGAACGGTGCGCCGGGGTCGAGCAGCAGATTCAGGCGTTCACGGGGCAGCAGTTGCCCGCGCTTGTCGAATTTGGCCTTGGCTTCGGCAGCCTTGTTCAGCAGGTTCTGTTCCAGTTGCTGGACGTGCTCGATGGCCGTGAGCATCGCCGTCTGATTGCGGGCGAAGGCCTCACTGTGCGGATCGAGTTGGGACTGGATCTGCGGCATGGCTTACTCCTTGTCCTTGAGCACGTCGGGCAGGTACGCCCGATGGAAACCGTTGAACGACTCGCTGTGGCTCGCCTTGGGCAACGGCCATGCGCGGCTGCCGAGACTGGCTGCGCCATCGATTTTCAAGGTGCTGCCGCTGATGAACGCCGCCGCCGGACTGAGCAGGAAAACGATCGCCGCACTGACTTCCGATTCGGTACCGATGCGCTTGAGCGGCACATGTTCGCGCAGGGTCGGGATCACTGCTTTGAACGCGCCTTCATAAGTGTCCATGCCGCTGGACGCGATCCAGCCCGGCGCCACTGCATTGACCCGCACCCCGGCGTAACCCCATTCGAACGCGGCGGTCTTGGTGAAGTTGTCCATCCCCGAACGTGCCGCGCCGGAATGGCCCATGCCGGGCATGCCGCCCCACATGTCGGCGAGCATGTTGACGATGTTGCCACCGTGCTTGCTCATCGACTGGTTGAACACTTCCCGGGCCATCAGGAAGCCGCCGACCAGATTGGTCCGCAGCACGGTTTCGAAGCCTTTCTGATTGATCGAGGCCAGTGGCGACGGGTACTGGCCGCCGGCATTGTTGACCAGACCGTGGATCGGCCCGTGTTCGGCGATCAACTCAGTGACCAGTTGTTTCACCGCTTCCTCATCACGGATGTCGCAGGCTTGCCAGTGCGCGCGGCCACCGTCTTCGGTGATTTCAGCGGCGACCTTTTGCAGTTTTTCCGGCTTGCGCCCGACCAGCAGCACATTGGCCCCGAGCGCCGCCAGTTCATGCGCGGTGCAGCGCCCGATGCCGCTGCCGCCACCGGTGACGATGATGTTCTGGCCGCTGAACAGATCGGCACGGAAAATTGACTCATAAGCCATGACGCGAATCCTCTAGTCGAGCTGTTCGGCGATGCTCTGCGGCACCGGGATCTGGATTTCCAGCAACTGCTGGGCGAAGGCCTTGCCCTGTGGATCGATACGCAAACTCGCGACACCGCCACCACCGAGGGCGTTTTCCAGCAGGAAATTCAGGCTGTGGGTGCCGGGCAGGTACCAGCGCTCGACCCGGCCATGAATCGGGTCGAGCACGTGGCTCATCCAGTCGACAATCACTGCCAGGGTCAGCGCTTCGGCGATCCACGGCAGGTATTCGGGGCGGCGCGGCAGGACGCCGATGTTGCTGTGGTTGCCCTTGTCACCGGAGCGCGCCACCGCCAGTTTCACCAACGGCACACTGGCGTCGGCACGGCCCTGGGGTTTCGGTGGCTGGTCGGGGGTGGGCAGATCGTGGCTGTCGAGTGGTGTTTGCGCGGGCAGGGCGCAGGGGTGCTGTTCACCGGCCATATCGACTTGCAGGGTGCAGGCGTTTTTATCGATCAGGAACGAAAACAGGCGAATCAACGGATATACCGTCGGCCGTCCGCCGACGATGCCGGTCAGCCCCGGAGCCATGCCGGTGGCAGCCTGGGCGATTTCCCGGGAGAACAGGATCAGCGCCGGTTTCAGTGGATGGCGCACCGCGAGTTTGATCACCACCTCGCGGCTGTCACGACGCTGGCCGTGCGGGCCGTAAGTGGCTTCGCTGCCGAGCAGTTCGATGTCGACTTCGCTGTACGCTGGCCAGCCGCGTTGGCTGAACATTTCCGAGGTCTTGTCGATGATCGCCTGGCTGACGCGCCGGGCCTTGTCCACCGCATCGATACCGGCGATCAGGCAACTGGCGGTGCAGCGGAAACCGTCCGGCCAGGTCGCGCTGACCTTGTATTTGTCGCTGGGTGGCAGGCCTTTGGCGCCGTGGACGTGCACGGCGTTTTTGCCTTGTTGCTGCAGTTTGACCTGAGTGAAATCGCAGACCACATCCGGCAACAGATACGCCTGCGGATCACCGATTTCATAGAGCATCTGCTCGCCAACGGTCAGCGGCGTCACCAGGCCGCCGGAGCCTTCGGGTTTGCTGACGGTGAACTGGCCGTCGGCGCTGACTTCAACGATGGGGAAACCGATGTGTTCGTAATCCGGCACGTCGCGCCAGTCGGTGAAGTTGCCGCCGGTACATTGCGCGCCGCACTCGATGATGTGCCCGGCCAGCGCGCCCTGGGCCAGTTTGTCGTAGTCGTGCCACGCCCAGCCGAATTCATGCACCAGCGCCGCACTGACCACCGCGCTGTCGACCACGCGCCCGGTGATGACGATGTCGGCGCCCAGGCGCAGGGCTTCGACGATGCCCGGTGCGCCGAGGTAGGCGTTGGTCGATACGCACATCGGCGGCAGCGGCGCGCCGTTGAACATTTCGTGGATGTCTTGGGCGGCAAGTTGCTTGAATTGCGGTTGCAGGTCGTCGCCGAGCAGCACGGCGATTTTCAGCTTGATCCCGGCCTTGTCGCAGGCGGCTTGCAGAGCGGCGGCACAGGCTTTTGGATTGATCCCGCCGGCATTGCTGATGACGCGGATTTTCTGTTCAGCCAGTTGCGGCAGCAGCGGCGCGAGCACTTCGACGAAGTCCCCGGCGAACCCGGCCTGCGGGTCCTTCATACGGGCGCCGGCCATGATCGACATGGTGATCTCGGCCAGGTAATCGAACACCAGATAATCCAGCTGTCCGCCGGCCACAAGTTGTGCGGCGGCGGTACTGGTGTCACCCCAGAATGCGCTAGCGCATCCGATCCGAACGGTGGTGGGCATTTTTATCTCCGACTCAGGAACCTGCGACAGAAGTGTCTGGAGGCTACCAAGCAAGCGCTTGGTTTGTAAACCACTGAAATATCTTCTGCCCAAGCGCTTGCTTGGTTGCGGCCCGCGGCTTAAATTGCGCGCAACCCTGCGTGTTCAGGGGGCAACAGACTGATCGACTGTAGGAGAGAACGGGTGGACGAGCAAAAAGCCCTGAGGGTCATGCGCGAACTGGTCGACCAGGGCCAGTTGACCGACCCTGACAGTGCCCGCGGCAAACTGCTGCAAGTGGCGGCTCACCTGTTCCGCAACAAGGGCTACGAGCGCACGACGGTGCGTGACCTGGCGGGGGCGGTGGGGATTCAGTCCGGGAGCATTTTTCATCACTTCAAAAGCAAGGATGAAATCCTCCGTGCGGTGATGGAGGAGACCATCCGCTACAACACCGCGCTGATGCGCGCCGCGCTGGCCGAAGCCACCCATGTGCGCGAGCGGGTGCTGGCGCTGATCCGCTGCGAATTGCAATCGATCATGGGCGGCAGCGGCGAAGCCATGGCGGTGCTGGTCTACGAATGGCGCTCGTTGTCCGAAGACGGTCAGGCCCGGGTGCTGGCCCTGCGCGATGTCTATGAGGACATCTGGCTGCAGGTGCTGGGGGAAGCCAAGGAGGCCGGTTTTATCCGTGGCGATGTATTCGTTACCCGACGTTTTCTCACCGGCGCGCTGTCCTGGACCACCACCTGGTTCCGTGCCGGCGGCAGCCTGAGCCTCGATCAGTTGGCCGATGAAGCGCTGATTCTGGTGCTCGAAGAGCGTTAACCCATTTTTCTATAAGGTCGGGAAACTGGCTAACTGGGCGAAACCGCCTAGCTTGAATGCATTGATCGGTATTTTTTCGGGGAGTGGGGTGTTTTGAAGTCTTCGCCAATTCGGACGGCCACGGGTCTGGTACTCGTCGCGCTGACGGCATTTTCAGGGTTGCCTGCGCAGGCGGCGCAACTGGTTCGAGTGGGCGCCGCGCACTTTCCCCCTTACACCATTCGCCCGGAAAGCGGCGCCGATACCGGGCTGCTGCCGGAATTGGTCGAAGCGCTCAACGCGTTGCAGACGGACTATCAGTTTGTCTTGGTACCGACCTCGATTCCCCGGCGTTTCGGCGATCTGAAGGAAGGTCGCACCGACATGGCCATCTTCGAAAACCCCGAGTGGGGCTGGAAGGACATTCCACATACCACGGTCGATATGGGTCTGGAAGATGCCGAGATTTTTGTCGCGCAACGCAAAGATGCTCGCCAGGAAAACTATTTTTCCGATCTCAAGGGCAAGCGCCTGGCGCTGTACAGCGGTTATCACTATGAGTTCGCCAACTTCAATGCCGATCCCAAATACCTTGCTGATACGTTCAACGCCACGCTGACCTATTCCCACGACAGCAACCTGTTGATGGTTCTGCGCGGGCGCGCCGACATTGCCTTGGTGACGCGCTCCTACCTGTTCGATTATCTGAAGCGCAATGAAAAGGTTAAAGATGAGCTGTTGGTGTCGCAGCGCATCGATCAGATTTATCACCACTACGCCATTTTGCGCCCGAGCGCACCGATCACCGGCGAGGCGTTCAGCAAGTTACTGCAGGGGCTGCGCAACAACGGCCAGATGCTGAAAATCTTCGAGCCGTACAAGATTGCCGTGGTGCCGGTGCCGCAGCCCTGAGCGTTTTTCACCCCGGCGGCTAAATTTCCTCCCCTGGCTCACGTCCCATCGTTGAACTGTCGACGATTATCGTGAGCCCGACCCATGTCCAATCTGAATGACCTGACTGCCCTGGCCTTGCCTTCGGGCAGCCAATTGGTAGCCGATGCAACTGAAAGCCGTCTGAGCCTGAGCCTGGACGGGCAACCGCTGATTCGCCTGCGTATGGATCGTGGCGGCAACGGCCCGATTCAGCTCGATGAGCGTTTTGCCCTGCCGCCCGGCCTGGCGTTGTGGGCGGCCTGTTACTGGTTGTTCGCCCGTGAGCCGGAGCGCCAGCAATTGCTCTGGCAGCTGGATCAGCCACCCACCGAAGCCTTGCTCAGCGGTTTGCTGGTGAGTACCGAGGTGGCCGGTGAGTATCGCTGCGAACGCACACTGTTCTGGCAACTGCCGCAGCCATGGCTCGGCACCTCTTTGAGCGGCAGCTACCCGCAGCAAATGGTGATCAGCCAGGGCAAGCGCCACCCGCTGCGCCCGGTGAAGCCGCGCGGTGAAGTCTATCGGCGCTTCGATGCGCGTCTCGGTGCGTGGATTTCCCTGCGCACGGTGGAAATCGAGCAGGATCTGGCGCGCTTCAACCGTTGGCAGAACAGTCCGCGGGTCGCCAGTTTCTGGCAGGAGGAGGGCAGTCTTGAGCAGCATCGCGAATACCTGAGCAAGCTCGACGCCGATCCGCACACCCTGACGCTGATCGGTTGTTTCGACGATCAGCCGTTTGCCTATTTCGAAGCCTACTGGGCCAAGGAAGATCGTATTGCGCCGTTCTACGACGCCGACAATTACGACCGTGGCATTCACATGCTGGTGGGGGAGGAGAATCACCGTGGCCCGCACAAAGTCGCGAGTTGGTTGTCGGCGCTGGTGCACTACCTGTTTCTGGATGATCCGCGCACTCAGCGCGTGGTTGCCGAACCGCGTGCCGACAACGCGAAGATGATCGGCCACATGCACAACCAGTGCTTCCACTGCGAGAAGGAATTCGACTTTCCGCACAAGCGTGCGGCATTGATGATTCTGGGGCGTGAGCGGTTTTTCGATCGGTGCAAGCTGGCCTGAGGTGACAAGGCCTGGGTTCTATTGCGGTCTCAAGTCTGCCTTCGCGAGCAAGCCCGCTCCCACATCGACCTGTGTACGCCGGTCAAATGTGGGAGCGGGCTTGCTCGCGAATGGCTTGACGCCGAATTCAGGGCTTAGCGACGACCCATCGAAGCCGCATCCCCACGACTGCCCGACACCTTGCGGCAGTGCACCAGCGCATCACGAATCATGAAGTTGACCAGGGTCGGCGAGACGCCGAGTTCCTTGGCGATGTCCTTTTGCGGCACCCCGTGCAGGCGGTACATCTCGAAGGCGTAGCGGGTACGGCTGGGCAGTTCGGTCAGCGCGTCGGCGATGTGTTCCAGTGTCGAGAAATTGATGTGCGAGGTTTCTGGCGAAGCGCCTTGAATGACCACGTTCAACCCTTCCTCTTCCGGGCCTGCGTATTTCTGCTCCAGCGCCTGTTTGCGGTAGTGATCGATGGCCAGATTGCGCACGATCTGGAACAGGTAACTCAATTGAGCCTTGATTGACGACGTGATCGGTGGAGCCGACTGCAGTCGGAAGAACGCATCCTGAACCACGTCTTCGGCGCGCGAACGGCAGCCGGTAATGCGGGCTGCAATCTTCACCAGAATCAGTCGATTGTCGACGAAGGCCTGAAGTAGCGGTGAATCGCACCTGCTTGTGGATACTTGTTCCGTCATGGAAATCACCTTGCTGCCAATAGGTTAGTGGGACGCCTGGGGGACGGGGCCGTCCTACACATCGAGCGACAAATTATGTTGAATGATAATGATTGTCAATTGAGAAAGAGAACTAATGCTCCGTAAAGGTGCGAATCGAGAACTGCGACACACCGCCACACCTCGGCCCCCGTTGGCGATCCTGCGCGCCGACTAATTATTTCCCCAGGTCATCCGTTCTCATTGGTGAATGGCTTCGGGCGCACAGCCCCGGCCAGACAGCATTCCCAAGCCTCGCGCGGTCGGCACAGACCGCGCCCTGCACGCCCTCGACCGGCGTGACGCAGCCACCCGATTCCACTTAACAAGCCGAATTCAGGCAGGAAACCTCATGACCGACGCGTTCGAACTCCCCAGCACTCTGGTCCAAGCCCTCCAGCGCCGTGCGGCACAGACGCCGGATCGCCTGGCCCTGCGCTTTCTCGCCGAAACCGAGGAGCAGGGCGTGGTGCTCAGTTACCGCGAACTCGATCAGCGCGCGCGGACCATTGCTGCCGCGTTGCAGGCCCAGGCTGAATTCGGTGATCGCGCGGTGCTGCTGTTTCCCAGCGGCGCGGATTACGTCGCGGCGTTTTTCGGTTGCCTGTACGCCGGGGTGATTGCGGTGCCGGCCTATCCGCCGGAGTCCGCCCGCCGTCATCATCAGGAACGCCTGCTGTCGATCATCGCGGACGCCGAACCGCGCCTGCTGTTGACCAGCGCCGACCTGCGCGATGCCTTGCAGCAAATCGAAGGTGCGCCACCGCTGCTGTGCGTCGATACGCTCGACAGCGCGCAGGCTGAACGCTGGGTTGAGCCGGCTCTGCCGCAAGATCACATTGCCTTCCTGCAATACACCTCCGGCTCCACCGCGTTGCCCAAAGGTGTGCAGGTCAGTCACGGCAATCTGGTGGCCAACGAGCTGCTGATTCGTCACGGTTTCGGCATCGATGTGAACCCCGATGACGTGATCGTCAGTTGGCTGCCGCTGTACCACGACATGGGCCTGATCGGCGGCCTGCTGCAACCGATTTTCAGCGGCGTGCCGTGCATCTTGATGTCACCTGCGTACTTCCTTGGCCGCCCGTTGCGCTGGCTCGAAGCGATCAGCCAATACGGCGGCACCATCAGTGGCGGACCGGATTTCGCCTATCGTTTGTGCAGCGAGCGGGTCAGCGAATCGGCGCTGGAACGCCTTGATCTAAGCCGCTGGCGCGTGGCCTATTCCGGCTCCGAACCGATCCGCCTAGACACACTTGAACGCTTTGCCGAGAAGTTCACCCCGTGCGGTTTCAGTGAAGACAGCTTCATGGCCTCCTACGGTCTAGCCGAGGCGACCCTGTTCGTCGCCGGCACCCCCCGTGGCGCTGGTATTCCTGCGCTGCGCGTCGATGATCAGGCGCTGACGCAAAATCGCGCCGAGCCGGGCGACGGCAGCCCGATCATGAGTTGCGGCATCAGCCAGCCTGAGCATGCGGTGCTGATCGTCGATCCGGTAACGCTAAACGAACTGGCTGACAACCTCGTCGGTGAAGTCTGGGCCGCCGGCCCGAGTATCGCTCACGGCTACTGGCGCAATCCCGAGGCCAGTGCCAAGACTTTCGTCCAACACGCCGGCCGCACCTGGCTGCGCACGGGTGACCTGGGCTTCAGCCGCGACGGTGAACTGTTCATCACCGGTCGCCTGAAAGACATGCTCATCGTGCGCGGCCACAACCTGTATCCGCAGGACATCGAGAAAACTGTCGAGAACGAAGTGGAAGTGGTGCGCAAGGGCCGGGTCGCGGCATTCGCGGTCACTCAGGATGGTGAAGAAGGCATCGGCATCGCCGCGGAAATCAGCCGCAGCGTGCAAAAAATCCTGCCGCCGGAAGCGCTGATCAAAGCCATTCGCCAAGCGGTGGCCGAGGCCTGTCAACAAGCGCCGAGCGTGGTGGTGCTGCTCAATCCGGGCGCGCTGCCGAAGACGTCCAGCGGCAAGCTGCAACGCTCGGCGTGCCGCAATCGTCTGGCCGATGGCAGCCTCGACAGCTACGCGGTGTTCCCGTCCGCCGAGGTGCAAAGTAACGAGTCGACCCTGGCAGCCTCCGAGCTGGAAGCCTTGATCGGCAAGATCTGGGCCGAACAACTCAACGTCAGACAGGTCGGTGCCGACGACCACTTCTTCCTGCTCGGCGGCAACTCGATTGCCGCCACGCAAGTGATCGCCCGAGTGCGTGAAGAACTGGCGCTGGAGCTGAATCTGCGCCTGTTGTTCGAAGCCCCGACCCTGTCCGCATTCGCCGCTGCCGTGGCGCAGCAGCAACAGGACGGCGGCAGCGCCCAAGGCGCAATAACCACCTTGTCGCGCAGCGAAGCACTGCCGCAATCGCTGGCGCAAAACCGGCTGTGGATCACCTGGCAACTCGACCCGCAAAGCAGCGCCTACAACATTCCCGGCGCCCTGCGTCTGCGCGGCGAGCTGGACGAAGACGCGTTGCGTGCGAGCTTCCAGCAACTGATCGAGCGCCACGAATCGCTGCGCACACGCTTCTTCGAACGCGACGGTGTGGCGCTGCAACAAGTCGACGCCGCGCCGGAATTCAACCTGCAACTGATCGACATCAGCGACCTGCCGGCGCACGAACGTGAAGCCCGCGCGCAACAGATCCGCGAGGACGAAGCGCGCACCCAGTTCGACCTGGAAAAAGGCCCGCTGCTGTGGGTGACGCTGGTGCGTCTCGACGACGAAGATCACCAGTTGCTGGTGACGCTGCACCACATCATCGCCGACGGCTGGTCGCTGAACGTACTGATCGACGAGTTCTCGCGCCTGTACGCTGCCGCCTCTCAAGGCCAGCGCGCCGAACTCGCGCCGCTGCCGACTCAATACGCCGACTACGGCAGGTGGCAGCGCCAATGGCTGGCGCAAGGCGAGGGCGAGCGGCAACTGGCGTACTGGAAAGCCCAACTGGGCGACGAGCATCCGGTACTGGAACTGGCCACCGATCATCCGCGTTCGGCCAGACAATTGCACAGCGCTGCGCGCCACAGTGTGCGCCTCGGCGTCAGCCTCAGCGATGCGATCAAGCAGACCGCCCAGGCTCACCAGTCGACGCCGTTCATGCTGTTGCTCTCGGCCTTCCAGAGCCTGCTGCACCGTTACAGTGGTCAGCGCGAAATCCGCATCGGTATCCCCAACGCCAACCGTCCGCGCCTGGAAACCCAGGGCCTGATCGGCTTCTTCATCAACACTCAAGTGCTGCGGGCCGAGGTTGATTCACGGCTGTCATTTGTCGAGTTGCTGGCGCGGACCCGCGACGCTGCACTGGGCGCTCTGGCGAATCAGGATCTGCCGTTCGAACAACTGCTCGAGGCGTTCCCGCAGGCCCGCGAGCAGGGTCTGTTCCAAGTCATGTTCAACCATCAGCAGCGCGACTTGAGTGCGCTCAAGCGCCTGCCGGGCCTGCTCGCCGAAGAGTTGCCGTGGCACAGCCGCGAAGCCAAGTTCGACCTGCAACTGCACAGCGAAGAAGATCGCAACGGGCGCCTGACCCTGTCCTTCGACTACGCCGATGAGCTGTTCGACGCAGCGACCATCGCGCGTCTGGCCGAGCACTTCAGCAACCTGCTGCGCGCCGTTTGCGAACAGCCGCAACAGGCGATCGGCGACCTGCCATTGCTCACTCCGTGCGAGCACGAACAGCAGCAGGCATGGAGCATCGCCCCGTGCACCCCGGCGCAACAATGGCTGCCGGAACTGCTCAACGAACAGGCGCGGCAGACCCCGGAACGCACCGCGCTGGTGTGGGACGGCGGCAGTCTCGACTTCGCCGAATTGCACGCCCAGGCCAACCGCCTCGCGCATTATCTGCGCGACAAAGGTGTCGGCCCGGATGTGTGCGTGGCGATTGCTGCCGAGCGTTCGCCGCAACTGCTGATCGGTCTGCTGGCGATCATCAAGGCTGGTGGCGCGTATGTGCCGCTGGACCCGGATTACCCCGCCGAGCGCCTGGCTTACATGCTCAGCGACAGCGGTGTCGAGCTGCTGCTGACTCAGACCGCATTGCTCGACCGTCTGCCGGCCAGCGACGGCGTCAGCGTGATCGCCATGGACGCGCTGCATCTGGAGAGCTGGCCGAGCCAGGCGCCGGGTCTGCACCTGCATGGCGACAACCTCGCCTACGTGATTTACACCTCCGGCTCCACCGGCCAACCGAAAGGCGTCGGCAACACCCACGCCGCGTTGGCCGAACGTCTGCAATGGATGCAGCATAGCTACCGCCTGAACGACAGCGACGTGCTGATGCAAAAGGCACCGATCAGTTTCGACGTGTCGGTGTGGGAGTGCTTCTGGCCGCTGATCACTGGCGCACGTCTGCTGATCGCCGGCCCCGGTGAACACCGCGATCCGCATCGCATCGCCCAGTTGGTTCAGGAATACGGTGTGACCACGCTGCACTTTGTGCCGCCGCTGCTCGCGCTGTTCATCGACGAACCGCTGAGCGCCGAATGCACCAGCCTGCGCCGGTTATTCTCCGGCGGTGAGGCGCTGCCGGCGGAACTGCGCAACCGCGTGCTGGCGCAACTGCCGGCGGTGCAACTGCACAACCGTTACGGCCCGACCGAAACCGCAATCAACGTCACCCATTGGCACTGCACCACGGCCGATGGCGAGCGTTCGCCAATTGGCCGGCCGCTGGGCAACGTGATCTGCCGCGTGCTCGACGCCGATCTCAATCCCGTGCCGGCCGGTGTGCCGGGCGAACTGTGCATCAGCGGCATCGGTCTGGCCCGGGGTTACCTCGGTCGCCCGGCGCTGACTGCGGAGCGTTTCGTGGTCGACCCACTGGGCGAGCAGGGCGCACGTCTGTATCGCACCGGTGACCGTGCACGCTGGACCGCTGACGGCGTGATTGAATACCTCGGGCGTCTCGATCAGCAGGTCAAACTGCGTGGTTTCCGCGTTGAGCCGGAAGAAATCGAAGCGCGCCTGCTGGCCCAGGACGGCGTCGCTCAAGCCGTGGTACTGGTGCGGGAAACCGCCGCTGGCGCGCAATTGATCGGCTACTTCACTGCCATCGATGCCCGCGAAGATCAGGACGCGCAAATCGCTCGTCTGAAAACCGCACTGGCCGCCGAACTGCCGGAATACATGGTCCCGGCGCAACTGATGCGCCTGGACGCAATGCCCCTGAGCCCAAGCGGCAAGCTCGACCGCCGCGCCTTGCCCGAGCCGCAGTGGCAGGTGCGTGAACACGTCGAACCGGTCACCGAGCTGGAACAACAGATCGCCGCGATCTGGCGCGAAGTGCTGGGTTTGCCGCGGATCGGCCTGCGCGACGACTTCTTCGCCCTCGGCGGGCACTCATTGCTGGCCACACAAATCATCTCGCGCAGCCGTCAGGCCTGTGACGTCGAGTTGCCGTTACGCGCCTTGTTCGAGCACAGCGAACTCGGGGACTTCGCCGAGCAGATCCGCCTGATCCAGGCCAGCGGCCAGACCAACAAGCAGCCGCCGATTGCCAAAGTCGATCGCAGCCAAGCGGTGCCGCTGTCGTACTCGCAACAACGCATGTGGTTCCTCTGGCAGATGGAGCCGGACAGCCCGGCGTACAACGTCGGCGGCATGGCGCGCCTGCGCGGCGTGTTGCACGTCGAGCATTTCGAGGCGGCCTTGCAGGCGCTGATCCTGCGCCACGAAACCCTGCGCACCACGTTCCCGAGCGTCGATGGCGTGGCCCGTCAGCAAGTGCATGCCGAGACCGGCGTGCGCATGGGTTGGAAAGATTTCTCGAAACTGCCGGCGGACCAGCGCGAGCAACAGGTCCAGCAACTGGCCGACGAAGAAGCGCATCTGCCGTTCGATCTGGAAAGCGGCCCACTGCTGCGCGCCTGTCTGGTGAAGACCGCCGAGCAGGAGCATTACTTCGTGCTGACCCTGCATCACATCGTCACCGAAGGCTGGGCGATGGATATTTTTGCCCGCGAACTCAGCGCGTTGTACGAAGCCTTTGTCGATGACCGCGACTCGCCGCTCGAAGCGTTGCCGGTGCAGTACCTCGACTACAGCGTCTGGCAACGGCAGTGGCTGGAGTCCGGTGAACGTCAGCGTCAACTCGACTACTGGACCGCGCAACTCGGTCGCGAACATCCGCTGCTGGAACTGCCCGGCGACCGTCCGCGTCCGCCGGTGCAAAGCCACCAGGGCGAGTTGTTCCGTTTCGACCTGAGCGACGATCTTGCCGCCCGCGTCCGTGCGTTCAATGCGCAAAACGGTCTGACCCTGTTCATGACCATGACCGCCGCGCTCGCCACGTTACTCTACCGCTACAGTGGTCAGACCGACCTGCGCATCGGCGCGCCGGTGGCCAACCGTATCCGCCCGGAAAGCGAAGGGCTGATCGGTGCATTCCTCAACACTCAGGTGTTGCGTTGCCAGCTCGACGGGCAGATGTCGGTCGGCGAGTTGTTCGAGCAAGTGCGTCACACCGTGATTGAGGGCCAGTCGCATCAGGATCTGCCGTTCGATCATCTGGTCGAAGCGCTGCAACCACCCCGCAGCGCGGCGTACAACCCGCTGTTCCAGGTGATGTGTAACGTGCAGCGCTGGGAGTTCCAGCAGAGCCGCATGCTCGCCGGGATGACCGTCGAGTACCTGGCCAACGATGCGCGAGCGACCAAGTTCGACCTCAACCTGGAAGTCACCGACCTCGACCATCGCCTCGGTTGCTGCCTGACGTACAGCACCGATCTGTTCGATGAACCGACCATCGCACGCATGGCCAAGCATTGGCGCAACCTGCTGGAAGCGTTGATCGCCGATCCGCAACAGCGTCTGAGCCAATTACCGCTGCTCGATGCCCCAGAGCAACAACTACTGCTCGACAGCCTCGGCGTCGAACCGGGCAAGCATCGTCTCGATCAGTGCATTCATCACCTGTTCGCCGAGCAGGCGCTGATGCGCAAAGACGCCCCGGCCCTGACCTTCGCCGGCCAGACCCTGAGCTACGCCGAACTTGATGCCCGCGCCAATCGTCTGGCCTGGGCCCTGCGTGAGCGTGGGGTCGGCCCGCAAGTGCGGGTCGGTCTGGCGCTGGAGCGTTCGCTGGACATGGTCGTCGGCCTGCTGGCGATCCTCAAGGCGGGCGGCGCTTACGTGCCGCTGGACCCGGAATACCCGCTCGACCGTCTGCACTACATGATCGAAGACAGCCGCATCGGTCTGCTGCTCAGCGATCGGGCGATGTTCAATGCGCTTGGCGCTCTGCCGTCGAACGTGGCGCGCTGGTGCCTGGAAGACGACAGCGCGGCGCTGGTGGATTACCCGGTCAGCGAGTTGCCCTTTATCAGCCTGCCGCAGCATCAGGCGTACCTGATCTACACCTCGGGTTCGACCGGCAAACCGAAAGGCGTGGTGGTGTCCCACGGTGAAATCGCCATGCATTGCCAGGCCGTGATCGAACGTTTCGGCATGCGCCCGGACGACTGCGAGCTGCACTTCTATTCGATCAACTTCGACGCCGCCACCGAGCGTCTGCTGGTGCCGTTGCTCAGCGGCGCGCAAGTGGTGCTGCGAGCGCAAGGGCAGTGGGATGCGGAAGAAATCTGCGGGTTGATCCGCACCCATCGGATCAACGTGCTCGGCTTCACCCCGAGCTACGGCAGCCAGCTGGCGCAGTTCCTCGCCACGCAGAATGAAACTCTGCCGGTGCGGATGATCATCACCGGCGGCGAAGCGCTGACTGGCGAGCACCTGCAACGGATTCGTGCTGCGTTCAAACCGAGTCTGTTCTTCAACGCCTATGGCCCGACTGAAACCGTGGTCATGCCACTGGCCGGTCTCGCCCCGGAAGTGCTGGAAGAGGGCGCCGGCAGCGTGCCGATCGGCAGCGTGATCGGTGACCGGGTGGCGTACATTCTCGACGCCGATCTGGCGTTGGTGCCACAAGGCGCGACCGGTGAATTGTTCGTCGGCGGCGCCGGTCTGGCGCAGGGGTATCACGACCGTCCGGGCATCAGCGCCGAGCGTTTCGTGGCGGACCCGTTCGCCGCCGATGGCGGACGCATGTACCGCACCGGCGATCTGGTGCGCCAGCGTGCCGATGGTCTGGTGGAATACCTGGGCCGGATCGACCATCAGGTGAAAATCCGTGGTTTCCGCATCGAACTGGGCGAGATCGAAACCCGTCTGCTCGATCACCACTCGGTCCGCGAAGCGGTGGTGCTGGCGCTGGATGCGCCGAGCGGCAAGCAACTGGTGGGCTACTTGGTCAGCGAAGTCGCCGAGCAGGGCGAAGCGCAACAAGCCGAGTTGCGTGAAGCACTGAAGTCGCACCTCAAGGCACAACTCCCGGATTACATGGTGCCGACACACCTGATCCTGCTGGCGAGCATGCCGCTGACCGCCAACGGCAAACTCGACCGCCGCGCCTTGCCGGCACCGGATCCCGAGCTGAACCGTCAGCACTACGTCGCCCCGAGCAATGAGCTGGAGCAGACCCTGGCGCAGATCTGGTGCGAGGTGCTCAACGTCGAGCAGGTCGGTCTCAACGACAACTTCTTCGAACTCGGTGGTGACTCGATCCTGTCGATTCAAGTGGTCAGCCGTGCGCGGCAGCAAGGCATTCATTTCAGCCCGCGGGATCTGTTCCAGCATCAAACGGTGCAGACCCTCGCCGCTGTCGCCAGCCGCAGCGAGCAAGTCACTGCCGAGCAGGGACTGGTGGTCGGTGAGTCGGCCATGACGCCGATCCAGCACTGGTTCTTCGATACTGATATTCCTGAGCGTCAGCACTGGAACCAGGCGCTGCTGCTGGAGCCGAGCGTGGCGCTGGAACCGCATCGTCTGGAGCAAGCGCTATTGGCAGTGATCGAGCAGCACGATGCTTTGCGTCTGCGTTTCACCCAGGTCAACGAACAATGGCAGGCCACGCATCAACCAGTGTCCGACGCCGAGGTGTTGTGGCAGGTGCGGGTGGCGGCGATGGACCAGTGCGCAGCACTGTTCGCCGATGCCCAGCGCAGTCTCGATCTGCAAAACGGCCCGCTGCTGCGCGCCTTGCTGGTGGATGGTCCGCAGGGTCAGCAACGGCTGTTCATTGCGATCCATCACTTGGTGGTCGACGGTGTGTCTTGGCGCGTATTGCTCGACGATCTGCAAACCGTGTACCGCCAGCTCGATGCCGAGCAGTCGGTAAAACTGCCGGCGAAAACCAGTGCCTTCAAGGACTGGGCGGCACGTTTGCAGGCCTATGCCGGCAGCGAATCGCTGCGCGAGGAACTGAACTGGTGGCAGACCCAACTGGCCGGATCGAGCGCCGAGCTGCCGTGCGAAAACCCGCAGGGCGGACAGCAGAATCGTCACGCGCAAACCGTCAGCGTGCGCCTCGATGCCGAGCGCACCCAACAACTGCTGCAACAGGCGCCGCGCGCCTACCGCACGCAGGTCAACGATCTGCTGCTGACCGCGCTTGCCCGTGTGCTGTGCCGCTGGAGCGGGCAGCCGTCGGCATTGATTCAACTGGAAGGCCACGGCCGCGAAACCCTGTTCGACGAGATCGACCTGACTCGCACCGTCGGCTGGTTCACCAGCGCCTATCCATTACGCCTGACCCCGCACAACATCGAAGAGGCGGCCGGGCAGGGCGCTTCGATCAAGGCGATCAAGGAGCAACTGCGCGCGGTGCCGCACAAAGGCCTCGGTTATGGCGTGCTGCGCTATCTGGCCGATGACCTCAGCCAGCGCAGCATGGCGGCGTTGCCGAATGCTCCGGTGACCTTCAACTACCTCGGCCAGTTCGACCAGAGTTTCGCCAGCGATGCGCTGTTCCGTCCGTTGGACGAGCCGGTCGGTGCGGCCCACGATCCGCAAGCGCCGTTGCCCAACGAGTTGAGCATCGACAGTCAGGTGTACGGCGGCGAACTGCTGCTGCGCTGGACTTTCAGCGGCGAGCGTTACGAGGCGCAAACCATCAACGATCTGGCCGACGCCTACCTCGGCGAGCTGCAAAGCCTGATCGAACATTGCCTGCAAGACCAGGCCGGTGGCCTGACGCCGTCAGACTTCCCGCTGGCGAAACTAACCCAGGCGCAACTCGATGCACTGCCGGTGCCGGCGGCGCAGATCGAAGACGTCTACCCGCTGACGCCGATGCAGGAAGGCATGCTGCTGCACACCTTGCTCGAACCGGGCACCGGCCTGTACTACATGCAGGATCGCTACCGCATCAACAGCGAACTCGATCCCGAGCGTTTCGCTCAGGCCTGGCAAGCCGTGGTCGCCCGTCATGAAGCGCTGCGTGCGTCGTTCTGCTGGAACGTCGGCGAAGACATGCTGCAAGTGATCCACAGCCCGGGTCGCACACCGGTCGAGTATCTGGACTGGAGCGCCATCAGCGATGCCGAGCAAGAACCGAAGCTGCAGGCACTGCTGAAAAGCGAGCGCGAGGCCGGGTTCGATCTGCTCAATCAGGCACCGTTCCACCTGCGCCTGATCAAGGTCGGCGCGGCGCGTTACTGGTTCATGATGAGCAACCACCACATCCTCATCGATGCCTGGTGCCGCTCGCTGCTGATGAACGATTTCTTCGAGATCTACACCGCCCTCGGTGAAGGTCGCGAGGCACAGTTGTCGGTGCCGCCGCGTTACCGCGACTACATCGGCTGGCTGCAACGCCAGAGCCTGGCCGAGGCACGCCAGTGGTGGCAGCAGAACCTGCAAGGTTTCGAACGCACCACGCCGATCCCGAGCGACCGGCCGTTCCTGCGCGAACACGCCGGCGAAAGCGGCGGCATGATCGTCGGTGATCGCTATACCCGTCTCAACGTTGAAGATGGCGCCCGTCTGCGTGAGCTGGCCCAGGCCCATCAACTGACCATCAACACCTTCGCTCAGGCGGCATGGGCCTTGGTGCTGCGACGCCTGAGCGGTGATCGCGACGTGCTGTTCGGCGTGACCGTGGCCGGGCGTCCGGTGGAAATGCCGGAGATGCAACGCACCGTCGGCCTGTTCATCAACAGCATCGCGCTGCGGGTGCAGATCCCGGCGGACGATCAGCGCGCCAGTGTGCGCCAGTGGTTGAGCGGCCTGCTCGACAGCAACATGCAGCTGCGCGAGTACGAATACCTGCCGCTGGTGAACATTCAGGAGCAGAGTGAACTGCCGAAAGGCCAGCCGCTGTTCGACAGTCTGTTCGTGTTCGAAAACGCCCCGGTGGAAGTCTCGGTACTGGACCGCGCGCAGAGCCTCAATGCGACTTCGGACTCCGGTCGCACCCACACCAACTTCCCGCTGACGGCGGTGTGCTACCCGGGTGATGACCTCGGTCTGCATTTGTCGTATGACCAGCGCTATTTCGACGAGTCGACCATCGAGCGCATGCTCGGCGAGTTCAAGCGCCTGCTATTGGCGCTGGTCGAGGGTTTCCACGGCGACATGGCCGATCTGCCGCTGTTGGGCGCCGAGGAGCAGGACTTCCTGCTGCACGGCTGCAACCAGAGCGCCCACGACTATCCGCTGGAGCAGAGCTACGTGGCGCTGTTCGAAGCGCAGGTCGCGGCGCACCCGCAGCGCATCGCCGCCACTTGCCTCGATCAGCAACTGAGCTATGCCGCGCTCAACCACAACGCCAACCGTCTCGGCCATGCGCTGGTCGCGGCCGGGGTGCAGATGGATCAACCGGTGGCATTGCTGGCCGAGCGTAATCTCGATCTGCTGGGGATGATCATCGGCAGCTTCAAGGCCGGTGCCGGTTACCTGCCGCTGGACCCGGGCCTGCCGAGCCAGCGTTTGCAACGCATCATCGAGCTGAGCCGCACGCCGGTGCTGGTGTGCAGCGAAGCCTGCCGCGAACAGGCGCAGACCTTGCTCGATGAATTCAGCTGCGCCAACCGTCCACGGCTGTTGGTCTGGGAAGAGGTGCAGGCGTTGGCGACGGCGCTGCACAACCCGGGCATTTACAGTGGCCCGGATAACCTGGCGTACGTGATCTACACCTCGGGTTCGACCGGGTTGCCGAAGGGCGTGATGGTCGAGCAGCGCGGCATGCTCAACAACCAGTTGAGCAAGGTGCCGTACCTGAAACTGACGGACGCCGACGTGATCGCGCAGACCGCCTCGCAAAGCTTCGATATTTCGGTCTGGCAGTTCCTCGCCGCGCCGTTGTTCGGCGCGCGGGTGGACATTGTGCCGAACACCATCGCCCACGATCCGCAGGGCTTGCTGGTGCATGTGCAGGCGCAGGGCATCACCGTGCTCGAGAGTGTGCCGTCGCTGATTCAGGGCATGCTCGCCTCCGATCGCCTGAGCCTCGACGGCCTGCGCTGGATGCTGCCGACCGGTGAAGCGATGCCGCCGGAACTGGCGCACCAGTGGCTGCTGCGTTACCCGGACATCGGTCTGGTCAACGCTTACGGCCCGGCGGAATGCTCGGATGACGTGGCGTTCTTCCGCGTCGACCTGGCCTCGACTCGCGGCAGCTATTTGCCGATCGGTACGCCGACCGACAACAACGTGCTGTACCTGGTCGATGGCGCGCTGGAACTGGTGCCGTTGGGCGCGGTGGGTGAGTTGTGCGTGGCCGGGACGGGTGTCGGTCGCGGTTACGTCAGCGATCCGCTGCGCACCGCGCCGGTATTTGTGCCCAACCCCTTCGGCGCGCCGGGCGAGCGTCTGTATCGCACCGGTGACCTCGCGCGGCGGCGCAGTGACGGGGTGCTGGAGTACGTTGGCCGGGTTGACCATCAGGTGAAGATTCGCGGTTACCGGATCGAACTGGGGGAGATCGAGGCGCGCCTGCACGAACAGCCGGAAGTCCGCGATGCGGCGGTCGGCGTGCAGGAAGGCGTGAATGGCAAGCACTTGGTCGGCTATCTGGTCGCGGCGGATTCGGCGCTCAACCCGAGCGAACGTCTGGAGCGGATCAAGCAACGCCTGCGCAGCGAACTGCCGGAATACATGGTGCCGCTGCACTGGTTGTGGCTGGATCAGTTGCCGCACAACGCCAACGGCAAACTCGACCGCAAGGCCTTGCCGGCGCTGGAGATCGGCCAGTTGCAGAGCCAGGACTACCTGGCCCCGCGCAACGAACTGGAGCAGACCCTGGCCGACATCTGGGGCGAGGTGCTCAAGGTCGACAAGGTCGGCGTGCGCGACAACTTCTTCGAACTGGGCGGTCATTCGCTGCTGGCTACGCAGATCGCCTCGCGGGTGCAGAAAACCCTGCAACGCGATGTGCCGCTGCGGGCGATGTTCGAGTGCAGCACGGTGCAGGAACTGGCCGAGTACATCGAAGGCCTGGCGGCCAGTGACATGACTGAGGACAAGGTGGATCGCTTGAATGATCTGATGGCGGAGCTGGAGGGCTTGTAATTCCGGCGTCTTCACCGGCCCCTTCGCGAGTAGGCTCACTCCTACATTGGGTATTCGTTCCCTTGTAGGAGTGAGCCTGCTCGCGATTGGGGGCGGCACATTTTCAGACATTTACACGGTTGACGATCAACAACCGGCAGCTCAGTCTGCCGGTTCTCTTTTTTGTCGCGGGGGTGGTCGATGCCTTTCTTCACGGTTGACGGACAAGCGCTGCACTACATTGATCAAGGCACCGGGCCGGCCGTGTTGCTGGCCGGCAGTTATCTGTGGGACACGGCCATGTGGGCACCCCAGATCGCTGCGCTGTCGTCGCACTACCGGGTGATTGCCCTGGACCTGTGGGGCCACGGCGAATCCGGGCGTTTGCCGCCAGGCACCACGTCGCTGGATGACATTGCGCGGCAGGCTGAGGCCTTGCTCGATCATCTGCAGATTGAGCGGATCACTCTGGCGGGGCTATCGGTCGGCGGCATGTGGGGCGTGCGGCTGGCCTTGTCGGCCCCGCAGCGGATCAACGGGCTGGTGCTGATGGACACCTACGTCGGCGTCGAGCCTGAGCCTACCCGTCAATACTATTTCTCGCTGTTCAAGCAGATCGAGGAAAGCGGCGAGATTGCGCCACAGTTGCTCGACATCGTGGTGCCGATCTTCTTCCGTCCGGGCATCGATCCGCAGTCGCCGCTGTATCAGGACTTCCGCGCCAAACTGGCGGCCTACACCACGGATCGCCTGCGCGAAAGCATCGTTCCGATGGGCCGAATCACGTTCAGCCGTGATGACCTGTTGCCGCGTCTGGGCGAGCTGAACGCCGCGACCACCCTGGTGCTGTGCGGCGACCAGGACAAACCACGGCCACCGTCAGAGGCTCAGGAAATGGCCGAACTGATCGGTTGCCCGTGGGTGCTGGTGCCGGAGGCGGGGCATATCTCCAGTCTGGAGAATCCGCAGTTTGTGAGCGAGGTGTTGTTTACCTTTTTGGCTGAGCGCAACCGTTAAACCGTGTCATCGTTCTTTTCGCGAGCAAGCCCGCTCCCACAGTGACCGCGGTGATCCCTGTGGGAGCGGGCTTGCTCGCGAAGAGGCCAGATCAGGCAATAAAGAATCCGGACTTATTTCGGCCCGAGAATCTTCGCCAGTTTCTCCGGCGAAGGTGCCCCTTGCTGCTGTTGCAGCTCACCCTTGTCATCCATGTAGAAAATCGCCGGAGTCGCCTGCAATTCCAGGTCTTCCATCAACTGCATGTTCGCCGCGAGTTTGGTCTGCACTGCCGCCGGGATGTCTTTCAAGGGTTTGAGTGTGCTGGCCTTGCCAGCCTTCTCATGGTCTTCCAGCGCCTTGGCCGGATCTTTCGCAGCCAGCAGTGCAGCGGATTTGGCCGGGCTGTCTTCGCGGATGATCCCGACCATGATGTGCCGCAGTTGTACCTTGCCGGCCTTGACCCATGGCCGCGCCTGTTCCCAGAACATGTTGCAGTACGGGCAGTTCGGATCGCTGAACAGGTACACGGTACGCGGTGCATCCTTGTTGCCGTCCTGAATCCAGTTGCTGGCTTCGAACTTGCCCCAGATTTCCTTGGCCATCGGCGCGTAGACCAGTTTCTGCAACGGCTCACTGCTCAAGTCCTTGCCGTCGGCGTCGTACAGATTGCCGAGCAAGACGTGCTGGCCGTCCGGTGTCAGGTACAGCGCCATGCCACGGTTCTGGTACTGCGCTGCATAACCGCGCAAGCCGTCCGGCGCGTCGAACTGGCCGACGATTTTCGCGCCCTTGGCTTCGATCTGCTTGATCGCGGCGGGCAATTCTTCGGCGGCCTGAACCGACGGCAGGTGCAGCAGGGCAGTGCCCAGAGTCAACGTCAGCAGGTGGCGGAGGCGGGGCATGGCAGTTTCCTTGCAGAGGTGGCCGGTGCGGCGGTTGGATTCGGGATGTCGAAGTTTTCCAGGGCGCGGGCCAGGCTGGCGTTCGACAGTTCGCCCAGGTGGCTGCTCAGCAAACGTCCGTCAGGGCTGTAGAACAGCGTAGTCGGCAGCGCCATGGAACCCACGGCTTGACCCAGTCGGCCGCTGCGGTCGAACAGTACGTTGTTCAGGCTCAAGCCCTGGGTTTCGAGGAAGGTGGCAACGCTTTGCATGCTTTCGGCCTGATTGACGAACAGAAAGGTCAGGTCCGGGCGTTGTTGTTGAGCGTTTTCCAGCACCGGCATTTCACGCCGGCAGGGCGGGCACCAGGTTGCCCAGAGGTTGATCACCAGTGGGCCGCCCTGATAGTCGCTGAGCTGGATGGTCTCACCGGCGGCGTTACGCAGGGTGATTTCCGGCAGGCGCGTGCCTTGTTCGTAGATGTTCAGCGACAGGGTCGCCAGCAGCCAGAACAGCACGCCGCTGGCCACACCAAAACCCAGTGGCCGACGCAGGCCCGGGCGGCGCCAGCCGCGATAAAGTGCAGCCAGCAGCAGTACGATCACCCCCGGCCAGGCGAGGAAACCGCCGTCGCGCAGGTCGATGATCTGCCACGGGTCGTTGCGATAGTGCCCCCAATACAGGGCGACGAACGCCACGCGCGCCGCAAGCATGCCCAACAGGAACAGGCTGAACAGCGCCGACTCGGGGTTATCGCCGCCACGCTTGGCCACCCGCCAGCCGACAAAGGTCGCCAGCGCCAAGGCACTGATCAGCAGCAGGTGGTTAAGCGCGATGGCGAAGGTGCCGAGGGTGAACGTCAGCATCAGTTGGCGTCTCGAGTGGTGGTCCAGCGTTGCAGGAATGTATCGGCATCGACTTCGCCGGTGATGCGCTGGCTACGCCGTTCTTCGCCGTCGGCGCCAATCCAGACAAAACTCGGTGGCCCTAGGACTTTGTAGCGGCCGAGCAGCTCGCGGCTGGCGGCATTGTCGGCGGTGACGTCGAGGCGCAGCAGGCGCACATCGCTCAGCGCCTGCATGACCTTGTCCTTGCCGAACACCTGTTTCTCCATGACTTTGCACGACACGCACCAGTCGGCGTAGTAATCGAGCAGCACCCATTGGCCCTGAGCCTTGGCGCTATCCAGTTCGCGTTGCAGGGTTGCGGGATCCTTGATCGTGGTGAACGCCTCATGCCCGCTCGGCGTGGCGCTGACGCCCCGGCCGGCGCTGTACACCTGCAACGGCTGATACGGATCGTCACTGCCACCGGCAGCACCGATCAGCAGCAGGCTGCCCCACAGGCCGAGCAGCAACGAACTGGCGCCGAACACCTGGGCGACCCGGCCGAAGCCTTCCGATTGCTTCCAGGCACAGAACGCGGCGATCAGCAGCAACGCGCCACACAAGCCCAGCCACAACGAGGCGTCCAGCACCGGGCGCAACATCAGCAGCGCAGTGGCCAGGAACAGGAAACCGAAGATGCCCTTGAGCAGGTTCATCCACGCGCCAGGTTTCGGCAGGAAGCGATTGCCGACGGTCACCAGCAGCAGCAGCGGCACCCCGATACCGATGCCCAGCGCAAACAGAATCAAACCACCGTGCAGCGCATTGCCACTCTGCGCGATGTACAACAAAGCGCCGGCCAGTGGCGCGGTCATGCACGGGCCGACCAGCAGACCGGACAACGCACCGAGTACACCGGCACCGATCAGGCTGCCACCGCTGCGACTGCGCGAGGCGTGCTCGAGGCGATCCCGCAAGGCCACCGGCAACTGCAATTCAAAGAAGCCGAACATCGGCAGTGCCAGCACCACAAACACTGCGGCAAACGCACCCAGCAGCCATGGATTTTGCAGCCATGCCTGAAGGTTGGCGCCGAGCAGGGCGGCGATCACCCCCATCGCCGCATACACCAGTGCCATGCAGATCACATAACTGCTGGCCAGGGCGAAACCGCGGCGCGGGGTGGCACCACTGCCGACAATCATGCCCGCCAGAATCGGCAGCATCGGCAACGAACATGGGGTAAACGCGAGCAACAGGCCGAGGCCGAAGAACACCAGCAGGCTCCAGCCCAGCGCCCGTTGTTGCAGGCTGCTGGCCAAGGCCTGATCCGGCGCTTCGGCACTGGCTGTCGACGTCGCTTTGCCGCCCAGATCGATAACCCGGGTCTGCGGCGGATAACACAGGCCGGCATCGGCACAGCCCTGGTAACTGACCTTGATCTGACCGCTGGCCGAGGCCGGGACTTTGACTTCCAGCCCCTGGCGATATACCGGTTGTTCACCGAAGAACTCGTCACTGTGCGACTCGCCCTCGGGCAACGCCGGCTGTTGCTCGGCCGGCAAACCGTCGAATTTCAGACGTTTCTGGTACAGGTAATAGCCGTCGGTGATTTGCCAGAACAGCTGGGTTTCCCCGGATTCAAGGCGTTCGGAAGTCAGCACGAAGGCTTTGTCGACCGGCAGAAACTCCGGTTTGGTCTCGAATGGATTGCTCCCGGCCTGGGCCAGGCCGGAAATCAGCAGTGCAAACAAAAGAAAAAAATGACGCATGGAGGAGCCTTGTCCCTGTGCAAGTGTGGGCACAATGGTGGATGGCGATTAACCGATGATTAACCGCCCCGCACGCTGTCCGATGGACGGCCCGAAGCAGATGCGCTGATGCCTGCAAGAGGTCTCGGGTTATCAGCAACCCGGGCCAGCGGATTTCGGAGATTGTATACGCGCCACATGTTTTTTTCGCCTCTTGATCATATCGGCGGGCCGGTTGTCATTCAGATAAACATAAAGGCAAGATTTCGTAACTCGGAGTTATTCGTTGCCGCTGATATCTTGCTGTTTGCCAATGGCTAAACTTCGCTTGATAAAGCTTATTAATATGATTGCGGGTTTGACTGTTCTGGCGGGTAGGGACAAGGTGTGTAGTATTGTTGGCGATTAATCGATGCTTGATCGCCAACAATAACTTACTTGAAAAAAGTGTTTTTAGCCGCGCAGCAGTCCTGGCCAGGATTCGTCGTCAATCGGGGTGGGTCCGGACTGAATCTGATTTTTCTGAATGTTGTAGCGGATGTATTCATCCTTGTCCAAAAACAGATACCAATAACTGTCCGCCAGCGTACGATCGTTTTGCGCACCCGTCATGATTCGGTCTTGATACTGGGCCAGCCCAGGCCATGTTTCATCATTAATGATTTCTTCGACAAGTGTCTCATAACCAAAATCAAGCCTGAGCGCCTTACCGTTGTCCATCAGGAAACGGAACAACTGTGCTCGGCCCGGCATGGTTTGCCACCACGTTCCTGCAATGATCCGGTCGAAGTAAGGCACAAGTTTATGCCAGCGTGATTCCTGAACTGGAACCGTGCTGATGCAGCGTTCATCGTCCTGATCATATTTGGTGACATAGGGAGTGAGTCGATCCTCTCCATAATGAAATAGCCACAGGAAGTCTCCGTCTATCCTGTCAGTGTCGAGTCCAGTGGTCGTAAAACCAAACCGCAACTGATAGGCGTCATGAAAGTCATCCCAATTCCCGGATACCTCCAAAGGATATTTTTCAGGTACTTTGTTTTCTGCCAGGCTGAAGCGCGAGTATATGTTGTAGTGCGTGAAAAAGAAGTAAATCTGGTCTTTGCCTGAGCGCCAGTCAACAGCGACGGCCTTTCCTAATCGAGACATGTTTAGTCCTTTAATGGTTGTTGAAGAAAGCGTTGTTGTTAATCGTGTGCAGTCGATGTTAGTTGCACAGTTTGATTTTTAATATGCCCGGTATGTTTCAATTTGAAAGTTGCGCCTGGCGGTTGTCGATCGGATTGGAACGCAGGTAGATGACCGACTCTTTACCTGACGTACTGCGGTAGTGGGTGCGGCTACGCAGCGTTTCTCTCGTTAAACGGTACACTTGGCATAACTGCGGCTTAATCTTCGGCTGCTTGAATGGCGTTTTTGCTCATGGAGCCCCCATGCACGTACTGGTTTGTGAAGACGATGAACTGATCGCCAGCGGTATCGTGGCCGGTCTCACGGCGCAGGGCCTGACGGTCGAGCACGTCAACACCGCCTCGAAAGCACGGGCGATGCTCAAGGTCGCCGAATTCGACGTGATGGTGCTCGATCTCGGCCTGCCCGACGAAGATGGCCTCAAGTTGCTGCAACAACTGCGTCAGCAGGGTCTGGAAATTCCGGTGCTGATCCTGACCGCGCGCGACTCGGTGACCGATCGGGTCGATGGCCTGCAGGCCGGGGCTGACGATTACCTGCTCAAACCGTTCGATTTACGGGAGCTGTTCGCCCGTCTGCAAACCCTGTTGCGCCGGGTCGCCGGACGCAGCGTCAACCTGATTGAACACGGTGCGCTGACCTACGATCCGAGCAGTCGTGAAACCACGCTGGCCGGGAAACCGGTGGAATTGTCGCGTCGCGAGCAATCGCTGTTGCAGGCGCTGTTGCACAACCGTGGCCGGGTGCTGTCCACCGAGCAGTTGAAGGACAGCGTCTATGGCTTCAATGACGAGCTGGAAAGTAATGCGCTGAACGTGCACATCCATCACCTGCGCAGCAAGCTCGGTAAGGGTATTGTCGAAACCGTGCGCGGTCTGGGCTATCGCCTCGGGCCGGCCGATGATGGAGAACAACAGAAGTGATGAGTCTGCGTCTGCGCCTGAGTCTGACCCTCGGTGCCGCTTTCGCCCTGATCTGGGCGCTGGCCGCGGCCTGGATGCTCAGCGACTTGCGCAATCAGATGATGTTTTCCCTCGACCAGCGTCTGGTAGCCTCGGCGCGCATGGTCGCTGGGTTGCTGGAGCAATTGCCGCCGCTGCCGAGCAAGGGCGAGGGCACCCATTTCAGTGCCGAACAATTGAACATTCCCGGCGGCATGGCCTGTCAGGTCAGTTCGCTGCGCGGAGAGATTCTGGCCCGCAGCCACAGCAGCCCCGAGCAAACCCTGGAAGCCGAGAAAATGGGCTTCCATGACCAGATGATCGATGGCGCGCCGTGGCGCAGTTTTACCCTTGCGCGAGGTGATGTGCGGATCACCACCGCCGATCGGCAGATCGAGCGCGAAGCCCTGAACATGTCGATCCTGCTGGCAGCCTCGGTGCCGGTCGGCGTGGCATTGCTCGGTTGTCTGTGCCTGTTGTGGCTGGGCATCGGCCAGGGCCTGGCGCCGCTCAATCGACTGCGCGAAGCCTTGATGCGACGCAATGCCGACTCGCTTGAGCCGTTGCAGTTGCAGTCGTTTCCCAGCGAGCTGAAACCCTTGCTCGATACGCAGAACCAGCTGTTCCAGCGCATCGGCAAGACCATCGAGCGTGAACGCCGCCTGACCGGTGACGCCGCCCACGAACTGCGCAGCCCGCTGACGGCGATCAAGACGCACCTGCAGGTGGCGCGCATGACCGAAGGCAGCGCCCGCGATCAGTCGCTGGCGCGGGCCGAGGAGGGCGCCGACCGCATGCACCGCACGCTGGAGCAATTGCTCTTGCTGGCGCGGGTCGAGGGCAGTCTGTCGTTCGACGACGGCGTGCAGTGCAGCGCCGAGCAGGTGGCGAAACTGGCGATGCAGGATGCGGCCGGCGGTGAGCGTCAGCGCATCAAGCTGCAATTGCCCAAGCAGCTCTCCAGTGCGCCGGTGCAAATGCCGGCGGTGCTGTCGATTGCCGCGCTGCGCAATCTGCTCGACAACGCCCTGCGCCATACCCCGGCGGACGCTAGCGTGGAATTGAGTCTGGAAACCGTCGGCCAGCGCGCACGCTTTGTAGTGCGCGACCATGGGCCGGGTATCGCCGCCGATGATTTGCAGCATCTGACCCAACGCTTCTGGCGTAACGGCCAGAGCACCGGCTGCGGCCTCGGCCTGGCCATCGTGCAAGCCATCGTCCAGCGCTGCGCTTGCTCCCTGCATTTCGACAGCCGCCCGGATGGCTTGCGGGTGGAACTGACGATGCCGCTGCAACCTGCCTGAACCACCAAAAATCCCCTGTGGGAGCGGGCTTGCTCGCGAAGGCGGCGTGCCAGTCAGCAACGTATCGACTGGCACGCCGCCTTCGCGAGCAAGCCCGCTCCCACAATTGGGATTTGTGGTGTGGCACATCAAATGTAACGTCTCTGCATTGGTGATTCGCCGGCCCCGGCGTTAAGGTCGGGGCTGCTCTGACTCAATGGATTGAGGGAACGCGCCATGGAAGCACCGATCTGCATTTGCCCGGCCAGGCCGGCCGACGCCGGCCTTATCAGCCGCATCATCGAGCGTTCGATCCGCGTCGGTTGTGCGCTCGACCACCGCAACGACCCGCAACTGCTCAGCCGCTGGATTGACCTACAGTCCGCCGACGTCATCAGTGCGCACCTTGCCGATCCGCATTTCTATTTGAACATCGCCTTGCTGCAGGACAAGCCGGTGGGCGTCGGCATGGCGGCGGGCAGCGGCGACATCGGCTTTTGCCATGTGCAGCCGGAATGGTTTCGCCGTGGTGCAGGGCGCGCCCTGATGACTGATCTTGAAGGTTGGCTGCGGATTCGTGGCGTGCCACAGGTGAGCGTTTCCAGCACCCGTATCGGCGTGGCTTTTTATCGGCACCTGGGTTACCGCGAGACGGCGCCGGCCTTCACCGATCAGGGCCTGCACCGCGTTGCAATGCACAAGCCATTGGCGGTGCCCGACTGACAACTCGATCCGGGGTCTAAATCCTCGCCCCGCTTAAGCGTTTCCAGAACAGGAAAACCTGCATGTGCGCCCCGCGACCGGAACGCGCACCTGTGCGGTGTGCTGTTTTGGTCACTATCCATAGCGTATTGAGGGGTCGAGAGATGTCAGTCGCCACCAGCCTTATCGAAGAGTCGTCGGCCCGGATCACCTCCGCGCCGGCCGAAACCCTGTATCAGTTCAACGAGTCACCATTGCTGGCCCGGCAGAGTCAGCAGGAATCCAATGCCCGCAGCTATCCGCGGCGCATTCCGCTGGCGCTCAAACGTGCCAAGGGCCTGTATGTCGAAGATGTTGAGGGCCGTACGTTCATCGATTGCCTGGCCGGTGCCGGCACCCTCGCGCTGGGGCACAACCACCCGGTGGTGATCGAGGCGATTCAGCAAGTGCTGGCCGATGAACTGCCGCTGCACACCCTCGACCTGACCACACCGGTCAAGGATCAGTTCGTCCAGGACCTGTTCGGGCTACTGCCGCCGGCATTGGCGGCCGAGGCGAAAATCCAGTTCTGCGGCCCGACCGGCACCGATGCGGTGGAAGCCGCGTTGAAACTGGTGCGCACCGCCACCGGGCGCAGCACCGTGCTGTCGTTCTCCGGCGGTTATCACGGCATGAGCCAGGGTGCGCTGAGCCTGATGGGCAGCCTGGGGCCGAAGAAACCACTGGGTGCCTTGCTCAGCAACGGCGTGCAGTTCATGCCGTTTCCCTATGACTACCGCTGTCCGTTCGGCCTCGGCGGCGCGGCCGGGGTGAAAGCCAACCTGAGTTATCTGGAAAACCTGCTCAACGATCCTGAAGCCGGCGTGCAGTTGCCGGCGGCGGTGATCGTCGAAGCGGTGCAGGGTGAGGGCGGGGTGATCCCGGCCGATATCGAGTGGCTGCGTGGCTTGCGCCGGATCACCGAGAAGGCTGGCGTGGCGCTGATCGTCGATGAGATCCAGAGCGGTTTCGCCCGTACCGGCAAGATGTTTGCCTTCGAGCACGCCGGCATTGTCCCGGACGTGGTGGTGTTGTCCAAAGCCATCGGCGGCAGCCTGCCGCTCGCGGTGGTGGTCTATCGTGACTGGCTCGACACCTGGCAGCCGGGCGCCCACGCCGGCACGTTCCGTGGCAACCAGATGGCGATGGCGGCTGGTTCGGCGGTGATGCGTTATCTGCTCGAACACAAGGTCTGCGAACACGCTGCCGCCATGGGCGAGCGTCTGAGCGAACATCTGCGGATCCTGCAACGCGACTTCCCGCAACTGGGCGATATTCGTGGTCGTGGCTTGATGCTGGGCGTTGAGCTGGTGGACCCGAACGGCGCGCCGGACGCCCTCGGTCATCCGCCGGCATTCGCGCGCCTGGCACCGCTGGTGCAGCGTGAATGCCTCAAGCGTGGGCTGATTCTGGAGCTGGGCGGCCGGCATGGTGCGGTGGTGCGCTTCCTGCCGCCGCTGGTGATCACGGCTGCCGAAATCGATCATGTCGCCGAGATCTTCGGCCGCGCCTTGGCTGCCGCCACCGCCGCCGAGTAAATTTTTCGCAGCGTTGAACGTTCTATCTACATACCCGGCTGCACCCCAGGTGCAGCCTACCCTTACACCGATGGAGAACCAGCATGACGTCAGTATTCGACCGCGAGGACATCCTCTTTCAGGTCGTGGTCAACCACGAAGAGCAATACTCGATCTGGCCGGATTACAAAGCCGTGCCGGAAGGCTGGCGCACCGTGGGCAAGAGCGGCCTGAAGAAGGAATGCCTGGCCTACATTGAGGAAGTCTGGACCGACATGCGTCCGCTGAGCCTGCGTCAGAAGATGGAAGGGCAGGCGGCGGCTCAGTAATTTATCCGCCAAAAACAAACCCGCTGGACTGGTGACAGGCAGCGGGTTTTTTCATTCCTGGCAATGGTGTTGTTCTGGCGGGCCTCTTCGCGGGCAAGCCCGCTCCCACATTGGATCTGTGGTGCACACAACTCCCCTGTGGGAGCGGGCTTGCTCGCGAAGAACGATAACGCGGTATTACTGAAACTACGCCCCGCTCAACCCCTTGAGCAACAAATCCACATTCCCCTCCAGCTCCGCCACCGGATCCGCCGCATCGGTACTCAACACCAGCAGATGACTCCCCGAGGCGGCAATTGCCGCTTTCACTGCCTCCGATGGCTGGCGATGATGCAGCACCAGCGCCACGTCGTTGTCCTTCAGCGTCGCCGTGAGTTTCTTCAGATCTTCGGCTGTCCACTCGGCATCTGCTCGTGCGTCCTGACCGATCAGCTCCAGATTCAGGCTGCCGATCAGGTAACCGAAGTGATCGCTGAGGCTCATCACGCTCAGGTTGTCAGCCTCGGCCAGGCGCGCTTCGCTGTCGGCGCTGAGCTTGAGCAGGCGCTGTTTCAGCGCCGCCAGATTGGCCTCGATCTTCGGCTTGGCGGACGGCGCCAGACGCACCAGATCCGCCGCGATCACATCGGCCATCCGTCCCATGTTGTTGCTCGCCAGCCATGGCTGACTGTTCAAACCATCGACCTTCAGCCCCGGCTGCACGGCAATCCCCGGCAGGGCGCCGTCGACCGGGCGCGCCGCATCGACTTCAACGATGCGAATGTTGCTGCGCCGCGCGATCGGGTACAGCGGATCATCGGCCCACAGCGAGCGCACGCCGATCACCGCGTCGGCATTGCTCGCCAGTTTGCCCAGCGCCGGAGCGCCGCGACCGGTGAAGTATGCGGTCTGACGGCTGCCCGGCAGATTCGCCGGAGCTGCGCGCTCGAGGCTGACGTCAGTGCCCTTGAGCAGCACTTCGCCCAGACCGTAAGTGATGGGCAACGAGGCCAGCACGCGCAGCGGTTCAGGGTTTTCAGCCGCCATCAGCGGGCTGCCGACCACGCCGCACAGGGCCATGGCCAGGGTCAGTTTTCGCAGTGAGAAAGTCATTTATCCAAGGTTCCCTTTCAGACTCGGGACGACCCCGCGCGCAATGGCGGCGAGGGCGAAGGCAATGCCGGCGACCAGGATGATCGCGGCGCCGGAGGGGATCGGCAGATCGAAGACGATCGGCGCGAGAATCCCGCATAGCGTGCTGACGGTGGCAATCAGCACCGAACACCAGAAGAAGCCCTTGAGCGACTGGCTCAGTAACCGCGCTGCCGCCGCCGGAATCACCAGCAACGCGCCGACCAGAATTGCGCCGATGACCTTCACCGCCGCGACGGTGATCAGCGTCACCAGAATCACGAACAGGTAATCCAGAGTCTTCACCGCCACGCCGCGCACCGCCGCCAGTTGCGGGTTGAAACTGGCGAGCATGATCCGGTTGTACAACGGCAGCGCCAGCGCCATGACCAGCGAACCGACGATGGCCAGCACCAGCAGGTCATTGCCGTTGACGGTGAGCACTGAACCGAACAGCACGTTCTCCAGAATGTGCACGTTGATCTTGCCGGCCAGAATCAACAGCAGGCTCGCGCCGAGGGCCAGCGATACCGAGAGGAACACGCCGATCAGGGTGTCCGGCGCCAGGCCGGTGCGGTTGCGCAGGTAGTTGAGCAGGATGCCGAACAGCAGGCAGTAACCGAACAGGCTGCCGTACGGCCCGGTGTAGGGTTCGCCAAGCAGAATGCCGATGGCAACACCGGTCAGCGCCGCATGTCCGACCGCTTCGGAGAAAAACGCAAAGCGCTTGACCACCACCAGCGTGCCGAGGCCGCCGAGCACCGGGCCGATCAACAGGCCGGCAAGCAGCGCGTTGACCACAAATCCGTAGGCCAGCGCCTCCGGCAGGTAACCGGACGACGCCCAGCCCTGAACCATCAAACGAAAGGCTTCGTAACTCATCAGACCGCGCTCCGTGGATGGGTGGAAAACAGACTCAACAGGCGTTCCGGAGTCAGCGCCTGTTGCGGCGTAGCGTCGAACAGCACGCGGCGGTTGAGACCGGTGACCCGTTTGGCCAGACGCTTGACCGCTTCCAGATCGTGCTCGATCCACAGCACGGTGATGCCGGCAGCGCGCCAGTCACCGAGCAGGCGTTCGAACACCTGGATCCCGGCTTCGTCGAGGGCAGACATCGGCTCATCCAGCACCAGCAATTGCGGGGCCGGGATCAAGCCTTGCGCGAGCAACACGCGCTGACGTTCGCCACCGGACAACGCGCCCATGCGCCGCTTGCGTTTGTCCTGCATGCCGACCCGTTCCAGCGCCTCGCCGATGGCCTTGGCGTAGTGCTTGCTCAAGCCGAGAAACGCCGGCCGGCGCTGGCACATGGCGGCCATGAAATCGTCGACGGTCATCGGCAAGCCGCGATCGAATTCCAGCGCCTGCGGCACATAACCGATGGTGCCGGGTTGGCCGGGCCAGTGCAGGCTCAGTTGACCCTGATGCGGCATTTGCCCGAGCAGGGTCTTGATCAGCGAACTCTTGCCGCCGCCGTTGGGGCCGACCAGCGCGTGCACGTGGCCGGGTTGAACCTGGAAGGTGACGTTGTCGAGAATCGTGGTGCGCCCGAGGGTCAGAGAGACTTCCGCAAAATCCAGAGTCGGCCCATTTACCCCTTGTGGGAGCGGGCTTGCTCGCGAATGCGGTGTGTCATTCGATAAAGATGTTGGCTGACCCGGCGCCTTCGCGAGCAAGCCCGCTCCCACAGGGGATGGCGGGGTGTCAGAGAGGGTTTCTTTTACCGTCATGCCCCGGACTCCTGAATCGCCCGCACCACGGTGTCGAGGTTGCCGGTCATTTCCTTTTCGTACTTGTCGGCGGTGTATTCGCCGTAGGAAATGTGCGACAGCGGATACAGCTTCACCCCCGACTCACGCTGGATGGTTTCGACGTAGGTGGAGGGGAAATCCATCTCGGAGAAGATCACCTTGACGTCGAGTTCGCGCAGTTGGTCGATGGTCTTTTTCAACTGGCTCGGGCTGGGTTCGATGCCGTGGGCCGGCTCGACCACGGCCGTCACTTCCAGGCCGAATTCGCGCAGTAGATAGTCGTAGGCCGCATGCACTGTGGCCACACGCAGTTCGGCGTTGGGCGCCTGGGTCAGTTTGGCCAGCGCATCGGCGCGCATCTGCCGCAGGCGTTTGCCGTAGGCGCGGGCGTTCTGGGTGTAGGTCTTGGCGTTGTCCGGATCAAGTTTGCCCAGCTCGCGGGCGATGTTGTTGACCTGGGCAATCGAGGCGCTGATCGACAGGAACGTGTGCGGGTTGACCACTTTGCCGGCGCCGCGCGCAGCGGTCCCGGTGGCGGCCAGCAGCGGCACGTTTTCGTTGGCTTCGATGGTCTTGATGTTCGGCGTTTCGCTGGCGGCGATCATCCGGTCGGCGAAGTCGTCATGGCCGACACCGTTGAGCACGATCACATCCAGGCCGCTGATACGCTTGATGTCTTCGGCGCGCGGCTCATAGGCGTGCGGGTTGAAACCGGCGGGAATCAGCGGCACCACCTCGGCCTTGTCGCCGACGATGTTCGCCACATAGCTGTAATACGGGTGCAGGGTGATGCCGATGCGCAGGCGTTTGCCCGGTTCGGCGCTGGCCAGCGGGCTCAGCAGGCACGCGCACAGGCCTATCAGCAGAGTGCGCAGGAGGGGACGGCGAGTCAGTGAAATAAGCATGGGCAAGCGGTCTTCTCTCGGGTGAAGGCGAAGGTTCAGTGGCGATGTTCGCGGGTCACGCCGGCATCGAACTGCGCGACGATCTGTTTCCAGCCGGCGGCGGACAGCGCTGCGTCGGTCAGCTCGGCAGGCGTTTGCAGATCGGCGTCGCGGTTAAGCCAGATGTCCGGCGCGGCACTGGCGTCGGCGCTCAGCAACATCACGAACGAACCGGCGACGGCGGGCGACTGGCTGTGGCCGTAATAGGCGCTGTCCGCCAGTAACTGCCAGGCATGGCCGCCACGGCTGACCGAGCTGGCATCCTGAGCGAACGGGGCGAAACCTTCCTCGGCCAGAGTTTGCGGGGTCGGCAGGCTTTGCTGCTCTTCACGCAGCAGGCGGATCTCGTCGAGGGTCACCCGCAGGTCGGCATAGATGCCTTGCTCGGCGGCACTCAGGTCGCGCCGTGCATCGAGTTGATGGCTGGAAACCGGCTCCGGCTCATGGGACACCCCGCGCCATGCCACCACTGATCCGGCGACGGCAAGGATCAGCAAACACAAGATCAGGACATTCAGGGTTTCATGCCCGGCGCCGGCCGGACGTACGACTTGGGTGGTGGGCGTGCTCATGGGGCCTCGATGTCGGCTTGGTCGATTTCCACGACGTGCCCGGGGCCGGCGTCGAACAGCACATAAAATTCGGCCGCCGGTTTCTTGAAGGTCAGGCTCGAATCGGCGCCGAGCTTGCCCGGCACCAGAATAGTTTCGTCGTAACCGATCACGTCCAGGGTCACCCCCGGTGCGCCGCTGCCATCGGAAAAGCCGCCGGTGCATTTGATCTGCTCGGCGTCGACGGCTTTGCATTCGCACATCGGGTTATGGGCCAGGGCGCCGGCGCTGAAGCCTGCGCACAGCATCAGCAACGCGGCGCGCAACCGCAGACGGGAAGGGCGTTGAACGCAGTTCATGGTTTGGCTCCTTGTTGGTTCAGCCAGGCGAGGGTCGCGGGGGAGGCCTGGCTAAGGGGAATCGAGGCCTGATGCATGCTGCCGTCCCAGCCTTCCATGGTGATCCACAGTTCGGCGTCGGGACGGGTCTTTTCCGGAATCGGCATTTGTGTGCCCATGCGGTACGGCGTACCGAAGAAGATAGTGCCAGCGGCGCGCAGGCTGCGCGGCTTGCCGATGCGCAGGTAGGTAGCTTTGACCTGTTCGATACAGGCATCGCACAGGGCGGCGCTGAAATCCTTCATATAGCCGGCCGGTCCGGTGAGAGTCGGTGCTTCGTTGCGCAATTCGGCCAGTCGCAGGCTCCACGGGCCGACCTGGATGTTGCCTATCTCCCGTTGGCCCAAACCGCTGTCGCCGCGAAACAGCGAAGCGTCGGCGAAGTACTTGGGCATGAAGCCCAGCGGAATCAGCAGGAGCAGGACATTCAGGTGAAAGCGCCATTGGTGCCAGAAACGGGCCAGTCGGGAGGGCGGTGTGATCGTGCCGGACTTGCTCACAGGCTCACCTCCGAAGGCACACGGGTACGGGCCGGTTGTGCCTGGATGCGGTTTTTCTTTTCCTCGCGCTTCAGCGCATTGGCGGTGGCCAGCGCCGTGCGCTTGGTCCAGATCAGCAAGCCGCTGAGTACCATCATGCTCAGCAGCAGGCCGAAGAAGAACCAGATCAACTTGATCCAGATGCCGCCGAAATCACCCGTGTGCAGCGGTCGCATCGACTCGGTGACAAACTCCAGCGAGGAGCGATCGGACAGCAGGCGGGACGCGGCGATGTCGCCGTTGTACGGATTGAGCGTTGCGGTCTGGAACATCAGCGGATACCAGCCGCGACCGCCGACGCTCATGTGGCTGTAGGCGTTACCTGGAAGGCTGACGAAACTGGCCTCCAGCCCTGGGATCTTCTGCTGGGCGATCTCGACGGCGCGGTCCAGGCTGATACGCGGCGGTGGTGTGCCGGCGGCCGAAATCGGCACGCTATCCCGGGACATGGCGGGAATGATCGGCTCGCTGGAAATGGAGATCTGGTTATCGAACAGGATCGCGCGGATCAGAAACCAGATGCCGGTGATGGAGATCACCGCGATGAACCAGATCGACCAGATGCCGCACAGTCGGTGGAAGTCGCCCCAGAAGATCCGCGCGCCGTGGCGTATGCGCAGGGTCGGGCGCAGAAAACCTTTCCAGAATTTTTTGTAGACCACCAACCCGGTGATCAACGACACCAGCATCGGCACGCCAAGAAACGACACCAGATACCAGCCCCAACTGAAACCGTTGGTGAACGGCACCAGCCACCAGCCGTGCAGGGCGCGGGTGAACGCCTTGAAGTCGAAGCTGGGGGCGGTGCCCTGAATGACTCCGGTGTACGGATTGACATAGACCGTCAGCGAGCGACCGTCCGGGTAGCTGACTTCGACGTCCAGGGCAAAGTGCGACTCATCGGGACGGCTGATGCTTTGTACCAGTGTCTGCGGCTCGGCTTGTTTGATCGCCGCCAGTACTTGATCGTAACTGAGCAGCGGTGCGTCGTCCGACGGCGGGCTGGCACGCATCTGCGGGTTGGCCAGCCAGACGATTTCCTGGCTGACCACCGCCAGCGTGCCAGTGACACAGACGATCAGGACAAAAAACCAGATCGGCAACGCGAGCCAGCTATGCACCAGGAACCACAGTTTCGAGCGGGATTTCTTTGACATGATTGCGCGTCTTGATTCGGTGAGAGGAGCCTCTGCTACGGGCTTCGCAGCATGGTTCTCCGTAAAAGGCGCGGTCGTGGCTGTTGCCTACGCGAACGGCCTGCATCTCTATAGGACGGATGAGCCGGACAAATCCCGAAAGACGATATGAAAGTAAATGTTTCGCACTTCCGCCCAGACGCCACCACCCCCCTGTGGGAGCGGGCTTGCTCGCGAATGCGGTGGTTCATTCGATAAGGATGTCGACTGAGAGGACGCCTTCGCGAGCAAGCCCGCTCCTACAGGGGGTGTTTGATGATCAACCGATCAAACACGATTCATGAATGCCGCGCTCACTGTCAGGCAATTGATGGCCGGTCGGCGCTCCCTATGATGGAGAGCACCGGATTTCCCTGAGTGAGCGCCTTGATGAGCCCCAGAACCCTCTACGACAAACACATCGATTCGCACACCGTGTGCCGCCTCGACGACCAAGGCCATGTACTGCTGTATATCGACCGTCAGGTGATCAACGAATACACCAGCCCGCAGGCGTTCAGCGGTCTGCGCGCTGCCGGGCGCAAGGTCTGGCGACCGGCCACGGCGCTGGCGGTGGTCGATCATGTCAATCCGACCACCCCCAAACGGGTGGCGGCGATGCCAGATGCGGGCGGTGCGCGGCAGGTGTCGTATCTGGCGGAAAACTGCCGGGACTTCGGCATCGAACTGCTGGATATTCTCGACAAGCGCCAAGGCATCGAGCATGTGATCGCCCCGGAGCAGGGTTTCATCCTGCCGGGCATGGTCATCGCCGCCGGCGACAGCCACACCACCACGTACGGTGCGCTGGGGGCGTTCGGGTTTGGCATCGGCACCTCGGAGATCGAGCATCTGTTGGCCTCGCAGACGCTGGTCTACAAGCGCCTGAAAAGTATGCGCGTGACGGTGGATGGCGAACTGGCGCCGGGGCTGACTTCCAAGGACGTGATCATGGCGCTGATCGGCAGGATCGGTGCGTCGGGGGCCACGGGCTATGCGATCGAGTTCTCGGGCTCGACCATTGATGCGCTGAGCGTCGAAGCACGCATGACCATTTGCAACATGGCGGTCGAGGCGGGCGCGCGCGGCGCGTTCATGGCGCCTGACGAAAAAGTCTTTGCTTATCTCAACGGCAAACCGCGCGCGCCACGAGGCGAACTCTGGGCGCGCGGCGTGGAAAAATGGCGTGAATTGCGCAGCGATTCCGGCGCCGTGTTCGACCGCGAAGTGTACCTCGACGCCAGTCTGCTGGAGCCGATGGTCACCTGGGGCACCAGCCCCGATCAGGCGGCGGCGATTGGTGCACGGGTGCCGGACCCGCAGACTATCGACGATCCGATCCTGCGACAGGACATGCGCCGCGCCCTTCAATACATGGGCCTGGAGGCGGGGATGGCGCTGCGCGATATCGTCATCAGTCACGCTTTTATCGGCTCCTGCACCAACGCGCGGATCGAAGATTTACGTGACGCCGCCAGCGTCGTGCGCGGGCGGCGGGTGGCCGGGCATGTGCGGGCGATGATCGTGCCCGGCTCCAGTGAGGTCCGCGCCCAGGCCGAAGCCGAAGGGCTGGCGCAGATCTTCATCGACGCCGGGTTTGAATGGCGCCAGTCCGGCTGTTCGATGTGCCTGGCGATGAACGATGACGTGCTGGCCCCCGGCGACCGCTGCGCCTCCAGCACCAACCGCAATTTCGAAGGCCGGCAGGGCGCGGGGGCGCGTACGCACCTGATGAGCCCGGCCATGGTCGCCGCCGCGGCGATCAACGGCCATTTGACTGACATCCGTCACTTTGGAGAACGCCCATGAGTCTGCAACCCTTCACTCAAGTCAGCGGCCGGGCCGCGCCGCTGCTTGCGGCCAACGTCGATACCGACGTGATCATGCCCAAGCAGTTTCTCAAGGGTATCGACCGTCAGGGTCTGGATCGTGGGCTGTTTTTCGATCTGCGTTTTCTTGCCGACGGTACGCCCAACCCTGAATTCGTGTTGAACCAGCCGGCCTGGCAGGGCGCGAACTTTCTGGTGGTCGGGGCGAATTTCGGCTGCGGTTCCAGTCGCGAACATGCGGTGTGGGGGTTGCAGCAGATGGGCATTCGCGCGCTGATCGGCAGCAGTTTTGCCGGGATCTTCTACGACAACTGCCAGCGCAACGGCGTGTTGCTGATCACTCTGGATGAGGCTCAAGTGCAGCGCATTGGCCGACTGGTGAGCCAGCCCGACATGGCGCAGATCAGTGTCGATCTAGACGCGCAGCAGATCCGACTGGCGGACGGTGAAGTCATCGATTTCCAGATTGATGGCTTACGCAAGACTGCGCTGTTGCTGGGGCTGGATGCGATTGGCAGTACCTTGCAGCGGCGTGAGCAGATCGAGGCGTTCGAGCGCGAACACCTGGCCGCCAACCCATGGCTGGCCTGACACACGTCTAACTCTGTGGGAGCGAGCCTGCTCGCGAAGGCGTCGTGTCAGTCAGCACTCAATTGTCTGACCCGACGCCTTCGCGAGCAGGCTCGCTCCCACAGGGTTTTGTGGTGTTTGGGTTAGAGAGAAAGACCCTTGAAATGCCCCTGCAAAAACTCCACACACGCCCGCAGCTTGCCGGAGTTGGCCAGCCGCGTCGGGTACACCGCCCAGACATTGGCGCTCTGGCTGTAATCGGTCAGCACCGGCACCAGTCGGCCCTGTTCCAGCAACGGTTTTACATCCCACAATGAACGCAGCAACAAGCCGCGTCCGTCGAGCGCCCATTGCAGGACAATCTCGCCGTGGTTGGAAGACAACGGCCCACTGACCCGGACGCTTTCCTGCGTGCCGTTGCGGTCCAGATTCCAGACGCCGAAGGCGTTGTCGCGCTCCTTGATCACCAGGCAGTCGTGTTGTTGCAGATCGTCCAGGGTCTGCGGGGTGCCTCGGCGTTCAAGGTATTCGGGCGCAGCGCACAGCACCCGGCGATTACTCACCAGTTGCCGGCCGATGTGCTGGCCTGGCAGGTCGTCGCCGACGCGGATTTCCAGATCGAAGCCCTCGTTGACGATGTCCACTGCGCGGTCGAACAGGTCCAGACGAATCTGCAATTGCGGGTGCCGTTCGGCCAGCCGCGAAACGGCGGGCGCCACATGGTTGCGACCGAAGCCGAAACTGCTGCAGATGTGCAAACGCCCGCGCGGGCTGTCGTGGGCGTCGGCGAGGTCGTCGTGCAGTTGCTGGAAATCATCGAGGATGCGCAAGGCCCAGCGCTGCACCCGCTCGCCGTCCTCGGTCAGCGACACCCGGCGACTGGTGCGGTGCAGCAGGCGGGTGCCGAGGGTCGATTCGAGAATCTGGATGCGTTTGCTGACGTAGGCCGGGGACAGGCCCAACTCATCGGCGGCAGCGGCGAAACCGTTCTTGCGGATCACGGTCAGCAGCACGCGCAAGTCTTCGGGCAGGGGCACGGTGTCTTTGTTCTGGGACATGTGGGAGCGAGCACTGGCGGCACAAGCCGCCAGCATAGCATCGGCCAGGAACGGCTCGGTTCAGCGCAGGAAATCCAGCGCCTCGGCGAGCAGCAGTTCCGGCACTTCTTCGGCCAGATAATGCCCGCCCGGCAGCGCCTTGCCGCTGACCCTGGTTGCCACTTGCTGCCATTCCTTGAGCGGGTCGAAACAGCGCCCGACCGTGCCTTCCGCGCCCCACAATACGCGTAGCGGCAGTTCAAGCTGATTGCCGGCGGCGATGTCGGCACGATCATGTTCCAGATCGATGCTGGCGCTGGCGCGGTAGTCCTCGCAGATGCCCCGGGCGCTGCCGGGACGTTGCAGGCAGCGCAGGTATTCGCCGAACGCGTGCTCGGTGAACGGCGCCAGTCCGGCGCTGCGGCTGCCCATCACACTGCGCAGATAGGCTTCGGGATCGGCTTCGATCAGGGTTTCCGGCAGCGGCGCCGGGCGGATCAGGAAGAACCAGTGCCAATAGGCGCGGGCGAACGCTTCGTTGGTCTGCGTGTACATCGCCAGGGTCGGGGCGATGTCCAACAGCATCATCCGTTGCACCGCAGCGCGGTGGTCGAGGGCCAGGCGATGGGCGACCCGGGCGCCACGGTCGTGGGCCAGAATTGAGAACTGTTCGAACCCCAGCGCCTGCATCAACGCGACGTTATCTCTGGCCATTTCGCGTTTTGAATAGTTGCGGTGTTGTTCATCGGCAGCCGGTCGGGCGCTGTCGCCATAACCGCGCAGGTCGGCGGCGACCACGGTGAAATGCTCGGCCAGTTGTTCCGCGATCTTGTGCCAGATCACGTGGGTCTGCGGGTGCCCGTGCAACAGCAACAGCCCCGGGCCGCTGCCGCCGAGGCGGTAGGCGATGTCGACGCCGTTGACGTGGCGCTGGTCTTTGACGAATCCGGCAAACATCGGGCTGATCCTTGTTCAGGTGCGTGTGGGATGCATCCTGAAAGTGTTCGGCATTCGGGGCAAGGGTTGAAGCGTGGTGTGGTGGTTCATGAAGTGTGATGTGTGTCGGCAGTGCCGGCCCCTTCGCGGGCAAGCCCACTCCCACAGTGTTTTTCTGTGTGACACCCATTGTATAAACACCAGAGATCCCTGTGGGAGCGGGCTTGCCCGCGAAGAGGCCAGCCCAAACGCTGAAAATCTCAACCCTGACTGAACATCTCCATCGCCCGCTGCTTGATCTGCTCCTCGGTCAGATCCTCCTTGCGCGTAGCCAGAAACCACACGTGTCCATAGGGATCCTTCAGCGTCCCGCTGCGATCACCATAAAACTGATCCTTGACCTCCGACACCGCACTCGCCCCGGCATCCAGCGCTCGCTGAAAGGACTTGTCGACATCGGTGACATACAGATGCAGACCGACCGACACCGCGTTGTCCGGGCCGCTCAACGGTCCTTGATCGCACGGCGTACCAAGCATGATCGCGCTATCGCCTATGCGCAGTTCGGCGTGGCCGATGCGCCCGTCGGGCATGTCCAGGCGCATGACCTGGGTCGCACCAAAGGCTTTTTTGTAAAACTCGATGGCCTCGGCGGCCTTGAGGATGCCGAGATACGGGGTAATGCTGTGATACCCCTCGGGAATGGGTTTGACGCTCATGACGTTCTCCCTGTTCTTTGTTTTCGGGGTGGAACTCCACCGGATTTGTGGAGGATTCACTATAGAACTGTCTGCGCGGCCAGCATTTTTCCCCGACGAGCCGTCAGTCCGGAAAATGCGCCCCCGGTCCCTGCTCACCGAGCACATCGCCCTGGTTGCGCAACGGGCAGGCCTCCATCGACAGGCAACCGCAACCGATGCAACCGGTCAGCCGGTCGCGCAACAACGTCAATTGATTGATTCGCTCGTCCAGCTCGCGCCGCCATTGTTCGGACAGGACTTTCCAGTCCGCCGCCGTCGGGGCACGGTCGTCCGGGAGGATTTTCAGTGCCTCGCCGATTTCCGCCAGCGGAATGCCCAGGCGTTGCGCGACCTTGATCAACGCCACCCGACGCAAGACTTCCCGTGGATAGCGCCGCTGATTGCCGGCATTGCGCTGGCTCTTGATCAGGCCTTTCGATTCATAAAAGTGCAGGGCAGTGACCGCGACACCGCTGCGCGCTGCGACTTCGCCCACGGTGAGTTGCTTGTGCAGGTTTTCCTTGGTGATCATTTTGCAAAATGACTCTTGACCTTGACTTAACTAGAGGTTTTACCCTGCAGGCCTTCGAGTCGCAAGACTCGTCTTACGATGAGTGGGGACTTCTCATGCAAACTTCAGTGAAAAATCGCAGTTTTACCCAGTTGATCGAATTCGAGATCGAGCCGCGCCAGCAACCGGCATTGGTCTCGGCGCTGTCGCAGCAGAGCGAACATCTGGCGCAGCGCTACGCAGGCTTCGTCAGCGCCAGCGTCCAGGTCAGCGACGACGGTCGGCGGGTGCTGAGCTTGCTGCAATGGCAGAGCCGTGAGACAGGAGAGGCGGCGTTTTGTCGCTATGAAAGCGGTGAGCAGGATTTCTGGCAGTTGATCCGCGCCCATCAGGCGAAAACCGTGACCTTCAATTCGTTCCAGGTGTTGAGCAGCATCGCCCGCAGTCATGACGATGCGCTGCACTGCAATCTGGTGGGCTAGATCGACAACTGAATCAGGCGTTCACCGTGCAGGTTCTCCGTGAGTCGCCGCTTGTTCACCGCCAGTTCGCCGATCTTGATCAATCGCGTGCGGGTGACGTTGCGGCTCAGACCGAGCAGCGCGGCGGTATGCACCTGGTTGTAATGGCAGAAGCGATAGGCGGCGCGCAGCAGGGCATCTTCGACTTTTTCGTGGAGGGCGCCGGCCTGTTGTTCGAAGAGTTTTTGAAAGGCCCGCTCCAGCAACGCTTCCGGTGAGTCGTCGGTGCTCGACTGCTGATCGTCCGGGCGCTCGATGCGCAGGTTCGACAGGCGCAAATCGTCGCGCTCGATCACGCCGTTGCGGCAGATCAGCAGGGTGTGATGGATGACGTTTTCCAGTTCGCGGATGTTGCCCGGCCAACTGTAGCTGCGCAGTTTCTGTTCGGCGCCGGGGCTGATGCTGACCCGTCCGTAACCCAGGCGCTGGCTGTAGGCCTCGATGAAATGCCGGGTCAGCGGCAGGATGTCACCGGGCCGCTCGCGCAACGGACTGAGTTCCAGATTGACCACGTTCAATCGGTAAAACAGGTCTTCGCGGAAGTTGCCGGCATTGATCGCTTTCTCCAGTTGCACGTTGGTCGCGGCCAGCACGCGCACATCGATCGGAATGCTTTTGCGCGAGCCGAGGCGTACCACTTCGCGCTCCTGCAACACCCGCAGCAACTTGACCTGAATCGCCATCGGCAAATCACCGATTTCGTCGAGGAACAAGGTGCCGCCATCCGCCTCTTCGAACCACCCGGCCTTGGCGCTGAGGGCGCCAGTGAAGGCGCCTTTTTCATGGCCGAACAGCTCGGCTTCCACCAGCGATTCGGAGAACGCACCGCAGTTGACCGCGACAAACGGCCGATGCCGGCGGTTACTCAGATTGTGGATATGCCGCGCCACCAGCTCTTTGCCGGTGCCGGTCTCGCCAATGATCAGCACGCTGGCTTCGCTCGGCGCGACCTGTTGCAGATGCGCGAGCAGGGCCTGGGACTTGGGGTCTTCGAAGACCTGCGCGGTGGCGCGGATCGACGTCGCCAGAGCGGGTGAGGGCGGAAGGGTCAGCAGTTGCATGGGACTCGCTCCATTAAAGGCAAGATCAGGAATAGAACGTCGGCACCGGCAGCGCCTGATTCAGCGCCCAGTCGCCCAGCTCATGAAGTTTGTAATCGAGCGGGTCGTGCAGGGTCTGCGTGCGCAGGTTGCGCCAGTGCCGGTCGAGGCGCAGCGAGGCGAGGGTCGAACGCGCGCCAGTGACTTCGAACAAGCGGCTGCAAATCTCCAGCCCCTGACGACTGGCGGCGACCTTGGCGGTGGCAATCGCCGTGGCCAGATGTCCACGTTCCTCTGCGGTCAGGTTCGGGCCTTTGGCCCAGGCCTCGTCGAGCAGCGCGGCGGCCCGTTCGACCAGCAGGCGAATGCCTTCCAGCGCGACCCAGAACTCGCCGTAATGCGCGAGCACGTACGGGTCTTCACGCACATTGCGGGCTACGGATTTGTGCCAGAGACGGGTTTCGCTCAGGGTGTATTGCCGGGCTTCTTCAAAAGCGCCTTCGGCGATGCCGAGAAACATATGGGTGAAGGTCAATTGCGCAATCAGCGGACGCAGGCAGGCGAACGGTGTGCTCAACGGGCCGGGATCAAGCAGCAGCTCGGACTCTTCGACCCGCACCCGCTCGAACGTGGCGCTGCCACTGTCAGTCTGGCGCTGGCCGATGTTGTTCCAGTCGTCGTGCAGGGTGATGCCGCTGCGACCGCTGGGGATCGCCGCGATCAGCAATTTGCCGCCGGCACTTTCGTCGACGGCCGAGGCGATCAGCATTTGTGAATCGCTGGCGCCGGAACAGAAGCTTTTCTTCCCGGAAAACTCGCGCCAACCGCCGAAATCCTTGACCACGGTGCGGGTGTCGAGCGGGTTGAGGGCGTTGCCCCAGAACCAGTTCTGTCGCGCGGTCTGTTCGAACCACGGCTGCCATTGTTCCGGCCGCGAGAACAGACGCACGGTGGCGAGCATCAGGTGATGAAAGCCGAAGACGTGGGCGATGGAACTGTCGACCTTGGCGAACTCGCGCACGATCTGCAGGGTTTCGCTCCATGTCGCGCCGAGCCCGCCGTAACGGGTGGGAATGCTCAGGGCCAGCAGGCCGCTGTCGCGCAGGGCATCGCGTTCGGCCTTCGGCGTGCCGCCGCGCTCGTCACGCTCGACGGCGGTGAGGGCGAATTCAGCGGCCAACTGGCGGGCAGTCTGCAGCGGGGAGAGCAGGGTACTTTGTGGTTTGGCGGTCACACGGTGTTCCTCAAAATCGATGCAATCCTCTGTAGGAGTGAGCCTGCTCGCGATGTGGTCAGCACAGTCGACATCACCGTCGCAGATACACGCTTTCGCGAGCAGGCTCACTCCTACAATGGGCGTTTTCAGGCCTTGGCTTGGCCGGGCAACACATCGTTGGCAATCATTTCGCCAAACGGCCCGGTGAGATTGGTCACGCCGCGTCCGGCCAGACTTGCGTACGGCTCGGGCAACAGCGGGAACACCAGTTCGGCAAAGCGGTACGCTTCTTCCAGATGCGGATAACCGGAGAAGATAAAACTCTCGATACCGAGGTCGGCGTACTCCTTGATCCGCGCGGCCACTTGCTGCGGATCGCCCACCAGCGCCGTACCGGCACCGCCGCGTACCAGACCAACGCCGGCCCACAGATTGGGGGCGATTTCCAGGTTGTCGCGACGACCATCGTGCAACGCCGCCATGCGCCGCTGACCTTCGGAATCGAAGCGCGAGAAGGACTTCTGTGCCGCCTCGATGGTCTCGTCGCTGATGTGTTCGATCAATTTGTCCGCAGCCTTCCACGCCTCTTCGGCGGTCTCGCGAACGATCACGTGCAGGCGAATACCGAACTTCACCTTGCGCCCGTGGCGTGCTGCACGCTCGCGCACATCGGCGAGTTTTTCGGCGACGGCGGCGGGTGGTTCGCCCCAGGTCAGGTATACGTCCACCTGCTCGGCGGCCAGGTCGTGCGCCGCGTCCGACGAGCCGCCGAAATACAGCGGCGGATACGGTTTCTGTACTGGCGGATAGAGGGCCTTGGCGTTCTGTACTTTGAGGTGCTTGCCTTCGAAATCCACCGATTCGCCCTGCAACACGCGGCGCCAGATCTTGAGGAATTCGTCGGTGACTTCGTAGCGTTCGCTGTGGCTCAGGAAGCTGCCGTCGCCACGGTTTTCGTCGGGGTCGCCGCCGGTCACCACGTTGATCAGCAGGCGGCCATTGGACAGTCGATCGAGTGTCGCCGCCATGCGCGCCGAAACGGTTGGCGAAATGATCCCCGGACGGATCGCCACCAGATAACGCAGACGTTCGGTCAACGGCACCAGCGCCGAAGCGATCACCCACGAGTCTTCGCAGGAGCGCCCGGTGGGAATCAGCACGCCGTGGTAGCCGAGGCTGTCGGCGGCTTGCGCCACTTGTTTCAGATAATTCAGGGTGACCGGGCGCGCGCCTTGGGTGGTACCCAAGTAATGGCCGTCGCCGTGGGTCGGCAGGAACCAGAAAACATCCATGAGCAGCTCCTTAAGCGATTTTCAGCAACGGTTTGATTTGCGTGCCGAACAGTGGCGCGGCGCGTTCGGCAGCCAGGCGAATCCGCGCTTTCAGCGGTTCGCTGGTGATCTGGTAATCGGCGAAGTCGGCCTCGGTGGCGTACACGCCAATGGGCAGGGTCACGGCCTGGAAGAAACTGAACAGCGGACGCAACTGGTGATCGAGCACCAGCGCATGGCGCTCGCTGCCACCGGTGGCGGCGAGCAGCACCGGGGTGTCGATCAGCGCGTTGAGGTCGATCAGATCGAACAAATGCTTGAGCAGGCCCGGATAGGAACCGCGATACACCGGCGCGGCAACGATCAGCAGATCGGCCTGTTCGATGGCTTGCAGTTCGGCCTCGACCTCGGCACTCAGCTCCTGACGCGATAGAGCGCTGCCCAGTGGGCGGGCGATATCGCCGAGTTCGATCAGATGACTCTCGACTGGCAAATGCCCAGCCAACTCGGCCAACAGCGCTTGGGTCAGCACCAGAGTGCGCGATGGACGCCAGGTGCCGCCGGAGAGGGCGACGACTTTCAGGGGACGCGACATGATGAGTTCCTTTTTATCAACAGTTGCTCAGCGAGCAGTGAGTAAGTGCCAAGGCTTGAGCAAGCGCTGTACCAATTCCTGAGAGGCCCGGATTACCTGGGCTTGAGCGTTCTGGCGTGAGTCGGTTGTGCAGATATCAGGCGGGTTTGTTGATCTGCTGTTGCCTGGGCAACAGTTGCTGGAGCAACAGTTGTTCGCCGCGTGCAGGGATTTATAGCGGCTGCTGGTTATTCCGTAAAAGAACGTTAATCGATATTTATAGATCGTTAGGAGATATGAGGGCGTTAAAGCTGAAATCCTGATAGCCACTATTGAGAGCGTTGATTTTTGCCCGCACGGTCGCGGGCGTAGCCTTTGTCCATCGACTACCACCGCTCGCCAGGACGCTCCCCATGAATCGTTTACTGACTGTTTCGCTGCTGCTCGCTGTTTCCGTACTTGCCGGTTGCGCGACCCACGTTGCCCCCGAACAACGGCCATACACCGCCGAAGAAACCCGCGAACTGGCGATGGAAGCGCTGAACCGCAGCGGCTTGTCCTTCGATGAATATCACGCGAAGAAAGCGGCACTGCTGGGCGAATCGCAATTCGACAAGAAAGCTGAAATGAGCGCCGGACGTGCGATACAGCTGCACGGTCGTCCAAGTTAATCGAAAACTGTACTGCTCTTATTTTCGCGTAACTGTCCGTGGGTTTGCGGGCTGCCGTGCGATAGGGTCAACACCTGAATGACCCCCGACGGATTGCTCCCATGACCCTCTCGCTTGATCTGCTGTTGGGCTTTGCCCTGTTTGCCCTTGTCACCTCGATTACACCGGGGCCGAACAACACCATGTTGCTGGCATCGGGCGTGAACTTCGGCTTCAACCGCACCATTCCTCACATGCTCGGCATTACCTGCGGTTTCTTCGTATTGGTGGTCGCAGTGGGCTTTGGCCTCGGCGCGGTGTTCCAGACTTACCCGATTCTTTACACCGTGTTGCGCTATCTCGGTGCCGCGTATTTGCTCTACCTGGCGTGGAAAATCGCCCATTCGGGACCGGTAGGCGAGGGCGTCGAAGGTGAGGCCAAGCCGATCAGCTATCTCGGTGCCGCCGCGTTTCAATGGGTCAATCCCAAGGCCTGGATCATGGCCATCGGTGCCATCAGCACGTACACGCCGATGCAGGGTTATTTCACCAATGTGGTGGTGATCGCCGCGGTGTTCGCCATCATCAACCTGCCCAGCGTCGGTGTCTGGGCGGCGTGCGGCACGCTGCTGCGCAATGTGCTGAAGGACCCGCGCTGGTTGCGCGTGTTCAACTGGGGCATGGCGGCGCTGTTGGTGATTTCGCTGTACCCGCTGCTTCTCGAAAGCTTTCACTGACGCATTGCTTCAACCGCCGGCCCGATGCCTGTTAAGCTCGACTTCAGGAGCGTTCCTACGCACTTTTAAATGAAGTTGTTCTTCTTTAACGGCATCCGATCAGGTATTGATGACGGTCTCGAACCTAGGCGCAGCTCACAAGGCTGCGCTGTGCCGTTTGCAGACACGAGCCTCCTGATCCCGGAACACGCTCTGCGAGTCTTTTATGAATAAACGTCCGTTGTATTTCGATTACGCCGCCACCACCCCGGTGGACGAGCGGGTCATCCAGGTGATGATCGATTGTCTGGGTTTTCACGGTAACTTCGGCAACCCGGCTTCCAGCTCCCACGCCTTCGGCCAGCAGGCCCGGCAAACGGTCGAGCAGGCCCGTCGGCAAGTCGCCGAACTGGTCGGTGCCGAGGCTGCGCAGATCGTCTGGACCTCCGGCGCCACCGAATCCAACAACCTCGCCCTCAAGGGTGTGGCCCAGGCGCGCGGCGTTGCCGGTGGCCACATCATTACCAGTCAGATCGAACACAAAGCCATCCTCGATACCGCCCGGCAATTGCAGGATGCCGGCTTCGCGGTGACCTATCTGGTGCCGGACGCCGAGGGTCTGATCACCCCGCAAGCGGTCAGCGAAGCAATGCGCGACGACACCTTTCTGGTGTCGTTGATGCTGGTCAACAACGAACTCGGCACGCTCAACGATATCCCGGCCATCGGTGAAGTGGTGCGCGGCCGTGGGGCGTTGTTCCATGTCGATGCCGCTCAGGGCGCCGGCAAAGTGGCGATTGATCTGCAGCAGTGGCCGGTGGACCTGATGTCGTTCTCGGCGCACAAACTCTATGGCCCAAAAGGCATCGGCGCGTTGTATGTCGGCCCCCGCGCGCAACAGCGTTTGCAGGCGCAGATTCATGGCGGCGGCCACGAAGGCGGGCTGCGCTCCGGGACTCTGGCGACGCATCAGATCGCCGGCATGGGCGCGGCATTCGCCTTGGCGGCTGCCGAATTCGATGCCGAGAAAAAGTCCATCGTGGCGCTGCGTGAGCGGTTGCTTGAGCAGTTGCTGAGCCTGCCGGGCGTGCGCCTCAACGGCAGCGCCAGCCAGCGCATCGCGCATACCTTGAGCCTGACCTTCAGCGAAGGTGAGTTCAACAGCGCAGCCTTGAGCCATTCGATCGCTTTTTCCGCGACCTCGGCCTGTAATTCGGCGAGCAACACACCCTCTCACGTGTTGCTGGCGCTGGGGCACGACGCACGGCTGGCCGGTCGCACGATTCGCCTGAGCCTTGGCCGCTTCACCACCGCCGACGATATCGATCAGGCGGCAGAACTGATCAAAAGCGCCTGCGCCAGTGCCCCGGCATTCTGGGCGACAGGGCTTTAACCAGCCGTTTATACGGCTACGAACAATAACGATGAAGTGATTGGCAGGAGACATGATGAGTACCCAGACTTTGACCGAAGGAACGGTTCCCCAGCGCCTGGCGCACACCCGTGAACTGATGCGCCGCGAAGGCATTCATGCGTTGCTGGTGCCATCGGCTGACCCGCACCTGTCGGAGTACCTGCCGGGCTACTGGCAGGGGCGGCAATGGCTGTCGGGCTTCCATGGTTCGGTTGGCACGTTGATCGTGACTGCTGATTTCGCCGGGGTCTGGGCCGACAGTCGCTATTGGGAACAGGCGACCAAGGAACTCAAGGGCAGCGGCATCGAACTGGTCAAGCTGCAACCGGGGCAGCCGAGCCCGCTGGACTGGCTGGCCGAGCAGACCCCGGAAGGTGGCGTAGTCGCGGTCGACGGTGCGGTGATGGCCGTGGCTTCGGCGCGCACCCTGAGCAGCAAGCTCGAAGCCCGCGGCGCGCGTCTGCGCACCGACATCGACCTGTTGAATGAAGTCTGGGCTGACCGCCCGAGCCTGCCGAACGCGCCGATCTATCAACATCTGCCACCGCAAGCGACGGTCAGCCGTGGCGAAAAACTCGCCAAACTGCGCGAGACCCTGCAGGAGCGCGGCGCCGATTGGCACTTCATCGCCACCCTCGATGACATCGCCTGGCTGTTCAACCTGCGTGGCGGCGACGTGTCGTTCAACCCGGTGTTTGTTTCTTTTGCGTTGATCAATCAACAGCAAGCAACACTGTTCGTGGCCTTGAGCAAAGTCGATGCCGAGCTGCGTGCGGTGCTGGAACGGGACGGCGTGACCCTGCGCGATTACCGTGAAGTCGCCGACGCCTTGCGCGCTGTACCGAGCGGCGCGAGCCTGCTGGTGGACCCGGCGCGGGTGACCAGCGGTTTGCTGCATAACCTGGACAGTGCGGTGAAACTGATCGAAGGCTTGAACCCGACCACCCTCGCCAAATCGCAAAAAAGCGAGGCCGATGCTCAGCACATCCGCAAGGCCATGGAGCAGGATGGCGCGGCGTTGTGCGAATTCTTCGCCTGGCTGGAATCGGCCTGGGGCCGCGAGCGCATCACCGAACTGACCATCGATGAAAAACTCACCGCTGCCCGTGAGCGCCGTCCGGATTACGTGTCGCTGAGCTTCAACACTATTGCCGCGTTCAATGCCAATGGTGCAATGCCGCACTATCACGCCACCGAAGAAGAACACGCGGTGATCGAGGGCGACGGTTTGCTGCTGATCGACTCGGGAGGCCAATACCTCGGTGGCACCACCGACATCACTCGAATGGTGCCGGTGGGTACGCCGACGGCTGAGCAGAAGCGTGACTGCACTCGCGTGCTCAAGGGCGTGATCGCTCTGTCTCGAGCGCAATTCCCGAAAGGCATTCTCTCGCCGTTGCTCGATGCCATCGCGCGTGCGCCGATCTGGGCGGAAAGCGTGGATTACGGTCACGGCACCGGGCATGGGGTCGGCTATTTCCTCAACGTGCACGAAGGCCCGCAGGTGATCGCCTATCAGGCAGCACCGGCACCGCAAACGGCGATGCAACCGGGGATGATCACCTCGATTGAACCGGGCACCTATCGTCCGGGTCGTTGGGGCGTGCGGATCGAGAACCTGGCAATGAACCGCGAGGCGGGAAGCAGCGAGTTCGGCGAGTTCCTCAAGTTTGAAACGCTGACCCTGTGCCCGATCGACACGCGTTGCCTGGAGCCGTCCTTGCTGACGCAGGAAGAGAAGCAGTGGTTCAACGCCTACCATGCCGAAGTGCGTGAGCGTCTGAGTCCATTGCTTGAGGGGGCCGCGCTGGAGTGGCTGAACACGCGCACAGCGGCGATCTGAATGGTTGAAGCTCAGGCGCTATTGCCAGCGCCTGAGTTCTGCTGCTGATTCAGGCTTGGCGCAGGGCTTCTTCGACGAAGTCGAGCCGGTCCTGTCCGAAGAACATCTGGTTGCCGATGAACATGCTCGGCGCACCAAACACGCCGCGTTTTACCGCTGTCTCCGTATTCTTCTTGAGTACAGCCTTGACCGATTCGTCGTCGGTCAGGGCCAGTACTTCATCGGGGGCGAAGCCGTGTTCGCTCAATACCGCAGCGACGGTGGCCGGCTCATCGAGAGGGCGCCCCTCCACCCACAGCGCCTTGAAAAGACAATCGATAAACGCCTGAAAGCGTTCTGGCTGGTGCAGTTGTATCCCGGTGACGGCACGCATCAATGTCAGCGTGTTGATCGGGAAGTGCGGATTGAACTTGAGCGGCACGTCATAACGTTTGGCGTAGCGATCCAGATCCTGAAACATGTAGCGGCCCTTTGCCGGAATCATTGCCGGTGAGGCGTTGCCGGTCGCCTTGAACACACCGCCCAGCAGCATCGGGATGTACATCAGCTGGCTGTTGGTCTCGGCACAGATCTTCGGCAACTGGGTGTAGGCCAGGTAGGTGGCAGGGCTGCCGAGGTCGAAATAGAACTCCACGGTTTTCGTCATCTTCGCTGCTCTCTGATTATTGTTATGGAGGAGGGGCTTACCAGCGTTCGTTCCAGGGGCGCAGGTCCAGCTCGAATGTCCAGGCATCCCGTGGCTGACTGTGCAGGTACCAATAGTTTTCGGCGATATGTTCGGGGTTGAGAATGCCGTCCTGATCCTTGGTCGCGTACTTCTCGGGGAAACTGTTGCGGATGAAGTCGGTATCGATGGCGCCATCGACCACTACATGGGCGACATGGATGTTCATCGGGCCCAACTCGCGCGCCATGCTTTGCGCCAGTGCACGGATACCGTGTTTGGCGCCGGCAAATGCGGCAAATCCGGAAGCACCACGCAGCCCGGCGGTGGCGCCGGTGAACAGAAGGGTGCCGCGTTTGCGGGTGACCATGCGCTTGGCCACTTCGCGGGCATTGAGAAAACCCGAGAAACAGGCCATTTCCCAGATCTTGAAATACTTGCGTGCGGTTTCTTCAAGAATGCTGCAAGGCACGTTGGCGCCGATGTTGAAGACAAACGCTTCGATCGGGCCGAGGCGGGTTTCGATGTCTTCAATCAGGGCAATGACGTCTTCTTCCTTGCGCGCATCGCAGGCAAAACCGTGTGCTTCGCCACCCTCGGCCTTAATCGCGTCGACCAGCGGCTGCAATTTGTCGGCGCTGCGGCGGGTGACGCAAGCGACAAAACCCTCTTTGGCAAAACGCTTGGCAATCGCTCCGCCCGTGGCATCACCGGCACCAACCACTAATACGACCTTCTTGTTATTCATGGGTGAATCCCTTTAGTAAACGATCGTTAAGTGAACGAACGTTATGCTAGGATCCGGATAACGTCAAGGCGGTCGATAAAGAGGGCAAGTACATGCGGTATTCCGCTGGTCACAAGCTGGAAACCCGAGAAAAACTGCTGAACAGCAGCGCGCTGTCAGCCAAGCGTTCGGGCTTTTCGACTGTCGGGGTCGATGGTTTGATGAAGGCTATCGGCCTCAGTGGCGCAGCTTTCTATAGTCACTTCTCTTCGAAAGACGCGCTGTTCACGGCCATCGTCGAGCGCGAGCTGTGTCAAAGCCTGGAACGACTCGGAGGGCAGGGAGCACAGGATCGTGAGCGGCTGGAGCGCTGTCTCAAACAATACCTGAGCATGGCCCACGTAGAGCAGCCAGAATCGGGCTGCGCCTTGCCGACGCTGGGCGCGGAAATTGCCCGTTCAGATGATCAGGTTCGTGAGCAGGCAGAGTTGTGGATTTGTCGGCTGCAAGCCAGTTGGGCACAGATTCTGGAGAGCGACAGCCTGGCATGGGCGATTCTGTCGCAATGTGTCGGGGCACTGGTGGTAGCGAGGATGCTGGTGACACCGGACATTCAACGGACGGTATTGAAGTCCAGTCATGAGGAGATCGGGCGTCAGCTGGCTGCTCGACGAGGCGAGCAGCCAGAATGATTCATTTGCAGATGACGATCATGCTGCGGCTGGTATAGCCGGCCGGATTGAGACCGAATGGGTAGTCGCCTGGCTCTTCCACGGCGTCCCCTGATTTGGCGATGACTTTGTAGCCCTTTGGGGCGCAAGCATTGGCGGCGCTGGTGTAGCACTTGTCCCAAGAGGACGACAGCCCGGAACAGTTGATGTGTAGCCCTTTTTTACCGTGCTTCACTTGGGTCTTGGAGGTCGCTGCGCACCCCGCTACTGCCAATACAGCGATCAGTATCAAAATTCGTTTCATTACCGTCCTTATGGTAGCCGCGAGTCTGGCGCTCGGGTCTGCCTGTATTCGCCTGCGCTTTAAGCGGTTCGATATCCCTATCCGAAAAAATCCATGCCTGGCACTGAGTTAAGGGGCCTAAACATGGCCTAAATGAACGCCAATTGCCAGACCTTCGTCAAATCCTGTTTCAATCTGCCGCAATGGCGGGCTTGGCGGAACTGCCCATGGTCATGGTTGCTCCGACCGAGGCGAGAATAATGCAGAGGATTGCCATCCATTGTGACAGCGTGAGGTATTCCTGCAGAAACAGCAGCCCCGACAGCGCACCAAAGGCCGGTTCAATGCTCATCAAGGTGCCGAAGGTGCGGGCTGGAATGCGGGTGAGGGCGACCATTTCCAGCGTATAGGGCAAGGCGGTTGAGAGGATGGCGACGCCGATGGCGACCGGGATCAGCGACGGGGTGAGTAGCGCTGCACCGGCATGCACGATGCCGATCGGTGCGACGAATAATGCGGCGATCATCACGCCGAGGGCCGCAGTCGTGACGCCGTTGTCGGCACCGGCCTTCTGGCCGAACAGAATGTACAGCGCCCAGCACACGCCGGCGCCCAAGGCATAACCGGCACCAACCAGATCAATTCCCGCTGATGTCGCTCCGGTCGGGATCAAAAGCAGCAGGCCGACCGCTGCCAGGGCAATCCAGAGAAAGTCGATTGCGCGGCGCGAGGCATAAATGGCGACGGCCAGCGGGCCAGTGAATTCGAGTGCGACTGCGATCCCCAGTGGCACGGTGCGCAGTGACATATAGAAGAGGAAGTTCATCCCGCCCAGCGCCATTCCGTAAACGATCACCGTGCGCAAGGATTGAGCGGTCAGCCTGGCGCGCCATGGGCGCAGCAGCAACAGCATGATAACGCTGGCGAAAACCAGGCGCAGGGTGGTCGTCCCTTGGGCGCCAACCACCGGGAACATGCTTTTGGCCAGAGAGGCGCCGGACTGGATGGAAGCCATGGCGATTAATAACAGGCCAACCGGGAACAGCGTTGAGGCCAGAGAGCGAGGTTGGTCAGTCATTGCGAGGCATCATCCGAAGGTGAGAGCAGGGTGTTGCTTTGGGTTTGGGCAATATACTGCT
>NZ_JAIWYL010000018.1:0-64923 GCF_020515535.1 Pseudomonas sp. MWU16-30322
GGCAACACCCGCAGCAACGGATATGCCCCCAATCCCAACCCCCATTAATCCCAACACCCCAACACCAGACAGACAAAAAAAAGCCCCGCCAAAGCGGGGCTTTCTCACAACCGAAGCAATCAGAAAACAGCCTTGACCGACATCACGAAATTACGCGGATCACCATAAAAGTTACCGAAACCTTCGGTACCAATGGTCGAGTAATAACGCTTGTCGAACAGGTTGTTACCGTTGAGCGCGACAGACCAGGTGTCGTCGATCTTGTAGCCGATGCGACCGTTCCACACCGCATAACCGGCACCGTTGATGTTGCCACCGCCAATCGGCGAGACGCGATAGTTGCCGCTCTGCGCGTTGACGCCGGCACCGACGGTGACGCGATCCAGCGGGCCGGTCAGGCTGTAGTCACCCCAGACACGCAACAGGTGACGTGGCACATAAGAGTTGTAGGCGGTGCCGTCCAGCGTGGTGTCGGCATCTTCCAGCACTTTGGTCTGGGTGTAGGTGTAGCCGGCCAGCAGTTGCAGGCGGTCAATCACTTCACCGCTGACTTCCGCTTCGAAGCCCTGAGCGCGGACCTTGCCGGAGTTGATCGAGCAAGAGCCGTCTTCGCAGCGCGGATCATCCTGTTGTGCATCTTTCTGAATGGTGCGGAACAGGCTGAAGGAGCTGTTCAGACGACCGTCGAACCACTCACCCTTGATCCCCAACTCGTAGCTCTGGCCGATCAATGGCTTGAGGGTGCTGCCATCGATGGTCTTGTAAGCGCCTTGCGGGGTGAAGATGTCGGTGTAGCTGGCGTAGGCGGTCAGGTTGTCGTTGAGGTCGAACAGCAGACCGGCGAACGGCGTGACTTGCCCGGTCTCGGTGGACTTGGTGTTGACCGGTGTGCCTTCGCCGCGGAAGTACTGCACCGAGTCGGTGTCGGACTTGTACCAGCTCACCCGGCTGCCCAGTACGAGGGTCAGCGGATCGGCCAGTTTGAAGCGGCCGATGGAGTAAGCGCCGTATTGCTTGATGTGCATGTCCACCGGGCCGCCACGGGATGCATTGGCCAGGTAATAGCTTTCATCCGGTTGCGGGATGTGGTGGTTCGGATCCAGCACGTTCTGACGTTGTGGCAACGCGGCCACTGCGTAGAAGTCGTCCTTGTTCGAACGGCTGGCGTTTACGCCGACGGTCAGTTCATGTTGCTGGCCGAACGCGTCGAATTTGCCGTCAACGTAGGTATCGAAGCCGTAGTCGACCTGGTCGTAATCGTAGGTGCTGCCCAGCATCAAGGTGCTGGACGAAGTGGCGCCGACCGGTACGGCGCCGCTCGGGAATGCGTATTCCATGTCCTGGGTGTTGCGCGAGTAGACGCCCGCGACCTTGAGCGACCAGTCATCATTGAACTGGTGCTTGAGGTCAGTGAAGTAGGTGGCGCGTTTGCTGCGCTGGTTGTTCCAGGATGTGTTCAGGCAGGTCGAGCGCTTGAGGTGCAGGTCGGAGCCGTCGGCGTAACGCGGCAGGCCGCCCCAGCAAGGCGTGGCGTCGACGTCTTCCCAGGCGACGCCCACACCCAGTGTGGTGTCGGGGCTGAGGTCGAAGTCCAGGGCGCCGTAGTAGATCTGATCCTTGCGGCTGGCGACGTCATAGAAATATTGACGGGTCTGCTCAGTGACCACGGCGCGACCACGGATGGTGCCCGAGTCGTTCAGCGGGCCACCGGTATCGACCTGACCGCGATAGTTGTCCCAGGTGCCTGCCGACAGCGAGAGTTCAGTGTGGGCGGTATCGCCGCCGCGCTTGCGCACGAAGTTGACGCCACCGGCGGTGCCGCCGGCGCCTTTCATCATGCCGGCGGCGCCACGCAGTACTTCCACGCGGTCGTAGATGGCCATGTCGCTGTTGAAGCTGTCGGCCTGCACGTAGCTGCTGCCGATATCCAGCGGTACGCCGTCGTACTGATACTGGCCGCTCATGCGGAAACCGCGGGAGTAGAAATACTTGCCGCCCATTGGCGAGTCGTAAACGGTGATGCCCGGGGTCTTCTCCATCACTTGTTCGATGGTGTTGAGGTTCTGGTCATCGAGCATCTTGCGCGTCATGACGGTGATCGACTGCGGTGTTTCTTTCAGCGAATGCGTGCCCTTGCCAATGGTCACGCCACCGGTGGTGTAGGAGTTGCTGCCTTCGGTGGTGGCGCTCATGCGTTGCGCGTTGACGTTGGTCGGCGCCAGTTCCATGGTATCGCCGGTGGCCGGGCCGAGCACGGTCACGGTGTTGCCGTCACGCTGATAGCGAATGCCGGTGCCTTTGAGGATCGCGTTAAGCGAATCATCACCCTGATAGCGCCCGCTGAGTGCGCTGGAGCGCAGACCTTGCAGACTTTCCGGGCTGTAGATGATTTGCAGGCTGGTCTGTTGGCTGAGGGTCTGCAGAGCCTGTGCCAGTGGCTGGGCCGGAATGTTCAGTGTCCATTCCTGCGCCTGGACATACGGGGTGGCAGCGACGGTCAGTGCCAGACCGAGACCGGTGCCGGCCAGTCGCGAACGTGTGACGCCCTGCATCAACAGGGCTCGAGTCAGGGGGCGAAGCATGAAACGGGATGCGGACATGAGGTTAAGACCTTGGCAGGTATAGTTGTTAATGGTTCTTATTCATCTCATTAAGACGAGGAAGCCGCGGCAAACCGGAAAACTATTTTTCCGGCCTGGCCGCGGCCCCGTGTTTCAAGCGGTCTGCAGTTCGCTTTTGACCTTTCCGGCCTCCATGCGCACCAGTTGGTCGGCAACGTCGAAGTAACGGTCATCGTGGGAAATCACGATGATGGTCTTGCCCAGGCGTTTGAGGTCGGGCAGCAACTCGGTGTAGAAAATCCGCCGGAACGTCGGATCCTGATCCGCCGCCCATTCATCGAACACCAGCACCGGGCGCTCTTCGAGCCAGGCGTTGACCAGCGCCAGGCGTTTGCGCTGGCCGGTGGACAGATCGGTGGTGCTGAAGGCGCCGTCGCGCACGCTGACCTTGTGCGCAATTTCCAGACGCTCGAGGTAGCGGGTGGCGTCCTGCGGCACCTGACGATCGCCCTGGATCAGGTCGTCGAACAGGTAGTAGTCGGCAAAGATCGTGGTGAAGTTCTGTCGGTAGTCATCGCGGTTGAGCGCAGTGATCGCTTGATCGTTGACGCGGATTTCACCCTCGGTCGGTGCGTACAGGCCGAGCAGCAATTTGATCAGCGTGGTTTTGCCACAACCGTTTTCACCGACGATGAACACGATGTCGCCTTGTTCGATGCGCAGGTTGACCGGCCCCAGACGGAACGGTTCGCTGCCTTCCACCGCCGGGAACGCGTAGCGCACGTTGCGCAGCTCCAGGCTGTTGACGGCTGCCGCTTTGCTGCCCGTGTCTTCCAGTAGCAGGTGCGGTTCCGGCGAGGAAAACTGTTCGCTCAGCTCGGCAATCCGGCGGAACGCAATCTGTGCGCGGCTGATGATCGGCAAGGTGCTGACCAGATGCTCCAGCGGGCCTTTCATGTACAGCAGCACCAGTACAAATCCACTCATGACCGCTTTGTCGGCGCTCGGCCAGAAGGATTGCAGCGCCAGAGCCATGCCGATCACCACGAAGAACAGCATCGAGCCGAACGACTTGGCGATCACGAAGGTGTTGATGGATTTGATCTGGGTGTCGCAGATTTTTTCCGCGGTTTTCTGAATGCCGGCGACAAACATGCGCTGGCGCCGCGGGCGGTGGATACGCAGCTCCTTGGCCCCTTCGGCAATCGCGTTGTAGTGCTTTTGCAGTTCGTCTTCGGAGTCGCGCGCGGCGTAGAACCCGCGCATGCCCTTGGCCCGGGCAATCGCCTGAATCGTGGTGCCGATGGCGATGGCCACCAGCATCATCAGGAACATCGGCCAGGACAGCATCGCCAGGTAACCGAGGCAGCCCAGGGTGACGGTCATGGAGATCGCCAGCGGCGCAAAGGCGAAGGCGAAGTCGCTGATGGTGTCGACGTCGTGGGTCAGCACCGGGATCAAGCGGTGACTGCGATAGCGTTCGATCTGGTCGATCGGCGCCGACAGCACCTTCTCCCCCAGTTCCTTGCGCAGCCTGGCAATGATGTGCTGGCCGACATAGTTGGTGCCGATGTCCGACAGAATCGTCGTCAGCAACGCCACGGCGCAGAGGCCGGCGAAGATCATGACCACCGTGCGGGTCAGGCCGTCATCGGAGTGCAAGGCATTGTTGATGGTCGCCAGCAGCACGGTGACGCTCAGGCCACCGATCATGCCGAGCACGATGGACACAGAGACGATCAGGCGGAAGGGCTTGAGCAGGGCGAACAATTCGTTGATCGCCCCACGCGTAGGCTTGGTCATGGAGGATTCCTGCTTCGGTGCGGAGGGAGTGCCGGTACTTAAGGAAAACGAATGGTCACGGAGTTTCTTTAAACGACCGCAGACGGGCTGCGGTCGTGGCGGGCAGGATCAGAGGTCACGCACTACGCGGAAACCGAGCCAGTCACCCTTGCTGGTCGGCCAGCTGCTGTTGCGGTTGCCGGAGCGGGAGAACACCGGCGCTTCGCCCCAGTCGTTGCCGCGCATGACCTGGCGTTCACAGTGTTCCTGCACCCACGGGCGCCCGTCGTCGGGTACCCCGGAATAGTCCTTGTGATAGCAATCGGCGGTCCACTCATAGACGTTGCCGTGGGCGTCGTAGACGCCGAAAGCGTTGGCCGGGAAGGTGCCGGCCGGCGAGGTGAAGTTGTAGCCGTCGGCGGCGCCATAGGTGTTGGCGTGTTTGGAAATCTGGTAGTTGTTGCCTTCATCGAACGGGAACGGGAAGGGCCCGGTGCTGCCGCCACGGGCGGCGTATTCGCGGATCGATTCGCTTTGCAGGCGATAGCTGTGGCCGGTCTTTTTCGACAGCCAATCGATATAGCCCTGAGCTTCGGCCACGTTCATGCACACCGCCGGGTCGCGCGCGGTCTGCTTGAACTCCGGTTTGCCGGCGGTGCAGCGGCGGCCCGGGCGATCATCGAAGTCGTAGGGCTTGTTGCCGGTATCGCGCACATACGCGTCCCATTCGCCGACCAGTACCTGGAAACGGCTGATGGCGAACGGTTTGCTGAAGGTCACCACGTGGCGCGGACCTTCATCCGGCTCGCGGCCGACTTCGTCCTCCGGGGTGCCCATGGTGAAGCTGCCAGTGGGCAGCACCACCATTTCCGGGCAGTCCTTGCAGTCCTTGAACACTTTGCCCGGAGCGGGCGGGGTCGCAGCCTGGGCGGCACCGGGCAACAGGCCGACGCAGAGCGCGGTCAGGACCAGTGCGGGGAGGGCCTTGAAGATGAATGAGGCGTGAGGCTTTTTCATGAGTCGTCTCTGTGAAAGGAAACCGGGGGCGAGCGCTCAGGCGCGCAGTTTTTTGCCGAGGATGTCCATGAACCGGTCGACTTCGGCTTCGCTGTTGAGCAGCCCGGGGGCGGTGCGGATCACCGGGCCGACATCGCGGCTGACGGCGTCGCAGATCACCCGCTGGTTCATCAGGTAGGCGGCGACCTCGTCGCTGTCCTGGCCCTTGACCCGGAAGAACGTGAAACCGGCAGAAAACTGCGGATCGAGCGGGGTCACCAGTTCGATGTTCGCGTGTTCCCGCAAGCGCTCTTTCAAATAACTGTTGAGCTGATGAATGCGTGCCTGAACGTCGGCCTTGCCCAGTTGCAGATGCAGTTTGAAGGCCTCGTCCAGTGCCCAGCGGTGTTCGAAAGCGTGGTAGCCGCCCGGGGTCATGGTGGTGGCGAACGTCGTGGCTTCGGAGAACGTTGGCACGCTCGGGCTGACGTATTTCACTTCTTCACTGCGGCTGCAGACGATGCCGGTGCCGCGCGGGCCGAACATCCATTTGTGGGTGCCGGCAATGAAAAAGTCGCAGTTCATCTGCGGGAAACTCAGGTCATCGACGCCGAAGCCGTGCACACCGTCGACCACGTAAATCAATCGGTCCTGATCTTCGCGCTGACGGTTGTGCTCATCGACCAGCCGCGAAATGTCGCCGATCGGCAACTTCACGCCACTGCCCGAATGCACCCAGGTCATCCCCAGCACGCGGGTTTCAGGGCGGATGTTGCGGTTGATGGTGTCGAGCACCTGATCCAGCGAAATGCTTTGCGGGGTTTCGAACAGTTTGAGTTTTCGCACCCGGGTGCCATCGCGGCGGGTGCGAAAATCGAGGATGTTGCGGGTCGAATAGTGCTCGTGCTCGGTGGTGAGGATTTCCTGATCCGGGCGCACATGCACGCCACCGTAAATCATCGCCAGGCCTTCGGTGGTGCTGCCGGTGAGGGCGATCTGGCTCGGTTTGGCCTGCAGGTATTTGCCGGCCCAGACCCGCACATTGTCTTCGCGCTTTTCGGTGACGCCCAAATCCCAGTCCATGGCCAGGCCCGGGTTCAGATCCAGCGCTGCACGATGGCGTGCGATGGCCTCGCGCACGGGTTTGGGGTGGGAGGTGACCAGAAAGTTGGCGAAGTGAATCGCCTGCGGATCCTGCTCGAACAACTGGCGCAGCTGCGTCCATTTGCTCCCGGAAGGCACGGCGGCGGGCGCGGCCATTGCTGGCGCAGCGAGCGTAGTGCCAAACGGCAGGGCGGCGGCGACCACGCCTGCCTGTTTCAGAAACGTACGGCGGTCGGTCATGGCTGGGCGCTGTCCTGGCGGGAGATCAACGCAGGTTTGGCGGCTTTCTGCACCTGATCCCAGACGCGCATGAAGTTGCCGCCCCACAGTTTGGCGATGTCTGCTTCGGAGTAGCCGCGCTGGATCAGTTCGGCGGTGACGTTGCGGATCTCCCCGACGTTTTCCCAACCCTTGATACCGCCGCCGTCGTTGAAGTCCGAAGCGATACCGACATGGTCGATGCCGATTTTGCGCACGGTGTAATCGATGGCGTCACCGAGGTCCTTGAGGGTCGCTTTCGGTTCTTCTTCAAGGATCGCGTAGAGGCCGCTGGCGTACTGGCCGAGTTTCTGTTCGGACCAGGCAGTGATGATCGGATCGCCGGGCATCAGCGCCATGGCCAGGTTCGGCAACGGCGGCAGGTCGAAGCGCGCGCGCAGTACGTTGAGTTTGTCCTGGGTGCCTTGGGTCAGCGGTTTGAGGTATTGCGAGAACCCGACCACCTGCACCACGCCGCCGCTGTTCTTGATCAGCTGCAATTCCTTGTCGCTGAGGTTGCGCGGAATATCCACCGCCGCCCGTGGCGCCGAGTGCGAAGCCACCAGCGGTGTGCGGCTCAGTTGTGCGACCTGCTCCAGGCCCTTGGTCGACATCTGCGAGACGTCGATGATCACGCCCAGATCGTTCAAGCGGTGCACCGCTTGCTTGCCGATGTCCGAAAGACCGTCGAGGGCATCGGGGGAATCATTGAAAAACGGTAGCGGGCGCGACGAGTCGGCCCAGCTGTTGTTGCCGATGTAGCTGAAGCCGAACATGCGCATGCCGCGCCCGGCCCACAGGTCCAGTTTGCTCAGGTCGTTGCCCAGCGGGTAGGCGTTGAGCATGCTGATGAAAATCGCAAACTTGCCTTCGCCATGCAGGCGGCGGAAATCATCCGGGGTGTAGGCGATGCCAACCTGATTGGGAAAATCGCGGACCATCCCGGAAATGATTTTGTAGCGCACTTCCTGCTGGTTGCGCGCTTCCTCGACATAGCCCTCGGTCGGGCGATGCGGCGCATTCGGGCCGTTCCACATTTCCGGCCAGCCGAACACGGTCAGTGCCGCGCCGGACAAGCGACCGCGATTGGCCTTGATCAGGTCGAACTGGCCCGAGCCGTCCTTGTCGGCTTCGTTGCCGTGCGCGCCGAAACTCAGGGGCACGGTGATGTGGCTGTCGAACGAGAGGATGCGATCCTGCAGCTCGGTTGCCTGTTTCATCACTTTGACCGGATAGCCGGGGTTGTCCCGAAACCAGTAATCCCAGGCCAGAAACCCTGCGCCGGCGCTGATCGCCAAGGCCAGCGGCAGGCCGATAAATAGAGCCTTTTTCGAACGCGGTTTTGTCATTGCCATCTCATTCAGGTTCGCCGTCGAAGTGCAGGCGCAGGGGCCTTTGCTATCTGGGAGGAACGAGTGACCGGACGGGTAATTTAGTGGTGCGGGTGAAAAGCGTTCACGGCGTGTAGTGATCTTTTGCCGGGGCCATAAATTTCCTCGGCGAGCAAACGTTCTAGCTTGGATAAAGCCTGCTTCATGGCTGACACAGGTAGGGCAATGACGATCTCTCGACGCTGGTTCATGGCGGGCATGGCACTTACGGGCGCCGCGCTGCCTGCCGCTTTTTATGCACATCGTGAGCTGACCCGTGAGGAGTTTCCGATCACACCGGGAGAGGCCACAGTGGATCTGGCCGATACGGCCGGTCAGCAGTTGGCGGACAACCTGCGCGGCGTGTGGGATATCCGTTTCAGCGGAGCCGCCGCAGGGCTGGACGGCCTGCCACACGAAGGTCTGGAATTGTTTCTCGACATTGCCCGTCGTGGCCGCGGCTTGCGCGGATTCCTCGATACCGGGGCCAATCTGCGTTCTGACGCGCCGGCACGCTATCAGGTGGTTGGCGATCTGGCGCCGGGCAATGGCGCCGAGATGTACTGGCGGCTGCTGCGCACCGACGCGCCGCAAGCACCGCCAGTCTATGAATTCAAAGTCAAACTGGACGAAGTCTGGGCGGCGTTCGGCAATGCCGGCAGCGGCACGCTTACCGGGCAGGTGTTGCGCCTGGATCGACCGTTGGGCTTGCCGGAACTCGACAACCATTTCATCGCCATCAAACGACGTTTTCCCGAGGCTCGCGAGCGCACTGGATTGAACCCGACACTGTTGGCGTGGCTGGTCGCTCCGGAACATCGCCTGTTCCACCAGCTCTGGCATGCGACCCGTGACAAGTGGCACAAACTCTCGGAGAAAAAACGCGAGGCCCTGCGCGGAATCGGCTGGCAACCCGGGCCGCGCGACAAGGAACGGGATGCCCGCGGGCCACGCAAGGATCGCAATGGTTCGGGCATCGACTTTTTCTTCATGCACCGGCACATGCTGGGCAAGGCCCGCTCGATGCAGGACTTGCCGTCGTGGCCGACGTTCCCCATGCCGCAACCGGAACTGGAACGCGACCGTCAGGGCTTCGCCCGCTACTTCGACAACCACGACGGCAACGCCTTGCCGCCGACCTGGGTGACCGACGGCGATGATGAGTACACCCAGTGGGTCAGCGACATCAAGGCGGCCGAGACTTACCACAGCAATTTCCAGGTCTGGGAATCGCAGTACCGCGACCCGCGATACTTGTCGAAACTCACCCTTGGCCAGTTCGGCTCAGAAGTAGAGCTGGGCCTGCACGATTGGTTGCATATGCGCTGGGCGTCGGTGGCACGCGACCCGTCCAACGATATTCCGGTGCCGATGGCGCGCGATCAGGCGGATTTTGCCGCGCGTTGGTACGCCCCGGAAAACGACTTTCTCGGCGACCCGTTTTCCTCCCATGTGAACCCGGTGTTCTGGCGTTTTCACGGCTGGATCGATGATCGCCTCGAAGACTGGTTTAGCGCCCATGAGCGTTTTCACCCGGGCGAAGTCAGTCGTCTTGAAGTCAATGGCGTGCCGTGGTTTGCCCCGGGGCGCTGGGTTGAAGTCGACGATCCGTGGCTGGGGCCGGACACCCATGGCTGCAGTACCGTGCCGGGCCTGCAAATCGGCCGCTCGGTGGAGATGGACCCGGAAACCATGAAGCTCGCGCTGCGCATCACCTTTGGCGATGAAGACCACATGGCCGACCTGTTCCGCAAGGTGCCGCAGCGACCGTGGTACGCCCGACATTTGAAGGTGAAGGGGCGGCAACTCTAAGCACAAAAAAATCGCAGCCCGGAGCTGCGATTTTTTTTGCCCTGAGGGATTGGTTTCGCCTGACCTGGCGCTTTCGCGAGCAGGCTCGCGAAGGCGTCGGGACAGTCGATAATGAACGGTCAGATGACTTGCCAGCCGCCGCCCAATGCCTTGTACAAGGCAATGCTGGCCTGCAAGCGCGACAGGCGCAGTTGCACGTTCATGTCCTGCGCCGCATACAGCGTGCGCTGGGTTTGCAGCACGGTGAGCAAGTCTTCGGCACCGGCCTGATAGCGACTTTGGGCGATGTCGAAAGCGGTTTGGGCCTGGCTCAGCTCTTCGCTTTGCCATTGCCGTTGTTCGTCGAGGCCGCGAATGCTGCTGAGGGCTTTTTCGACGTCGGCGAAGCCATTGATGATTGCCCCGCGATACGTCTCCAGCAGTTCGTCCTGACGGGCCTTGGCCTTGTCGCGTTCAGCGCTCAGACGGCCATTGTTGAAGATCGGCGCGGTCAACCCGGATGACAGGTTATAGAACGTCGTGCGCAGCAGATCCGCCGCCAGATCGGCGCCGGTGCCGAGGCTGGCGGTGATGGTGACTTTGGGTAGCATGGCCGCCCGGGCCACGGTGACATCGGCTTGCGCGGCCGCGAGTCTGGCTTCGGCGCTGGCGATGTCCGGGCGCCGGCTCAGCAGATCGCTGGGCACGCCACTGGCGATGTTCGGCCACTGCAATTGTTCGAATGACTGTTGAGGTGACGACAGCGTCTGCACCGGTTGGCCGAGCAGGGCGGCAAGGCTGATCAGTGCTTCGCGTGCCTGTTGCTGCACCAGCGGCAACTTGCGCTGTTGTTCGGCCACCAGGCTTTTCTGCTGGGCCAGTTCCAGTGCGGTGGCGCTGCCGGCGTCGAAGCGGGTTTGCACCAGGTGCAATACGTTTTGCGCATTGGCCAGATTGAGTTCGGCGATGCGCGCCTGCTCACGCAAAGCCAGGGCCTGGGTGTAGCTGGTGGCAACGCCGCTTTGCAGGGTCAGTTCGACGGTGGCGCGATCGAATTCGCTGGCCTGCACGCCGAACACCGCGCTGTCGCGGGCGGCGCGTTTGCCACCCCAGAAATCGATTTCGTAACTGGCGCTCAGCTCCGCGTCGTAGTAATCCAGCGAACGCTTGTCGGGGTTCACGTCCAGTTGGCTGTAGCCCTTGCCGTGCAACAGTTTCTGCCGATTGGCATTCAGTCCGGCCTTGATTTCCGGCAGTAGCGGGGCGCCGGCAATCGTCGCGCTGGCCTGCGCCTGCCTGACTCGGGCCACCGCGGCGCCGAGGTCATGGCTGCCCAGGCGTGCCTGTTCGACCAGTCGATCGAGTTCGGGGCTGCCGAACTGCGTCCACCATTGGCGGTTGCTTTGCACCGCACCGGGATGATCCGGCGACTGCCAGGCGGGCGGTGGCTGCACGCCGCTGTCGGGGCGTGGCGCAGGGCTGCTGCAGGCCGCCAGCATCAGGCTGGCGGCGAGGAGGGTCAGTGGCGCTTTCATAGATCGATCATTCACTGGTAAGGGCCGTGACCGGATCGAGCCGGGCGGCCTTGCGGGCAGGCATGAAGCCGAAGATGACACCGGTGATCAGTGCGCAGGCAAAGGCGCCGAGCACAGCCAACCATTGAAACGCGATCGCTACGCCACTGAACATCAGGACGCCGCCGACCAGCATTGCCAGGCTGATGCCGGCAATGCCACCGACCACCGAAAGCATCACCGCTTCGGTGAGAAACTGGCGCAGGATGTCGCGCTGACGGGCGCCGGTGGCCATACGAATGCCGATTTCCCGGGTGCGTTCGCGCACGGTCATGAGCATGATGTTCATCACGCCGATACCGCCCACCAGCAGCGAAATGGCAGCAATGGCGCCGAGCATCAGCGACAGCGTGCCCTGGGTGCGCGCCTCGGCCTGGATCATCGCGGCGTTGTTGGTGAGTTCGAAGTCCTTCTTGCCGTTGTGCCGGCGCAGCATCGCTTGTTCGATGGCCTGTTCGGCGTCCTTGACCTTGCGCGCATCCCTGGCGGCGATCACCACGTATTCCGGATTGCGGCTGCCGAACAGACGCATGCTGGCCGCGGAGTAGGGCACGGCGATGCGATTGTCGCTGTCCGAGTCGCCCGAGCTTGAGCCTTTTTCGGCGAGAACGCCGAGGATCTGGAACGGCACGTTTTCGATCAGGATGTACTGGCCGATCGGATCGGCGACATCCTTGAGCAACTTGTCGCGCACTTTGGTACCGATTACCGCCACAGCGGCGGCACTGTCTTCGTCGGCCTGGGTGAAGTAACTGCCCTGGACCACCGGCCAGTTGAAGATGATCGGGAAGTTGGTGTCGTTGCCACCGACATAACTGCTGTGATCGGCGTTGCCGAAACGCACGCCGGCGGTCGAGCCGTTGACCGGCATGATGCGTTCGACCTGGGGCAGGGCGGCCAGCTCGGCGACGTCATCGAGCGTGATGATCCCCGGTGGCGTGCGCGGGTTGGGCGCGGCGCCGCTCAGATAAATGATGTTGGAGCCGAAGGCGCCCATCTGCGCCATCACCTGGCGTTTGCTGCCTTCGCCAACCGCCAGCATCACCACCACCGAAGCCACGCCGATGACGATGCCGAGCAGCGTCAGCGCGGTGCGAAACCGATTGATCCACATGACTCGCCAGGCGGCTTGCACCGCATCCACCAGTTCGCCTTTCCAGGCGCCGGTCCGGGTACTGCCGGCGCTCAGGCGCTGGCGCAGATCGACCGCTTGCAGGGCGCCGGGGTTGGCGGTACGGGGCGCGGCTGACGGATGCTCGGCGGTGTCGCTGATGATCAGGCCGTCGCGGATTTCGATGATGCGTTTGGCGCGTTGCGCCACTTCGCGGTCGTGGGTGATGAGAATCACCACATGGCCCTGACTGGCGAGTTCGTCGAGCAAGGTCATGACCTCGGCGCCGCTGTGGCTGTCGAGGGCGCCGGTGGGTTCGTCGGCGAGAATGATGTGGCCGCCGTTCATCAGCGCCCGGGCAATTGACACGCGCTGCTGCTGACCGCCGGAAAGCTGATGCGGGCGGTTGCCGGTGCGACTGGCCAGGCCGAGGCGCTCCAGCAATGCGCTGGCCCGCGCGTGGCGCTCCGCTGCCGGAGTGCCGGCGTAGATGGCCGGCATCTCGACGTTTTCCTGGGCGGAGCCGGACGGAATCAGGTGATAGCCCTGGAACACGAAACCGAACGCCTCGCGGCGCAGCCACGCCAGTTCGTCGGTGTCCAGTTGCGCGACATCTTCACCGGCAAAACGATATTCGCCGCTGGTAGGGCGATCGAGGCAGCCAAGGATGTTCATCAGCGTCGATTTGCCGGAACCGGACGCGCCGACGATGGCCACGAACTCGCCGGCATGAATCGACAGATCGATGCCGCGCAACACCTCCACCAGCGGACTGTCATTGCCGCCGTAGGATTTGCGGATCTGCCGCAGGTCAATCAGGGGCGTTTGCATTCAGCCTCCGCTGCCGGTGGCCGGAGCGCTGAGGACGTGATCGCCCTCGACCAGACCTTCGAGCACTTGCGTGCGCAGGCGATCGCTGATGCCGGTTCGCACGTCGCGGGACTGGATTTCGCCGTTGGCGGCAACGACCTGCGCCCGTTGCCACTGCGCCCGCGTGCCCGGCTGCAGGGCGGCGCTTGGTACGGTCAGGGTGTCCCTGGCCTGTTGCGCGACAAAGAACACCTGCGCAGTCATGTCGGTCATCAGGCTGTTGTCAGCGTTGTCGACATCGAGCAGCACGGTGTACAGCACCACCCGTTCGCTGCCGCTGCGCCCGCTGGTGGGGCTGCCGCCCTGATTCTGTTCGAGGGGGCGCGGTGGCACCGGCAGAATCTGCCGCACAGTGCTGTTCCAGCGCCGGCTGCCACCACTGAGGGTGGTGAAGTAGGCGGTCATGCCGGGTTTGACGTGGCCAATGTCCGCTTCGGAAACCTCGGCCCAGACCGTCATTGGCGATAGCCGCGCGATGCGCAGGATCAACGGTGTCTGTTGCTGCGCATTGAGTGTCTGGCCTTCCCGCGCGCCGACGGCCACCACCGTGCCGCTCATCGGTGCATAAATGCGGGTGTAGCCGAGCTCGGCCTCGTCGCTGCGCAGGCTCGCCTGGGCCTGGCGGATCTGCGCCTGGAACATGTCGATGCGCGCCTGCGTCGCGCGAACTTCGGCGCGTGCGGTCTGCACATCTTCTTCACGGGTCGCGCCACCGGCGGCGAGCTTCTGCTGGCGCTGGTATTTCTGCTGTGCGAGATCGTGCTGGGCGCGCTGCTCCTGCAGTTGCGCCTTGAGGTTTTCGATCGAGAAACGCCCGGCATCGAGTTTGGCTTTTTGCGTGGAGGGGTCGATCTCCACCAGCAACTGGCCTTCCTTGACCGTATCGCCAGCCTCGACATGGATCTTCTGGATCTGCCCGGAAGCCTGCGCGCCGACATCCACATAACGACGCGGCTGCAAAGTGCCCAATGCGGTCACGCTGTTTTCGATATTGCTGCGGGTCACCTGAACGGTGGCGAGGGCGTCCCGCCCGGGCGGCAAAACCTGCCACGCGGCAACCGCGATCACGGGAATCAGACAAAGGGCGGCAAACAGGGCGCGTCGGGCGGAGCGGGGACGTTTCATGCAGGGTTCCGGCCAGTAGGTTCGGCCCGTCGTTCAACCGCGGCGGCGCAGTGCGCGGGGGGTTGAACGCTGTCGCAAGGCGCGACAGATACGGGGAGCTGTCCTGTAAACGATGAGTGCGCAAGGGAATTTAAGTGCGCACACATCAAGTAACAGGTAGCCGCAGAGGACTATTTGGCCCGGATGTGGAAACAGCTCTTTAAATCTATATGAGAATTACTATAAATTACGCAACTCAAGTTGCCACCATCTTGCTACTGCGGATCGCGGGCGGCGGAATCCGTGTGCTCAAGGACAGGAACTGCATCGATGCGGTCGGGAGTCATGTTGGAAAACTACTATCGGGAGCTGGTGTGTTTCCTGAACGCCAGGCTGGGCAACCGTCAGGTTGCCGAAGATGTGGTGCATGACGCTTATTTGCGGGTGCTGGAGCGTTCCAGTGACACGCCCATCGAGCAACCCCGGGCGTTTCTCTATCGCACCGCCCTGAACCTGGTCATCGATGATCATCGGCGCAATGCCTTGCGTCAGGTCGAGTCGCTTGATGTGCTCGACAGCGAAGAGCGATATTTCACCCCGTCACCCCATGGCACCCTCGATCACGGCCAGCGTCTGGAAATGCTCCAGCGTGCGCTGGCGGAGTTGCCGCCGTTGTGCCGCGACAGCTTTTTGCTGCGCAAGATCGAAGGCCTGTCCCACCCCGAAATTGCCGCGACCCTCGGGATCTCCAAGGCGTTGGTGGAAAAACACATCGTCAATGCCATGAAGCATTGCCGGTTGCGAATCAAACAATGGGATGCCCATTGATCCTGGCTGGTTAAATTTCCTTTCATCGTCCTCGTTCCTACTCAACAGACGACCTGCTGACCTGTTTCAGGCCGGTCAGGCCACCCAGGCTTTATCCCCGTGTTGAGGGGTTCATCCAGAGGACACTGGAAATGACACAGGCAATTGCATCGCCCATCGTTCACGACCTGATCGGCGTCGGTTTCGGCCCTTCCAACCTGGCCCTGGCCATCGCTCTGCAAGAGCGCGGCCCGACCCACGGCGAGCTGGATGTGCTGTTCCTCGACAAGCAGGCCGACTACAGCTGGCACGGCAACACCCTGTCGACCCAGAGCGAGTTGCAGATTTCCTTCCTCAAGGATCTGGTGACCCTGCGCAACCCGACCAGTCCGTACTCGTTCGTCAACTACCTCAAGCACCACGGGCGTCTGGTGGACTTCATCAATCTCGGCACCTTCTACCCGTGCCGCATGGAGTACAACGACTACCTGCGCTGGGTCGCCGGGCAGTTCACCGAGCAGAGCCGCTACGGCGAAGAAGTGCTGACCATCGAACCGGTGCTGCACAACCATCAGGTTGAAGCGTTGCGCGTGATCTCCCGCGACACCGAAGGCCAGCAGTTCGTGCGCACCGCGCGTTCGGTGGTGGTCAGCGCCGGCGGCACGCCGCGTATTCCCGAAGCGTTCAAGGCGCTCAAGGGCGACAGCCGCGTGTTCCACCACTCGCAGTACCTGTCGCAGATGGCCAGACAGCCGTGTGTGAACAATCAACCGATGAGCATCGCGATCATCGGTGGCGGGCAGAGCGCGGCGGAAGCCTTCATCGATCTGAACGATTCGTTCCCGTCGGTGCAGGTCGACATGATCCTGCGCGGTTCGGCCCTCAAGCCTGCGGACGACAGCCCGTTCGTCAACGAAGTGTTTTCGCCGGAGTTCACCGATCTGGTGTTCCAGCAAAACAGTGCCGAGCGCGAGCGCCTGGTCAACGAGTACCACAACACCAACTACTCAGTGGTGGACATCGACCTGATCGAACGCATCTACGGCATCTTCTATCGGCAGAAAGTCTCGGGCATCGCCCGTCATGCATTCCGCACCCTGACCACCGTTGAAAGCGCCACCGCCACCGAGCGCGGCATTGAACTGGCGGTGCGCAACAACGCCACCGGCGAAGTTACCGTGCGTGTCTATGACGCCGTGGTCCTGGCCACCGGTTACGAGCGGCAGATGCACCGCAAACTGCTGGCTCCGCTGGAGGAGTACCTCGGTGATTTCGAGGTCGATCGCAACTACAGACTGATCACCGACGAGCGCTGCAAGGCCGGCCTGTACATGCAGGGCTTCTGCCAGGCCAGCCATGGTCTGAGCGACACCTTATTGTCGGTGCTGCCGGTGCGCGCTGATGAGATTGCCGGCTCGCTGTACGAGCATGGCAAGCACCGTGGGCATCGTTCGATGGCGGATCTGTTGTTGGCAGCTGCCAGCTGACTCATCGGTGCCTGATACACCGCCTTCGCGAGCAGGCTCGCTCCCACAAGGGATCTCCAGCGAACACAGAAGTTGTGTTGAATGAAGATCCAGTGTGGGAGCGAGCCTGCTCGCGAAGGGGCCATTTGAAACACCACAAATCCTCAATCCTGAACCCTTCCTGAACATCCCCGACACACCACCTTTCACGGGTTTACTCATCCATCATCGAGGCGTAAGCTTCGCGCGTTTTCATCAATAGCGGAGACCCACAGTGGGTACTTGTTCGAGTGACAGTTGTCGGCCGGTCTCGGTAACCGGCAGATTCTCGGCAAGATAACGCGCAGCCTTTCTCTGCCGTTGTCTCGCCGTAAAAGCGAGCAGCGGCATCCCGATCATGGTCAGTTGAGACCATGTCCCGACGTCCTTCTCATCGACACTGAACGTGTGTGGTTCCGACCGTGTGGTCGTGATCGCAAACCTATCGACACGCCTGTCTTTTCTGACCGGCGCGCCAAGCCTTGCCGTGCCGGATTTTCCGGCGCACGAGGCATGGTCGTACCTGCTCGACGGTTTCCCGGCTGACCATAGGGGCAACAGCCATGAAACTTACGCTCAAGGAATTTTTCGCAGGCTTCCTGCGCACACGCCACATCGCCCGGCACTTCCGCCGTCTGGCGTTGCTGGAATCGATCAACGACACCACGGTCAGCCGTGAAGTGCCGCCCACCCTGGCCAACACCCTGGTCGATGCGGCCCATCGCGACAGCAGCGAACTGCTGTCTTCGCTGGGCACCCACACTGACGGTTTGACCGATTTTGAAGTCGACGCACTGCGCGCGCAGTACGGCCTCAACGAAGTCGAACACGAGCAGCCGCTGCCATGGTGGACCCACTTGTGGCACTGCTACAAAAACCCGTTCAACCTGCTGCTGACCCTGTTGGCGGTGATCTCGTGGCTGACCGAAGACCTCAAAGCCGCCACGGTGATTTTCTCCATGGTGGTGCTGTCGACGCTGCTGCGCTTCTGGCAGGAAAGCAAATCCAACCGGGCCGCCGACGCGCTCAAGGCCATGGTCAGCAACACCGCCACAGTGATGCGCCGCGATGAGCCACGGATCGAACTGCCGATCAAGCAACTGGTGCCGGGCGACCTGATCGTACTGTCTGCCGGCGACATGATTCCTGCCGATTGCCGGGTGCTCAGCGCCAAGGATCTGTTCGTCAGCCAGGCGGCGATGACCGGTGAATCGATGCCGGTGGAAAAATTTGCCCGCCAGGCCGACCGCGACACGCGCAATCCGCTGGAGCTGGAGAACATCCTGTTCATGGGCACCAACGTGGTGTCCGGCACGGCGATGGCGGTGATTCTCACCACCGGCAACAGCACCTATTTTGGTGCGCTGGCGCAACGGGTCGGCGCGACTGACCGTGCGGTGACCTCGTTCCAGCTCGGTGTGAACAAAGTCAGCTGGCTGCTGATCCGCTTCATGTTCGTCATGGCGCCGCTGGTGCTGTTCATCAACGGTTTCACCAAGGGCGACTGGACTGAAGCCCTGTTGTTCGCGCTGTCGATCGCTGTTGGCCTGACTCCGGAAATGTTGCCGATGATCGTCACCTCGACCCTGGCCAAAGGTGCGGTGTTCCTGTCGCGCAAGAAAGTCATCGTCAAGCGTCTGGATGCGATCCAGAACTTCGGTGCCATGGACGTGCTGTGCACCGACAAGACCGGCACCCTGACCCAGGACAAGATCTTCCTCGCGCGCAATGTCGACGTCTGGGGTGAAGACTCGGATGACGTGCTGGAAATGGCCTACCTGAACAGCTATTACCAGACCGGGCTGAAAAACCTGCTCGACGTGGCGGTGCTCGAACACGTGGAAATCAACCGTGAGCTGAAGGTCGGCACGGCGTTTCGCAAGGTCGATGAGATCCCGTTCGACTTCAATCGCCGGCGCATGTCGGTGGTGGTCGAAGGGCGTGGTGAACCGCATCTGCTGATCTGCAAAGGCGCGGTAGAGGAAGTGCTGGCGGTGTGCACCCGTGTGCAGCACGGCGAAGTCGAAGAAGCCTTGAGCGATGAATTGCTGACCCGGATTCGTCAGGTCACCGCAGCATTCAACGCTGAAGGCTTGCGCGTGGTGGCGGTGGCTGCCCGCTCGATGCCGGAAGGTCGCGACACTTACAGCCTGGCGGATGAGCAGGAATTGACGCTGATCGGTTATGTGGCGTTCCTCGATCCACCGAAGGAAAGCACCGCGCCGGCGCTCAAGGCTTTGGCCGAACACGGTGTCGCCGTCAAAGTGCTGACCGGTGACAACGAACTGGTGACTGCGAAGATTTGCCGCGAAGTCGGTCTGGCCCAACAGGGCCTGCTGATGGGCAATGACATCGAGCGCATGAGTGATGCCCAACTGGCAATCGCCGTGGAGAAGACCAATGTCTTCGCCAAGCTGACCCCGTCGCACAAGGAGCGCATCGTGCGCATTCTCAAGGGCAACGGGCATGTGGTCGGCTTCATGGGCGACGGCATCAACGATGCGCCGGCACTGCGCACGGCCGACATCGGTATTTCGGTGGACAGCGCGGTGGACATCGCCAAGGAAGCCGCCGACATCATCCTCCTGGAAAAGAGCCTGATGGTGCTGGAGGAGGGCGTGCTCGAAGGGCGCCGCACCTTCGCCAACATGCTCAAGTACATCAAGATGACCGCCAGCTCCAACTTCGGCAACGTGTTCTCGGTACTGGTCGCCAGTGCGTTCATTCCGTTCCTGCCGATGCTGCCGATGCACCTGCTGGTACAGAACCTGCTCTACGACATTTCGCAGATCGCCATTCCGTTCGACAACGTCGATGACGAGATGCTGAAAAAGCCGCAACGCTGGCAGCCGGCTGATGTTGGACGCTTCATGCTGTTCTTCGGTCCGATCAGTTCGATCTTTGACATCCTGACGTTCGCCTTGATGTGGTATGTGTTCGATGCCAACACCCCGGATCACCAGACCCTGTTCCAGTCCGGCTGGTTCGTGGTGGGCTTGCTGACCCAGACGCTGATCGTGCACATGATCCGCACGCCGAAGATTCCATTCCTGCAAAGCCGTGCAGCCATGCCGCTGTTGGTGATGACCGGGATCATCATGGCGGTCGGGATCTTCCTGCCGATGGGGCCGCTGGCCGACTACTTCAAACTGCAGGCGCTGCCGTCGATGTACTTCGTGTTCCTGCCGATGATCCTGTTGGCGTACATGGCGCTGACCCAGGCGGTGAAAGGCTTCTACATCCGCCGGTTCGGCTGGCAATAACAGCAGGGGCAACACTGTTCCCTGTAGGAGTGAGCCTGCTCGCGATAGCAATCTGTCAGTCAAAATTTCAGCGACTGACACACCGCTATCGCGAGCAGGCTCACTCCTACAGGGGATTCGGGTGTTTTCAAGGACAAGACTATGCAAGCCATCAACAACCTCAACCTCACCTCGCTGCTCGACACTCTCGTCAGCCTCAGCGCAGCGTTCATCCTCGGTGGCCTGATCGGTTTCGAGCGCCAGTACCGGCAACGCACGGCGGGTCTGCGCACCAACGTATTGGTGGCGGTCGGCGCGGCGATTTTCGTCGACATGGCCAACCGCCTCGGCGGTGCTGATGGCGCGGTGCGCGTGGTCGCCTACGTGGTCTCCGGCATCGGCTTTCTCGGCGCCGGCGTGATCATGCGCGAGGAGGGCAACGTCCGTGGCCTCAACACCGCCGCGACCCTGTGGACCTCCGCCGCCGTCGGTGCCTGCGCCGGTGCCGACCTGCTGGCCGAAGCGGTGCTCGGCACGCTGTTCATCCTCGCCGCCAACACCTTGCTGCGGCCGATCGTCAACAACATCAACCGCCAGCCACTGGATGTTGTCTCGGCCGAAGTCACCAACATCGTTTACGTGATCGCCCGACGCTCGCAACAGAAAGCCGTGTTCGCCCTGCTCGAAGCCGAGCTGGAGCGCAGCAACTACCCGGCCAGCGATGTCGATGTACACGCCTTCGGCGCCGACGAAATCGAGATCGAAGCGACGCTGGCGACCACCTCGGTGGACGGTGACGAACTTGATGCACTGGTGGCGCGGATCTCGACCTCGGCGCTGGTGGTGCAGGCGTTCTGGAGTCCGAGTACCACGGAATAAGGCAACAACTCGAGCCGCCATTCGGCGTGGCTCTCGGCGATCGCTATCGCCGCCTCTGGCAAGAAAATCGCCGCTTTGGCCAGTGTCCAGGCGGCGTCCTGTCGGTTTTCGAGAGGTTTCCTCCTGCTTTTAGGACTTTTCCTACATAGGTTCTGACGACTTCTGGTTAGCGTGTTCAGCACATTTTCTTACGCCGTTAAACCTTATGTCCTACAAGTGCAGGCGAATCGTGATTGTCGAAGAGCAGCAGGCTCTGCAATCCAGAATCGCCAGAGTCTTCAACGAGCTGGGCTACCGCCACCTCACGCCAGTGCGTTCGTTTCGTGAACTGTTGGCGTTGACGCATTACTCCCATGAGCCGTTCGAGCAATTCGACCTGATGATCATCAATGGCGAACTGATTGCTGCTGCGGGTGTTGATCCGGTGCGGTTCTTTCAGGGCAATCCACAGATTCGCCACGGTGTGATCCACGATGTCCGGCGTGGTCAGCCGCAGGCCGAGGCGATTTATGCCACCCAGCGCCGGCAGCTGTTCATGCTCCATACGCCGGACCGGCAGACCCTTGGCACCGTGCTGGAGCATCTCGATGGTTAAGCAATCGCAGACGCCCCCTCGCGAGCTCCACACTCATCCGCATTTCACCCACAGCGAGCCAACCCTCATGCCCGATCTGCCGCTCCGTATCCTGGTGCTTGAAGACCACGCTTTCCAGCGCTCCGTAGCGGTGAACATGCTGCAAGGGCTGGGGTGTCGGGAGGTGCTGGAAGCCAGCGATGGCGCGCAGGCGCTGGCGTTGCTCGATGAAGTCGGCTCGGTGGACATCGCCCTGTGCGACTTGCAGATGGAGGGCATGGACGGCCTGGAGTTTCTGCAGCGGGTCGGCGCGTCGGGGCAGGTCAGGTCGGTGATCATCAGCAGTTCGCTGTCGGCGGATCTGCGGCGGGCAGTGCATCAGATGGTTGCGCTGCTTGGGCTGCACCTGCTCGGTGATGTCGGCAAACCGCTGCACGCCCAAGTGTTGGCCGAGTTGCTGGAGAAATTCGTCAATCGGCAGATCAGCCCGGCGCAGCCGGTTCGCACCACAACGCTGGCCAGTGAAGCGGCGGTACGCCATGCGCTGGCCGAGGGCCAATTGCATGCCTGGTATCAACCCAAGTTCAACCTGCAGAGCGGCGAAGTCTGTGGCGTTGAAGTGCTGTGCCGCTGGCTGCATCCGACACGCGGGCTGATTTCGCCGGCGCTGTTTGTGCCGGTACTTGAACGTTGCGGACTGCTCGACGAGATGCTGTTCGCGCAGATCGATCAGGCCTTGCGGGTACAGCACAGTGCCCGGGCTCAGGGCTTTGTCTTGAACATGGCCTTCAACCTGCAAACCGTGCAATTGGCCAATGCGCAACTGACGTCCACTTTGAAAAGCCTTTTGGCTGAACATAAAACCTGCGGTTCGAGCCTGACGTTCGAGCTGACCGAAAGCGGTCTGCTCGAAGCGCCGGCCACCAGCCTCGAGAGTCTGGTGCGGTTGCGCATTATGGGTTGTCGCTTGTCGATCGATGACTTCGGCGCGGGGTTCTCCTCATTGCAGCGCCTGTGTCAGCTGCCATTCAACGAGATCAAGCTCGACGCCGATTTCATTCGCAACCTTGCGCACGAACCCCGTTGCCGCGCCGCCATCAGCAGCACCCTGGCACTGGGCGAAGCCCTGGGCATGAGCGTAGTCATCGAGGGCATCGAAACCGATGCGCAACGTCGTGAACTGCTGGCACTGGGCTGCACGCAAGGGCAGGGCTACTGGTACGCACGACCGATGGCCGGGGCCGATTTGCTCAACTGGCTGCAACGGCGCAACCACGGGAAAAACGCGGATGAATGAGCGGATTTTTAGGAAAGATCCTACAGAGTTGTTCCTGCGGCTTGCGTAGCCTTGGCGCATCCACCCGTGACCTCCAGGAGATCGAGCATGATCAATAAAACCCTGCGCATCCTGATTGCCGATCCGCAGCATTTTCACCGGATGAAAATCGAGCGCCTGTTCAATGGCCTTGAATACTTCCGCATCGCTCCGGTACAGAGTCTGCTTGAGCTGCTGACCCTGGTCGAGTACGGCTGTGAACCCTTCGATGCGGTGGTCATCAACGCCGAGCTGGCGGCCGGATCGCTGGACCTGCCGGGGTTTTTCCTCAACAACCCGCATGTGCGCCACGCGCTGATCTATAACGAGCCCTCGGCGCCTGCGCTGACACCCGCCGGCTTCGCTCAGGAAAACCTGCAGATCAGCCATGTCGCCTTGCCCAATGCGGCCGCGATCAAGCATCTGATGGCGCGCGTCGATGTTGCCCCGGTGTGTGCGGCTGACACCTGGAGCCCGCTATCAGCCCTGCAGCGTCGGGCTTGAGCACGGATTCCCCTTTGGCGCAACTGTCAGATCTGACAGGTAGATACGGTTTGACTCCCGTGTAACAGTCTTTGCGCAGCCACTGCGGCAGGAACAGCCGATGCCAGTGGCGCCATCGTCATGTTTTTGCACTGGGAGCGGTCATGAAGTCAGCGCTGATCGTCGATGATCATCCGGTGGTACGGGCGGCCGTGAAACTCGTCCTCGAAGCCGAACGGTTCAAGGTTATTCACGAAGCATCGAGCGCCAGTGAAGTCATGGCGCTGCTCCGCAAGCACCAACCCAAACTGGTGATACTCGATCTCAAGTTACCGGGGCTCGGCGGGCTGGAGGTGTTGGAGCGGCTGAAGTCCGCCAACCCCGAGTGCAAGGTGTTGATCTTCTCCTCCCAGGACCCGCTGCATTATCAAAATCGATGCCTGCGGGGCGGGGCCATGGGCTACGTGACCAAAACCAACCAGTTGCTGCAATTGCACAAGGCAATCCAGGCACTGATGTCGGGCTACTCATACTTTGCAGCGTTGCCCGACACCACCCATACATCGTCCCCGCTGGGCCACAGTGAAAAACAGCTGATCGATCAGCTCTCCAACCGCGAACTGAGCATTCTCGAGCAATTGGCACTGGGCAAATCGAACAAGGCGATCGCCGAAGACATGCACCTGAGCCATAAGACCGTCAGTACCTACAAGACCCGCCTGATGAAAAAACTCGCGATCAATTCCACGGTGCACTTGCGCGAATTCGCCAAGCGCAATCATTTGATCTGAGTGGCAAAGTGAGTCGGCAACGCGGGTGGTGGGTTCTGTGGTTGAGTATCACGGCCACCTGCTGCGCCAGCGAGCCGCCACAACCCCTGGAATTGTTGAGCCAGGCAGCACTGGAAAATATTCAGGTCGCGCTCGACGAGCAGGACCGCCAATGGCTGCGCCAGCACCCGGTGTTGCGCATGGGTATTTCCGGAGCCGATTACCCGCCGTTCGAAATCACCCGCAATCGGCAGGAGCTGGAAGGCCTCACCGCCGATTACGCCGAGCTTCTGGCGCAACTGCTCAATGTGCGGATCGACGTTCGACGCTTCACCCATCGCGCCCAGGTGATGGCCGCACTCAAACGCGGTGAACTGGACCTGCTGGGGACCTCGAACAATTTCGAGCTGGCCGACCCGGATTTCATGCTGTCGCGCCCCTACGCCGAAGACCAGCCGATGCTGGTGACCCGGCTTGACGAAACTCTGCCGGCGGATCTGGCGGGCCGACGCATCGCCATGGTCGAGGACTATCTGCCGTTGGCCAGCGTGCAGGCGTTCTATCCCGGGGCGGACTTGCAGCGTTACCCCTCGGCGATGGATGCGTTGGGTGCGGTGGCATTCGGTGTCGATGACGGCTATCTCGGCGATCTGATCAGCGCCAATTACCTGATCAACACCAACTACCGTAATGACTTGCAACTGGCCGGTCCGTCGGGCCTGGATGCCAGCCCCTTCGGTTTCGCCATGCTGCGCAGCGAAGTTCGCCTCAAACGCATCATCGACAAGGCGCTGGCGGTGATTCCCCTGGAGCGTCGTCAGCTTATCGAGCAGCGCTGGAGCGCGGGGCGTGCGCAAATGGCCGCGCAGTCACGGGTGCGCCTCAGTGCCGGCGAGCAGGAGTGGCTGGAGCAACATCCGCTGGTGCGGGTCGGTGTGATCGAGGATTTCGCACCGCTGACTTTTTTTGACGCCAGCGGGCGATTCAACGGTCTGTCAGCGCAATTGCTTACCCTGATCAGTCAGCGCACCGGGCTGCATTTCGAGGTGGTCCGGGGGCGTTCGCTGGATCGCCAGATCGAACAGCTCAAGGCCGGTGAGCTCGACGTGTTGCCGGTGGTGACCCCGAGCAGCGAGCGGGAAGCAGAGCTGCAATTCACCCGTGCGTACCTGAACAATCCGTTTGTACTGGTCAGTGCAATAACGGCGGGCAGTCCGCGCAGCCTTGCCGATCTGCCGGGCAAGCGTCTGGCGATTTATCGCGGTCATCCGTTACGCGGTTACATCCTGCAGCGGGTGCCGGGGGTACGTCTGGTGGACGTCAGCAGCCCGGCCGAGGGCATGGAGCTGATCGCCAAGGGGCAGGCCGACGCGACCGTCAGCTCGTTGCTGGTCGCGCGTTTTCTGATAGCCCGCCATTACCGTGAGCGCCTGCGCATCACCAATACCATCGGCGATCAACCGGCGCGCATCGCCTTGGCCACCGCACCGCAGGATACGGCGCTGCACACGATTCTGAACAAGGCGCTGCTGAGCATCGCGCCGCAACAGATGGACGAGCTGGTCGAGCGCTGGAGCCATGATGTGTTGGTCGAGGAGAGCTATTGGCAGCGCTATCGCCGGGAGATTCTCCTGGCTTTTGCCGCTGCCGCGAGCCTGCTGTTGTTGGCCTTGGCCTGGATCGGTTTGCAGCGCTGGCAGTTGCGCCAGCGTCAGCAATGGCTGCGGCAGTTGCAGCAGGCCAAGGAGGCCGCCGACGACGCCAACCGGGCCAAGACCACGTTTCTGGCGACCATGAGCCATGAAATCCGCACCCCGATGAATGCCTTGATCGGCATGCTTGAACTGGCCCTGAAGCGGGCCGAGGAGGGTGTCACCGACAAGCTGGCGATCGAAGTCGCATCCGGCGCTGGCCAGCAACTGCTCGCGCTGATCGGCGACATTCTCGACATCGCACGCATCGAGTCCGGGCATCTGTCCCTCGCACCGGAACGGGCCAATCTGCGCGAACTGGTGATCTCGGTGTGCCGGGTGTTCGAGGCACTGGCGCGGCAGAAGCGCCTGTTGTGGCATGTCGAACTGGATGCACAGAGTGGCGTTGACGTCATGGTCGACCCGACACGCTTCAAGCAAGTGCTGTCGAACCTGTTGAGCAACGCGATCAAGTTCACCGAGCACGGCCAGGTGAGCGTGCAACTGGTTGTGACCAGGACGGCTCCCGATCAATTGGCCGTGAAAGTCGTGATTGAAGACAGTGGCATCGGCATCAGCGCCGATGACCGGCAACGCCTGTTCAGCCCGTTTGTCCAGGCCGGCAACCATGGTCAGTCGGCGCGCAGCGGCTCGGGGCTGGGACTGGTGATCAGCCGCAACCTCTGCGAAATGATGGGCGGAACGCTGCACCTCGACAGCGAGCCGGGGCTTGGAACGCGGGTCGACATCAATCTGCAGTTGCCGTTGTTGGCCGCGCTCGCCCCCGAACCGGCAAGCCCTGAAGTGGTAGACACGCCGGCGCGTTCATTGAGTGTTCTGGTGGTGGACGATCATCCGGTCAACCGCTTGCTGTTGTGCTGGCAACTGAGCGAACTCGGCCACCGTACGGTCGACATCGAAGACGGTGAACAGGGGCTGCAACGCTGGCGAGCACAAGCATTCGATGTGCTGATCACCGACTGCAACATGCCGCAGCGCAACGGTTACGAACTCGCCCGGACGATCCGTGACGAAGAAGCAGCGAGCGGCCGGGCGCGTTGCCTGATCCTCGGTTTTACCGCCAACGCGCAAGTCGAGGAGAGGGTTCGTTGCCTTGAGGCCGGCATGGACGATTGTCTGTTCAAGCCGATTCGCTTGCACGATCTGCAGCAGGCGTTGAAGGCGGCCAGTCACGGCGAAAGCGATCACTTGCCGACCCCGGCTCTGACGTTGACCGAGATCGACCTGAGCGCGCTGGAGCAGATGGCTGGAGACGATCACTCGGTGATGCAACGCCTGCGCGAACAAGTATTGCGCAGTCTGCAGGACGATCTGCAACGGCTGGATGCGGCGCGCCAGCCCCAGGATCTGGACGGGTTGCGGACGCTGGCGCATCACATCAAGGGCGGTGCGCAAATGGTCGGTGCCGCGCGGGTGGCGGCGGCGTGCGCGGATCTCGAACAGGCGTGTCGAGACGCCGAAACACTGGCTGTCCACCGCTCGGCGGATGCGCTGCGCACGGCCATGCTCGGCCTTGCGCAGCATCTTCAGGGCTGAGCGCTCAATCCCACTGCGGGGCAATGCCTTTCGGGCTGGTCAGGCGATGGCCGCGCTCCAGACCGGCGATCAGCGCCATGTCTGCTTCGCTCAACGTCAGCGCGGTGGCGCCGAGGTTGCTTTGCAGGTTGGCGCGCTTGGTCGACGATGGAATCACCGCGTAACCCGACTGCATCGCCCAGGCCAGAGTGACTTGCGCCGGGGTCGCTTGCAGGCGTTCAGCAATCTGCTGGATCACCGGATCCTTCAGCACTTCGCCATAGGCGAGGGTCATGTAGGAGGTGATCTGGATGCCCTGGCTGCGGGCGAACTCGACCACTTTGCGATTTTGCAGGTACGGGTGCAGCTCGATCTGGTTGGTGGCGATGTTTTCCGCGCCGACCGCTGCGATGGCTTGTTGCATCAAGTCGATGGTGAAGTTGGACACCCCGATCTGCCGGGTCAGACCCAGACGCTTGGCTTCGAGCAGCGCGCCCATGAATTCGGCGACCGGCACCTGATCTTCCGGCGACGGCCAGTGGATCAGCGTCAGGTCGAGATAGTCGGTCTGCAACTTCTGCAGGCTTTCCTTGAGGCTGTCGATCAGACGGTCCTTGGCGAAGTTGGCGATCCAGATCTTGCTGGTGATGAACAGCTCTTCGCGAGCAATGCCGCTGGCGGCGATGGCCTGGCCGACCTCGGCTTCGTTCTCGTAGATCTGCGCGGTGTCGATGGCGCGATAGCCAAGTTCAAGGCCGGTGCGCACCGAATCGATGACCACCTGACCTTGCAGGCGAAACGTACCCAGACCAAAAGCGGGAACAGACATTGATGACTCCAGGGTTGCAGTGGGAATGGGCAGGAGTATCCGTGTCTGCGTCCTTGAGAAAAACCGCTGGTGGGGCAAAGCACTGTTGAGCAGAAGTCATGAATCTTTTCCAATAGTCGTGTTGTCTGGACTGGCCTCTTCGCGAGCAAGCCCGCTCCCACAAGGGACGAGATTCAAAGGTGGGACTGTTCTAAATATGGAACACTAAAGCCGGTTTTTGCCGGCTATTCCTCCAGCCGTCATGGATTTAAGCTCAATCCATTGAGTCACCCACCTTTTGGAGGCAACCATGAAAAACATCATCGGTATCTACACCAGCCCTCGCGGCCATTGGGTCGGCGATGGCTTCCCGGTTCGCACCCTGTTTTCCTACGACAACCTGGGCAAACACATCAGCCCGTTCCTGCTGCTCGATCACGCAGGACCTGCCGAATTCACCCCGACCACCGAGCGCCGTGGCGTCGGCCAGCACCCGCACCGTGGTTTTGAAACGGTGACCATCGTCTACGACGGCGAAGTACAGCACCGCGACTCGACCGGCAGCGGCGGCACCATCGGCCCCGGCGATGTGCAGTGGATGACGGCGGCGTCCGGGATCCTGCACGAAGAGTTTCATTCGGATGATTTCGCCAGAACCGGCGGCAAGCTGGAAATGGTGCAACTCTGGGTCAACCTGCCGGCCAAGGACAAAATGGCCGCGCCCGGCTACCAGACCATTCTTGATCTTGACATTCCGAATATCGCGCTGAAGGACGGCGCCGGCAGCCTGCGGCTGATTGCCGGTGAGTTCGAAGGGCATAAGGGGCCGTCGCACACCTTCACGCCGATCGATGTCTGGGACCTGCGGTTGAACGCCGGCAAGTTGCTGACACTGGATCTGCACGAAGGGCGCAACACCGCGCTGGTGCTGTTGAAAGGTTCGGTGACGATCAACGGTGCGCAAACGGCGGGTGTCGGGCAGTTGGTGCTGTTCGAGCGCGACGGTCGTCAGTTGACCCTTGAGGCCGGCGAAGACGCGGTGGTGTTGCTGCTCAGCGGCGAGCCGATTGATGAACCGATTGTCGGCCACGGCCCGTTCGTGATGAACACCGAGCAGGAAATTCATCAGGCATTCGCCGACTTCCAGTCCGGGCAATTCGGCCGAATGCACGGGTAACTACCCCCCCTGTGGGAGCGGGCTTGCTCGCGAAAGCGGAGTGTCAGTCGATGCGTGTCTGACTGATCCACCGCCTTCGCGAGCAAGCCCGCTCCCACATTGGTTTTTGGGTGTTTTTGCGCGGGCGTTCATCCTCTGAAATCAATTGCTCCTACACTTGCCCAATCTGTGCGATCTTCTCGCGATTGGCCCCTGTCGGAGTGGTTTGATGTTGTCTTTTTTGAGCGAACATCCGTTGTTCTGCGCGTTGATCCTGATCCTCCTTGATCTCGGGCTGTGGCGCCTGATCAGCTCGCGTGGCAGCGAGTGGAAGCTGCTGGTGCGAGTGCTGATTTTCAGCCTGTTCAGCGTGCTGTTGTTCAACGAAGGCCTGAATCCGATGGAGCCGGCGCCGTGGGCCGACAACGTGCCGCTGCATCTGGCGGCGACCGGCTTGCAGATCGGTTGGTGGCTGTTCGGCGCGCGCACCCTGACCGTGCTGATCGGCGCGGTGATGATGCAGCGGGTCGGCCACACCGGGCGGCTGTTGCAGGATCTGCTCGGTGCGGTGATTTTCCTGATCGCGATTATCGCCGCGCTGGCCTATGTGCTGGATCTGCCGGTCAAAGGCGTGCTGGCGACGTCCGGGGCCTTGGCGATCATTGTCGGTCTGGCGTTGCAGAGCACCTTGAGCGACGTGTTCTCCGGGATTGTGCTCAACACCACCAAGCCCTATCAGATCGATGACTGGATCTCCATCGACGGTACCGAAGGCCGGGTCGTCGATATCGACTGGCGCGCCACGCGCCTGCAAACCAGTCAGGGCAGCATGGCAGTGATTCCCAACTCGCTGGCGGCCAAGGCCAAGATCATCAACTTCAGCCGACCGAGCAACATGTTCGGGGTGGCCGTCAGCGTCCAGGTCAGCCCGCACGCTCGCCCCAACACGGTGATCGACGCGCTGGAACGGGCGATGCAGGGCTGCCGTCCGCTGCTGGACAATCCTTCGCCGAGCGTCGCGCTGAAAAGCTCCAGCAGCGCCGGTGCGGAATATGAGATCAGCGGTTTCGTCTCGTCGATGGATCAGAAGCGCTCGGTGCGCAATCAGCTGTTCGATCTGGCTTACCGACACTTGCAGGCGTCCGGGATCAATCTGTTGTCGAGTGTCGAACCGATCGTCACCGGCAACCTCTCGCGGCCACGGGCGTTGCTCGACAGTTCGCCGATTTTCTCCACGCTGCGTCAGGAAGAAAAAGACACCTTCAGCCAGAACATGACCCTGCAGACTTTTCGCGCCGGGGAGACGATTCTCGATGCCGGGGAGGTCAGTGATCATTTGTTCATCATCGAATCCGGCGTGGTCAGCGTGACCTTGACCCGCCATGGCACGCCGTTCGAATCCGGGCGCATGGGGCCGGGGGAGGTGATCGGCGAGGCCGGCATCCTTTCCGATTCCTCGGTGCCGGCGACCTTCGCGGCGAAAACCTTCTGTGCGCTGTACCGCATCGAGAAGACCTACCTGAAGCCGTGCCTGGATGCTCGTCATGACATCAACGAGGCGATGAAGGCCTTGCTCGATTATCGCCTGCACAAGGCCCAGACCCTGACACAGGACGTGCCGACCGTGGTGGCGAAAACCGGGTTCCTGCACTGGTTGCGTAATCGCGTGTGACGCGGTGGTCTACTCGTCTTCCGGGAGATTGGCTATTTGTCCGGGGCAGTGGCGGGACTACCTTAGTCACACATTCACTGGCCCCGGAAACTCCATCATGAAAGCTCGTACCGATTTCTACACCGCCTCCCCAGACGCCCTGAAAGCGATGATCGCGCTGGAAACCGCGGTCTCGAAACTGCCGCTGGAAAAGACTCTGGTCGAACTGGTCAAACTGCGTGCTTCGCAGATCAACGGCTGCGCATTCTGCATCGACATGCACACCGCCGACGCGATCAAGGGCGGCGAGACTCCGCGCCGTCTGTTCGCCGTGACCGCGTGGCGTGAAGCGCCGTTCTTCACCGACCGCGAACGTGCGGCGCTGCTGTGGACCGAATCGCTGACCCAACTGAGCCTGACCCACGCCCCGGACGAAGACTACGACATCGTCGCGGCGCATTTCACACCCAAGGAAATGGTCGATCTGAGCGTGGCGATCAGCACCATCAACAGCTGGAACCGTCTGGCCGTGGGCTTCCGCAAAACCCCACAGCTCTAAGCGTCTGGAACCATCCCTTGTAGGAGTGAGCCTGCTCGCGATAGCGATTATCCGTTCAACATCAATGTTGACTGAACTGGCGCCATCGCGAGCAGGCTCACTCCTACAGGGGGCATGCATGACAGATCTGGATCAATGCGCATCCGCACTCGGCGCGGCCGGTGGTTGCACCTTGCGCATCAAGGGCACCATCGCCGTGGCGACGATGAAGCACAGCATGATCATCAAAAAGGTATCGCCGTAGGTCTGGGTCTGCGCCTCGCGGTAGGTCAGCAGCCACAGCTGATGCAGGGCGGCGGTGATCCCGACATCACCGCTCTGACCCAGCGTCGCCAGGTTGCCACCGACCTGCGACAACCACTGATTCATCGCCTCGTTGCTGCTGTTCAAATGCTCGGCCAAGCGGGTGAAGTGCAGGTTGGTGCGATCATTGAGAATGGTCGCGCACGCGGCAATGCCAATGGCCCCGCCCAGATTACGCATCAGGTTGAACAGCCCCGAAGCGTGCTTCAAGCGTGCCGGTGCCAACCCTCCCAACGTCAGCGTCACCGCCGGCGGTACTGCCAGTTGCTGGGCGATTCCGCGCAACGCTTGCGGCAGCATCAACTGGCCCGCGCCCCAGTCGTGGGTGATCGGACTGAATTCCCACATCGACAATGCAAACAGCCCCAGCCCGATCATCATGATCCAGCGCAAATCCATGCGATTGGCGAGAAAGGCGTACAGCGGAATCGCCATGATCTGGAACACCCCGGTGGAAAAAACCGCCAGACCAATGTCCAGCGCGCTGTAGCCGCGTACCCGTCCGAGAAACAGCGGGGTCAGGTAAATCGTCGCGAACAGGCCGATCCCGGTGACAAAGGAAAAGAAGCAGCCCAGGGCAAAATTGCGATCCTTGAGTGCACGCAGATCGACGATCGGATTGGCCACGTGCAAGGTGCGCCCGATAAAGGCCAGACCCGCCAGACCGCTGATCCACGCGGTGGTCAGGATGGTGCTGTCACTGAACCAGTTCCAGCGCGGGCCTTCTTCGAGGGTGTATTCCAGGCAGCCGAGAAACAGTGCGAGAAACACCATGCTCAAATAGTCCGCGCCCTTGAGCAGCGCCAGTTCCGGCTGGTCGATCTTCACCAGCATCGGCACTGCGACAGCGACGAAAATTCCCGGCACCAGGTTGATATAGAACAGCCAGTGCCACGAGGAAATGTCGGTGATCCAGCCGCCGATCACCGGCCCCAAGGTTGGCGCCAGCGAAGCCACCGCACCGATGGTCGCGGCGGCAATCACCCGTTGTTTGCCGGTGAAGAAAAAGAACGCGGTGGTGAACACCAGCGGAATCATCGAGCCGCCGAGAAAGCCTTGCAGCGCACGAAAGGCGATCATGCTCTGGATGTTCCAGGCCACGCCGCAGAGCAGGCTGGCCAGGGTGAAGCCGACCGCTGAGGCGCAGAACAGCCAGCGCGTGGAGAACACCCGCGACAGCCAGCCCGACAGTGGAATCACGATGATTTCGGCGATCAGGTAACTGGTCTGCACCCACGCGGTTTCGTCGGTGCCGGCCGAGAGTCCGCCGCCGATATCACGCAGCGACGCCGAGACGATCTGGATGTCCAGCAGCGCAATGAACATGCCGATGCACATCGTGGCGAAGGCGAACACTTTGGTCGCGGTGGCCATGTCGGCGGCGTTGAACGGTTGCGCCGGGGCGGTGAGAGCGGTACTCATGGCGCGACGGCCACGGCGCTGGTTTCGGCTTGCGCACGGGTGTCGACTTCAGCGGTCACCGACAGCCCCGGCCGCAGATGACCGAGCACACCGTCGGCCGGATCGAGGAGAATCCGCACCGGCACCCGCTGGACGATTTTGGTGAAGTTGCCGGTGGCGTTCTCCGGCGGCAGCACGCTGAATTGCGAGCCGGTGGCGGGAGCGAGGCTGTCGAGGCGGCCATGGAACTCCTGGCCGGAGAGCACGTCGGCACGGATGCTCACCCGTTGCCCGGGTTTCATCCGCGCCAATTGGTCCTCCTTGAAATTGGCATCGACCCATAGACCGCTGGCCGGCACTACCGACAACTGTTGTGAACCGGCCTGGGCGTATGCGCCGACCCTCGCGCGACGGTTGCCGATCACGCCGTCGACCGGCGCGCGCAGCTCGGTGTAGCCGAGGTTCAGTTGTGCCAGATCACGCTCGGCCCGGGCTTGTCGCAGGGCGGCGCGGGCCTGTTGTTTCTGGGTGTCGATCACTGCCAGTTGGCGTTGTGCGGCGAGCAGTTCGGCCTGGGCGCGGGCACTCAGGGCCTGGGCGGTCTTGAAGGTGGCGTCGGCGCGTTGGGCGCTTTCCACCGACACGGCATTGGTGCTGACCAGGCGTTTGTAGCGCGCATTGTCATCCCGCGAGCGGGCGGTTTCGGCACCGGCGGCATCGATGCCGGCGCGGGCCTGGCCGATCACCGCTTGCTGCAATTGTTCGGTAGCGTCGAGGTTGGCCAGCAGCGCCTCCTCGGCGGCAACGGCGCCCTCGGCTTTGGCGAGGTTGGCGCGGTAGTCACGTGCGTCGAGGCGGATCAGCACGTCACCGGCCTTCACTGGCTGGTTGTCACTGACCAGCACTTCTTCGATGTACCCGGCGACCTTCGGCCCGATCACCGTGACGTCGCCACCGATGTAGGCGTCGTCGGTCTCCTCCAGAAAGCGCCCGGTGCCCCACCAGTGAGCGGCGTACACGCCAACCACCACCAGCGTGATCAGCCCGGCACCGGTCAGCAGCAGACGTTTGCGCAGTGGCGGCTTGGCAGGGGTGACCGGAACAGACAGCTCGGGCTCAAGGGTGGGCATGCTGGTCATGACGTAATACCTGTGGAGGAGGATCGTTATTACGGGCGTAATATGACGCAAGTAATATTTTGTGGCAATTGAGTTTTTGTGCCGGTCGTCAGTTGCCTGTTTGCGACTCAGGTTTTGGAGCGGTTCCGCTAAACAGTTCCGACGGGAAAGTGGGTCGAGCGCTGGAGAACTCGATATCCGCCCTCGGGGAAACCCTTATGCCTTGCGCCTTTGCTGGCGGTGAGCGCAGCAAAATCAATTGTTTAAGAAATGTAAGCACTGTAGGAAGCGTCTTGCATTTGTGTAGGAAGGCTCTGACTATCACTCGCATTGATGGGGTGGCATTACGCCATTTTATGATTGCAAGGATGTTGCGTGCCGTATTCGCTTTGCGCTGTTTTCCGTCGTCGTTCCACGCTTTGCCCGCTGTTGTCGGCCTTTGTGTTGAGTGTGTGTGCTTCCTCGATTCAAGCGGCTGACCCTGTTGCGCCGGGCCAGGAAGTGCTGCGCCAGCAGCAACAGCAACAGCGCGATTTGCAACAACTGCAGATGGAACAACGCAAGCGCCAACTGGAGCGCGGTGCGTTCGGTCCGGCACCGGCCACGCCGGCCATCCCGCAAACTGTCACCCCCGATGAACGCTGCTGGCCGCTGAGCGGTACGCGCATTGGCGGCGTTACGCTGATCGACAGCGACAAACTCAACGCGCGGATCGAGCCGGCGCTGGCGCCGTGCATGGGCGTCGGCCAGATCAACCATCTGCTGGCGACCATCACCGCCGCGTATGTCGAGCAGGGTTACATCGCCAGCCGCCCGTACCTGTTGAGCGCGCCGGCGGCGGGGCAGTCGCTGGACATCATGGTCGACGAGGGCTACATCGAGTCCATCGAACTGGCCGATCAGAGCCTGCCCGTTTCGCTGGGCGGCGCGTTCCCGCATATGCTCGGCCAGCCGCTGAACCTGCGTGATCTGGAGCAAGGCCTGGATCAACTGAACCGCTTGCGTTCGATCGACCTGACCGCCGACATCGCCCCCGGCAGCCAACCGGGTGCCTCGCGCATCATCCTGCGCTCGCGCACCTCCGGGCAGTCGCGCTGGGCGTTGGGTCTGGGCATGGACAACCTTGGCAGCGCCAGCACCGGGCGTGACCGCGATACCGTCAGCCTGAGCTTCGACAGCCCGTTGCAACTCAACGATCTGTTGAGCCTCAGCGCCAGCGACACGTTGAATCAGGGCGACCGCTACAGTCGCAACGCCAGCCTGTATTACGCAATTCCCTACGGCTACTGGACCTACAGCGCGTTCGCCAGCCACGCCGAATACCGCGCGCCGTTCAAACTGCCCAGCGCGACCTTGTACAGCACCGGCATCACCGATCAACTGAGCCTGCGCGCCGACCGCGTGTTGTGGCGCGACCAGAGTCGCCAGCTCAGCGCCAATCTGCAGTTGGCGCACAAGGACGTCGACAGCTATCTGGAAAATGTCCGCCTGGGCATTCAAAGCCCGACCCTGACCGTGGCCGAAGCCGGACTCAACCTGTTCTGGCTCGACCGTGCGGTGTGGAATCTCGACTTCAGCTACTCACAAGGCTTGCGCTGGCTGGGCGCCGATGACGACGCCAATCATGCAGTCAGCAACCTGCCCAAAGCGCAGTTTCGCAAGTACCGCGCCGGCCTCAGTCAATGGCGCAACGGTCAGTTCGGCGCGCAAGCGTGGCAGTGGCAAAGCCAGCTCAATCTGCAATACAGCCCCGACCCCTTACCGGCCATCGAACAGTTGCTCGGCACCGATGATTCGGCGGTGCGCGGCTACCGGGTCAGCAGCGCCTCCGGCGCCAGCGGCGCGATCTGGCGCAACACCCTGCGTCTGCCGCTGCGCAGTGATTGGCCGGTGCAGATCACCCCGCGCGTGGGCCTGGACAACGGCTGGCTCAAGGCTGACCACGGCGCCCAGGGCCAACGCCTGAGCGGTGCCAGCGTCGGGCTGAATCTGGGCTGGAAGAATCTGCAAGTGGACATCGATTACCAACGCGCCCTCAACACCCCCAACGGTTTGCAGCACGAACCAGAGACCTGGCTGATGCGCGTGGGGTTGCAGATATGAGCACTACCGAGACTCATCAAGCAGTGAACAAACAGCCGTCGGATCTGAGCGCGACAGCCACGGCCAAGACCAAATCGCGCGCCGTGATGCCGTACTTACATGGAGACGTTTTTATGCCAGCACACACCTTTGCATTCCATCTTTCTCCTCGGGGCAAATTGCGCTGGGCGATCGCCAGCCTGTTCTTCGCCGTGCACCTGCCCAGCGCCATCGCCGGCGGTGTGGTGGTCGCTCCCGGCCCCGGCGGCACCGCGCAGTTGCAGACGCAGGGCGGCGTGCCCATCGTCAATATCGTCGCGCCCAACGGCTCGGGCCTGTCGCACAACCAGTTCCTCGACTACAACGTCGACCGTCAGGGCCTGGTGCTGAACAACGCCTTGCAGGCCGGGCAATCGCAGCTCGCCGGGCAACTGGCGGCCAACCCGCAACTGCAGGGCCAGGCGGCGAGCGTGATCCTCAACGAGGTGATCAGCCGCAACCCTTCGGCCATCAACGGCGCTCAGGAAATCTTCGGCCGCGCGGCCGATTATGTGCTGGCCAACCCCAACGGCATTTCGGTGAATGGCGGCAGTTTCATCAACACGCCGAACGCCAGTCTGCTGGTCGGGCGTCCGGAATTGAACGACGGCAAACTGCAAGCCCTGAGCAGCCGCGACGCCAGCGGTCAGTTGCAGATCCAGAGTGGTGGCCTGCGTAATGCCGAGGGTTCGGTCAACCTGATTGCTCCGCGTATCGACAGCCAGGGCCGCATCGACGCCCGCGATCAGCTGAACCTCACGGTCGGACGCAATCAGGTCGATTACGCCAGCGGTCAGGTCAAAGCCGTGGACCCGGCGGGCAACACTCAGGATCAACGCATCGACGCCAGCCTGTTCGGCGCGATGCAGGCCGGGCGCATCAATATCGTCAGCACCGCCGAAGGCGCGGGCGTGCGTGTGGGGGCGGTGCAAGTGGCCGGGCGTGACGGCGTGCAGATCCGTTCCGCCGGCGACCTCAGCGTCAGCGGTGAAGCCATCCCCAACAGCCTCGAAGTGACCCGTGCCGGCATTCGCAGCAGTCAGGGCGATGTCGGCCTGCACAGCGGCAACGATCTGTCGCTGGCCGCCACCGATGTCAGTGGTCGCGACGTCAACGTCAATGCCAAGCGCAACCTGACCCTGAGCACCGTCGAAAGCCGCAAGCTTCAGGAAAAACGCGAGAACTGGAGCAACAGCACCATCGGCATCACTTGGGAAACCTACGATCGGACCCAGACCGACAGTGAAACTCGCCAGCACGGCAGCCAGATCGTCGCCAGCCGCGACGCCAGGCTGACCTCCGGCAAAGATACCGAACTCAAAGCCGCGAAGGTTGAAGCGGCGAAAAATCTCGATGTGCAAAGCGGCGGCGATCTGCGCCTGACCGCCGCCACCGAAAGCCACACCCAGACCGATCAGGGCAACCATCGCAAGCATCTGTGGAAGGCTGACTGGAACAACAGCAGCGAAGAACAGCGCAGCATCAGCAGCCAGTTGAAGGGCGGCAATATCGCTCTGCAAACCGCCGCATTGTTGCGTTCCGAAGGCGCTGAATTGAACAGCGCCGGTGATGTGAAACTGGCGGGCAAACAGGTGGAGGTCACCACGGCCACCCGCACCAACCGCAGCAATAACAACAGTTATTCTGGCGACCTGGTCGGCGGTGGTTTCTTCGGCAAGACCGGTGACGCCGACAAGGGCCAGACTCAGCATCAGGGCAGCAAAATCAACGCCGCCGGTAAACTGATCGTCAAGGCCGACGATGTACGCATCAGCGGCAGCCAGGTCCGTGGCGGAACCGAGGCCAGCGTGATCAGCGATCAGGGTTCGCTGGTGATCGACGGCGTGCAGGACACCTCGCACAGCAACAACCACGACAAGGACAGCAAGTTCTTCGGCATCACCAAGGACGAGTCGCGGCAGAATGCCAAGGACAGCACCACGGTGCGCAGCGAGCTGGTCTCCGACAGCAACCTCAAGCTCAAGAGCGCCAAGGACATCGAAGTCGCCGGTTCCACGGTCAAGGCCGGCGGCGCGCTGACGGCGGACGCTGCGGGGGATGTGAACGTGCATTCCACGCAGAACACCCTCGACAGCAGTTCGACCACCGAGACCCGTGGCTTCGATGCCTACGCCAAAGAGCAAACGCCGGAGCAATACCGCGCCGGAGTGCACTACGAAGACAAGCAGCAGACCGTCACCCGTAACGACGTCAACCAGCAAGGTTCGAGCCTCAGCGGCGCCAGCGTGCAAGTGAAGGCCGGCGGCGATCTGACGATCAAGGGCGGTGAAGTCAAATCCACTGCTGGCGATACCACGCTGAGTGGCAAGAATGTGTCGTTGCTGGCTGAACAGGACAGCCACAAAACTTCGACCGACACCTCCAGCACTGGCGGCGGTTTTTACTACACCGGCGGCCTCGACCGCGCTGGCAGTGGCATTGATTTCGCCCACAGCTCCACGCAAGACAGCAGCAGCAAAATCACCGCGCAAACCACCCACGTGCAGAGCAGCGGCAGCCTGAACATCAACGCCGACAAGCTGCTGACCGAAGGTGCGCAGGTCAAGGCTGGCAACGGTCTGAACGTCGCGGCCAACGAGATCGACAACCGCGCGGCGAGCAACACCGAAAGCAGCAGTCACAATCAGAGCAACTGGTCGGCGGACATCGGCGCCAACGTCGAGTACAAGGACATCGCCCGCCCGATTGCCGGTGCGGTCAAGGATGTGCTCAACGCCAAAATTCCGGACAAGGAAGCCCTGAGCAATCTCGGCCAGCCGAACGTCGGCCTCGACGTGGCGATCGGTCACGGCAGCGCCGACAAGACCGAGCAGAGCAGCAACGCCGTGGTCAGCCGTTTCGACGGTGGCAGCGTCGACGTGAAAACCGCCGGCATCCTGCACGACGAGGGCACCCAGTACAGCGCCAGCAACGGCAAGGTCAACATCAGCGCTGACAAACTGGTTGCCGATGCCGCGAGCAACACTCACAGCAGCACCGATAACTCGGTGGACGCCAAGGTCAACGTGCGCGTCTACACCAAGACCGGCGAGGACGTGAACGTTGCCGCCAGCGGCGCGGGCGGCAACAGCTACGCCAGCAAGGACAGCAGCACGGCGGTGGTCGGCGGCTATGCCGGCAATCAAGGCGTGAACATCAACGTCGGTGCTGACGCGCAGTTCGCTGGCAGCCGTTTCGACGGCGGCCAGGGCGGTGTGAACATCAAGACCGGCGGCGATCTGGCGCTGAATCAGGCCAACGACCGCCAGAGCAGCAGCGACTCCAGCCTGCGCGGCAACGGCTCGCTGACCGTCGGCACCTTGCCGGGCACCGACGGCACCAACGTCGACCTTGGCGCTGGCTTCCAGCTCGATCACACCGGCAAGCAGACCTCTGACACGCAGGCTCACGTGGCGAGCATCAGCGGCAACGGCCCGGTGCAACTGAGCAGCGGCGGCAATCAGGTTCAGCAAGGCACCAAGATCGACAGCGCCGGTGGCATTGAGCTGCACGCTGACGGCAAACTCGATCTGCAAGCGGCCATTGATACCCACACCGCGACTGGCAGCAATCTCGGCGGCGGCTTGAAAGGCGGCGGCAGCAAATCCAGCAGCGAGAAGAGTCGTGATCAGGGCGGTAATCTGAGCGGCAACTTCAACATCGGCCGCACCAACGAAAACTCGCAAACCCTGACCGGTGGCCAGCTCAACAGCCAGAGCAACGTCGCGTTGAGCGGTGACGCGGTGCACCTGCAAGGCACGCAAGTCGGCGCGCCGAACGTCAGCATCGATGCGCAGAAGGGCGGTTACGTTCAAGAGTCGGCGCAGTCCACCGAGAGCCGCAATAACTGGAACGTTGCGCTGAATGCCGGTGGCAACCTCAGCAGCAAGACCCCGACCGCAACCGATGAAAAGGCCAGCAGTGATCACGGCTTCAATACCGGGGCCAAGGTCGGCGTCGATTACCTGCAAGGCACCACCCAGCAGAACAGCCAGATCAAGGCTGACAGCGTGGTGCTCAACAGCGCAGGTGATGCACAACTGTCGGGCGCGCGGATCGACGCGAAAAATGTCAGCGGCAAGGTTGCCGGTGACCTGACCGTCGAAAGCCGTCAGGACTCGCAGACGCAAGCCAAGGTCGATGTCGATCTGGGCCTGACCGCGAAGAAAAACCCACCGAGCGACAAGGAAAAACTCGCCGGCACTGACTACAAACCAACGTTGAAAGCGCAGGGCGAATACGCGCAAAAGGACAGCGTGGCGCTGGCGTCCGGCATCAGTGGCAGCCAAGGCGTAAACCTCGCGGTGGGCGGCGCGACACAGCTGACCGGCGCGCGGATATCGGCGAGCGAGGGGAAAGTGGATCTGGGCGGTTCGAAGGTCGGTAGCAGCGATCTGGTCAACCGTGACTACGGGCTAAAAGCCGGACTGGACCTGCCGCAGAAAACCGAGGAGAACGCACCCAAGGTGTCGTTCGATAACGGCAATCTGAAAGTCGGTCCGGTGACCCTGAGCGGCAATCTGGACAGCCAGACCCTGCAGGCCGGGATCGACGAAAAAGGCTAAGCATCACCGCTGTAAAAACTGTGGGAGCGGGCTTGCTCGCGAAGGCGGTGATTCAGTCGATAAATTAGCTGACTGAATTGACGCTTTCGCGAGCAAGCCCGCTCCCACATTGGTTTCTGTCTCGACCAGATCCGGCGATCAGTTCGAAGCCTTCGCCTTGCCCGCGCTCATCAGCACGACCACCGCCAACAGCGCGGACAGGATCGACCCCAGCAACACACCCACCTTCACCGAATCGACCAGGTGCGCTGCGCCCGGGAACGCCAGTGCGCCGATGAACAGGCTCATGGTGAAGCCGATCCCGCAGAGCAGGGCGACGCCGTACAGTTGCAGCCAGCTCGCGCCTTGCGGCAGCTGCGCCAGACCACTGCGAATCGCCAGGGCGCCGAGGCCGAGGATGCCGATCTGCTTGCCGAACAACAGCCCCAGCGCCACGCCCAGCGGCACCGGCTCAAGCAGGTTGCTTGGAGAAATGCCGGCCAATGACACGCCCGCGTTAGCGAAGCCGAAAATCGGCACCACGGCGAACGCCACCCAGGGGTGCATTTTTTCTTCGAGGTACAGCAGTGGCGAGTTGTGCTCGTCTTCCGGGTTACCCAGCGGAATGCACAGGGCCAGAATCACCCCGGCGAGGGTCGCGTGGATCCCCGATTGCAGCATGAAGAACCACAGGAAGGCGCCGGCGATCAGGTATGGCCAAAGCTTTTTGACACCGCAGCGGTTGAGGATCACCAGCAGTGCAATCACCGCCAACGAGGCCAGCAGCATGCTTATCGACAGGCCGCTGGTGTAGAAAATCGCGATGATCACCACCGCGCCCAGGTCATCAAGAATGGCCAGCGCGGACAGGAAGATTTTCAGCGACACGGGTACCCGTTTGCCCAGCAGCGACAGCACGCCTAAAGCGAAAGCAATGTCGGTGGCCGCGGGGATCGCCCAACCGCTCAGGGTCTGCGGATTACCCCAGTTGATCGCGACGTAGATCAGCGCCGGGACCAGCATCCCGCCCAGCGCGGCGAAGCCCGGCAGCGCGCGCTGACCCCAGGTCGACAACTGACCGGCGAGCATTTCGCGCTTGATCTCCAGGCCCACCAGCATGAAGAAGATCGCCATCAGGCCATCGTTCACCCAATGCTCGATCGACAGGCCGGCGACTTTGATGTGCAGGGTAGAGAAATACGTGGCCGCCCACGGCGAGTTGGCGACCAACAGTGCGGCGAGGGCCGCAGCCATCAGGATCAGACCACCGGCGGACTCGGCGGCGAAGAATCGGGAGAGAAAGGCCAGGGCAGACGGCGACTCCTGGCGGGCAGGGGCAGTATGCAGGCGTGACGGATCGTGGCTCATAGGCACGGCAACTCCGCGCGGCGGCCCGACCTGCGCTGAATTAAACCTGCCCTGCCGCGTTGTTGCGGTGGCACCCGGGCGGCATTTTACACAATAGGTGGGGTATAGGGGGGGAAGGCGCAGTTTTACTGACGATTGCCCTTGAAATCGAGGGTTCCCAAGGAATGAATTGCCGGGCTTAATAGGAAGCATTACTATTCACACCCCTTTCCACCGCACGCTGCCATGAACCCCATGCTGCCCCGCAGACCCGGCTTTTTCGAGCATTACGAAGAGTTGATCGGCACCTGGACCCGGCGTCTGCGCAATCGCGCACAGGCCGAGGATCTGGCGCACGACACCTTTGTGCGGGTGCTCGAATCCGATTCGGCAGCGGTGCAGCAGCCACGGGCGTATTTGCACCAGACCGCACGCAACATCGCGGTCGACGGTTATCGGCGTGAGGATCGGCGGGAAGCCATGGAGTCGCAGGCGATCGATCACAGTGTGTCGTCCACCGGCGACCCGGAGCATTACATGCAGGCGATCCAACTGGCCGACTCCATCGAAAGGGCGCTGCAGGAACTGCCGCTCAACTGCCGGAAGATTTTCGTCTGGCAGAAGATCGAAGGGCTGACCCAGGCGGAAATCGCCGAACGCCTGGGGCTGTCCAGAAACATGGTCGAAAAGTATATGATCCGCACCCTGCGCCACTTGCGCGATCGTCTCGACGGCATGCAGTCATGAGCGGCCGCCGCTTTTCATCCCCAGCCCGACAGGACATTCCATGATGGATACCCGTGATTGCGCGTGCGGGCAAACAACGGTGCGCGATGAGGCGGCACGCTGGTTTGTGCGTTTGCAGGAACCGCTGATCAGTGCCGACGAACAGCAGCGCTTCGACGCCTGGCTGAACCAGCATCCGCAACACCGTGACGAATTCCAATTGCTGCAAGGCTTGTGGACGGCGGCTGATCTGCTGCCGGCGCCACGTCTCAAGGCCCTCGTCGAAACCCCGCCGGCCCGTCGCGAACGTCGCCCACTGCTGCGCTATGCCGTGGCCGCCAGTGTGCTGGCGGTGGCGCTCGGCCTCGGTTTGTTCAGTGGCTTGAATCACCCGGACGGTTATAGCGCCGAGTTCGCGACGGCGTTGGGTGAGCGCAAGCATGTGGCGCTGCCGGACGGATCGGTGATCGACCTGAACAGCCGCAGCCGTCTGCAGGTGCGTTTTGAGAAGGATCGGCGGCTGATCGAATTGAGTGAAGGCGAGGCGATGTTCAGCGTTCAGCACGACACCGCGCGCCCGTTCGTGGTCGAGGCCGGTAGTGGCAAGGTCACGGTCACCGGCACGCGTTTCGATGTGCGCCGCGATGTCACGCAAACCCGGGTCGCGGTGGAGCAGGGCACGGTCAAGGTGCAGGGGCGCAATGCAGCGGACAATCAATTCATCAGCCTGACCGCAGGCCTCGGCACCCATGTCGATGCCGAGGGCAAAGTCGCTGCCGCCTACGCGGTCAACCCCGCTGAACTGACGGCGTGGCGCGGCGGCAAACTGGTATTCAACAACGCCAGCCTCGGCGAAGTGGCGGCGGAAGTTTCGCGTTATCGCGACAAGCCACTGACGGTCAGCAACCCGGCCGTGGCCGGTCTGCGCCTGACCAGCGTGTTCAAATCCGACAACACCGACGCCTTGCTCAAGGCCCTGCCGAGCATCCTGCCAGTGGCCGTCCGCACCCTGGCCGATGGTAGTCAGGAAATAATTTCAAAATAAAATTCAGGTTTTTTTCGAGTTCATCGTCTTCCTGTTCAACTGCAACTGGTTTGCATTAACAGACGCACACTCTTGCGATCCACAGGACTACGTTCGACGTGAAAAATCCCTCAGCCCACAACAAAAAATCCCCCTGGTTACCGCTGGCTCTGACGCTGGCGGTCAATGCGGCGATGCCGCTGGCCTATGCCGCCGAGGCCATTCACATCCGCGCCCAGCCGTTGGGCCAGGCCCTGAGCGAGCTGGGTCAGCAAACCTCGCTGCAGGTGTTTTTCAGCCCGGATCTGGTCGCCGGCAAACAGGCTCCGGCGGTCGATGGCGACATTTCTCCCGAGCAGGCGTTGCGCCAATTGTTGCAGGGCAGCGGCCTGGACTATCAGATCAACGAAGGCTCGGTGACCCTGTCGCCGGCCGCAACTGCCGCCAGCAATGGCCCGCTGGAACTGGGCGTGACCGACATCAAAGTGGTCGGCGACTGGCTCGGTGACGCCGACGCTGCGGTGGTGCAGAACCACCCGGGCGCACGCACGGTGATACGCCGCGAAGCCATGGTCGAACAGGGCGCGATGAACGTCAGTGACGTGCTCAAGCGCGTGCCCGGTGTGCAGGTGCAGGACTCCAACGGCACCGGCGGCAGCGACATCGCGCTGAATGTCGGCGTGCGTGGCCTGACTTCGCGCCTGTCGCCACGCTCCACGGTGCTGATTGACGGCGTGCCCGCCGCGTTCGCGCCGTACGGTCAGCCACAACTGTCGATGGCGCCGATCTCCTCGGGCAACCTCGACAGCATCGACGTGGTACGCGGCGCCGGTTCCGTGCGTTACGGCCCGCAAAACGTCGGCGGGGTGATCAACTTCGTCACCCGCGCCATTCCGGAAAAAGCCACCGGGGAAATCGGCACCACGCTGGAGACCACCCGTTACGGCGGCTGGAAGCACATCGACACGGCGTTCCTCGGCGGCACTGCCGACAACGGCATGGGCGTGGCGCTGTTGTATTCCGGGGTCAACGGCAACGGTTACCGCGAGCGCAACAACGACAACGACATCGACGACGTGCTGCTCAAGACCCATTGGGCGCCGACCGATCAGGACGATTTCAGCCTCAACTTCCATTACTACGACGCCAGTGCCGACATGCCCGGCGGCCTGACGCAAAAGCAGTACGACGACAAGCCGTACGACTCGGTGCGCGATTACGACAACTTCAGCGGGCGGCGCAAAGACGTGTCGTTCAAGTGGATTCGCCAGATCGACGAGCGTACTCAGGCAGAAATTCTCACTTACTACACCGACAGCTTTCGCGGCAGCACCATCGCCGCGCGCGACCAGAAAACTCTCAGCTCGTACCCGCGTTCCTACTACACCCTCGGTGTCGAGCCGCGTGTGTCGCGGGTCTTCGACGTCGGCCCGACCACTCAGGAAGTCAGCGTCGGTTATCGCTACCTGAAAGAGGCGATGCACGAACAGTCGAGCCGTCTGGCGCTGGTCAACAATCAGCCGGTGGTCACCCCGACGTCCGATGGTCATGTGTTCCAGGACCGCACCGGTGGCACCGAGGCCAACTCGGTGTATGTCGACAACAAGATCGACGTCGGCAACTGGACCATCACCCCGGGCATTCGCTTCGAACACATCAGCACCGACTGGCACGACCGCGCCGTACTCGACACCTCGGGTAAACGCGTGCCGGAGAAAAACCGCAGCATCGAAAGCAACGAACCGCTGCCGGCGCTGAGCGTGATGTATCACCTGTCGGACGCGTGGAAACTGTTCGCCAACTACGAAACTTCGTTCGGCAGCCTGCAGTATTTCCAGCTCGGCCAGGGCGGCTCGGGTGACCAGACCGCCAACGGCCTGGAGCCGGAAAAGGCCAAGACCTACGAGATCGGTACGCGTTACAACGATGACGTGTGGGGCGGGGAAGTGACGCTGTTCTACATCGACTTCGATGACGAGCTGCAATACATCAGCAACGATGTCGGCTGGACCAACCTCGGTGCGACCAAGCACCAGGGTATCGAGGCGTCGGTGCATTACGACATGGCGGCGCTCGATCCGCGTCTCGACGGTCTGACCGCCAACGCCGGTTTCACCTACACCCGCGCCACCTACGAAGGCGAGATTCCGGGCTTCAAGGGGCGTGATCTGCCGTTCTATTCGCGGCAGGTGGCGACCGTGGGCTTGCGTTACGACATCAATCGCTGGACCTACAACATCGACGGTTTCGCCCAATCGAAACAGCGCTCGCCGGGCACCGGAGTCAACGCCGATGGCAGCTTCAACGGCAATTACATCACCGAAGGCACGGCTGACGGGCAGTACGGCGACATCCCGGGTTACGTGACCTGGAACGTGCGCGGCGGGTACGACTTCGGGCCGCAGGTGTCGAACCTGAAGCTCGGCGCCGGGGTGAAAAACATCTTCGACAAGCAGTATTTCACCCGCTCCAGCGACAACAATTCGGGGATGTATGTGGGCGCACCGCGCACGTTCTTTGTGCAGGCCAGCGTCGGTTTTTGATAACGCCTGACCCTGTGGCGAGGGAGCTTGCTCCCGCTGGACTGCGCAGCAGGCCCGATTTTTGGGGGCGCTTTGCAACCCGGCGGGAGCAAGCTCCCTCGCCACAATGATGGGTGTTCAGACCTTGAGGACTTTGCCGCCAATGGCCACGGCCACCAACAGCACCGCCATCAAGCCGAAAGCAAAACTCAAACTGCTGGCATGGGCGACAAAGCCGATCACCGCCGGCCCCGCCAGAATGCCTGCGTAACCCAGCGTGGTGATCGCCGGCACCGCGATGCTTTCCGGCATCACCGTCTGCTTGCCCACCGCCGTGTACAGCACCGGCACAATGTTCGAACAGCCGGCGCCGACCAGCGCATAACCCAGCAGCGCGGCTTCCCAGCTCGGGGCGAAGGTCGCCAGAAACAGGCCTGCCGCTGCCAGCAGACCGCCAAACAGAATCACCCGTGTGGCGCCCAGACGCCGGACAATCCGGTCACCCAGCAAACGTCCGGCCGTCATGGTCAGGGCAAATGCGGCGTAACCCAATCCTGCATACGCCGTGTCGATCCCGCGTTCCTGCGCGAGGAACACCGCGCTCCAGTCCAGCGCCGCGCCTTCGGTGAGGAACACGATGAAACACATCCCGCCGATGAACAGCACGATACCGTGGGGAATGGCGAATGCCGGGCCGGAACTTTCACTGCCGTAGGGCAACATGTGTGGCACCGCTTTGAACAGTGCGCCGATCAACACCGCCACCACCACCAGCATCGCTGCCAGCGGCGTCAGCCCGAGGCCGAGCAGGGCGCTGACGCCTGCCGCGCCGACGATCCCGCCGAGGCTGAACAGGCCATGAAACCCCGACATCATGTGCTTGCCGCTGGCCCGTTCGACGATCACCGCTTGCAGGTTGACGGTCGAATCCACCGTGCCCAGGCCGGCGCCGAACATGAACAGCGTGGCGATCAGCGCCGGTATCGACGACACCGTTGCCAGCAATGGCAGGGCCGCGCAAATCAGCAGGGTGCCGCCCGTCGCGACTTTGCGGCAGCCGAAGCGCGTGGCGAGAATCCCGGCCAGCGGCATCGCCAGAATCGAGCCGACTCCCAGGCACAGCAGCAACAGGCCCAGCGTGCCTTCATCGAGTCCGGCGCGGGCCTTGGCGTACGGCACCAGCGGCGCCCATGCGGCGATACCGAGGCCGGCGATGAAAAAGGCGATGCGCGTCGACATCTGTTGCAGGCGTCCGGGGACGAGGGTGTCTTGGGGGTTGAGGCTGGTCATATCGATCCTTGGCAAAAAACGTCGCGTCCCCGAATGACCGTGATCGCGCGTCGAGGTTCGATCGCAGGTCTCGGGGAAGTGCAGTCGACATCCTAACCTGTAGGGATGAGTCTGCTCGCGATAGAGGTGTGTCAGCCAAAGAATATAGTGACTGACACACTGCCTTCGCGAGCAAGCCCGCTCCCACATTAAATGGCGGGCGCTCACAAATCTGCTGTCATGCGCAGATCACTGTGGGAGCGGGCTTGCTCGCGAAGGCGGTGGCTCAGGCAATGACCAGGGCGCCTGACACTGCGCTATCGCGAGCAGGCTTACTCCTGCAAGGGGTCGCGGTTTACAGTGATGGCTTCGACAAGGTGAGTGAGGCCGGTGATGACGCAGTTCTACGATGCGCGGGGCAATATTTACGGGGTGATTTCGCCCCAGGCACTTCGTGAGGCGGGGATCGATTTGCCGGTCGGTGCCGCGCAGTGTGCTGTGTCGAGACCGGCATGGAGTCAGGCCGCCATTGCGCTGTGCTGCGACTGGCCGGAGGGCCAGCGTCCGGCGGGGAGCAAATCGCACCGCAGCGATGGTCTGTTGATCGGCCCGTTTCAGTCGGCAGCGCCGTTCGACGTGCTGATCGTCAACACCGACGGCACCTTGGCCGAACGCAGTGGCAACGGCCTGACGATTTTTTCCCAGTCTTTGCTGGAGCAGGGGCTGATGCCGGCGGAAGGGGCGTCGCTGCGAGTGCATCACGACAAGGGTGATGCCGTGGAAACTTCGGTGAAAACAGCCACAGTTGAAGGCGTGAACGGCTTCTGGCTGAACCTCGGTCAACCGGGCTTCGGGCCTTCTGCAGTGGGTGCGCAGCAGGTTGAAAAACGCACGTTCAATGGCAAGGACGTCAGCCACGTAGAGCAACTGGCCGGGCTCAACCCAGCGTGGCAGCACAGTCAGTTCGTGCGCATCGGCAATCCGCATTGTGTGACGTTGTTGAGCGACGTCGCCGATCTGCCGAGCAACCCGCAAATGCGCGAACCGCCATGGGCCGAAGGCCTGACCCGAATCGCCTACGCGATGCCGGCCGGCGCCGGCCAGCCATGCCCGGCGGGCGTCAATCTGCAATGGGCGGTGCTTGAGTCAGCGCAGCGTATCGTCGCCCGGGTGTTCGAGCGTGGCGAAGGGCCGACGGCGTCTTCCGGCACCAGCGCCAGCGCAGTGGCGTGTGCGGCGTGGGCGGTGGGCTGGGTGTCGAGTGGGGAAGTGCAGGTGGTGATGCCGGGAGGAACGGCGCCGGTGTTGCTTGAAGAGGAGCGGGGTGAATTGGTGCGGGTCAGGTTGTTTGGTACGGCTCGATTGATCGGCTGAAGCGGCAATCGCCTTCGCTGGCAAGCCAGCGCCCACAGGGTTGTGTGGTGAACACAAATCACGCGTTCACTGCTGAATACTGTGGGAGCTGGCTTGCCAGCGATGAGGCCATCAGCCTGACAACAGTTTCAGATTTGTCCGCTGCTGAACGCCACCACCGGCATCTGCCGCTGCATCAGCACCTTGCCGCCGCGAATCGAATACAGCGGCAAGCCCTGGCTGCGGATCATTTCATAATCGCTGTCCGCCGACAGAATCAGCAGGTTGGCCGGGCGTCCTTGTTCCAGGCCGTAACGCTCGCCCAGATGCATGGCCTTGGCACTGTTATCGGTGACCAGATCCAGCGCGTTCTGCAGGTTGCGATAACCGAGCATATGGCAGATGTGCAACCCGGCCTCAAGCACGCGCAGGATGTTGCCGTTGCCCAGCGGATACCACGGATCGACGATCGAGTCCTGGCCGAAACACACGTTCATTCCGGCCTCCAGCAGCTCGTTGACCCGGGTCACGCCCCGGCGTTTCGGGAAGTTGTCGAAGCGCCCCTGCAGGTGAATGCTTTCGGTCGGGCATGAGACGAAACTGATCCCGGAATGCCCGAGCAGGCGGAACAGCTTGGCGCAGTAGGCGTTGTCGTAAGAACCCATCGCCGTGGTGTGGCTGGCCGTGACCCGCGCGCCCATGTCGCGGCTGCGTGCCTCTTCGGCGAGCACTTCGAGAAAGCGTGAGTGCGGGTCGTCGGTCTCGTCGCAATGCACATCCACCAAGCAACCGGTGCGTTCGGCCAGGTCCATCAGAAATTTCACTGAACTGACGCCCTGATCACGGGTGTACTCGAAATGCGGAATGCCACCGACCACATCGGCGCCCATGCGAATCGCTTCTTCCATCAGCTCGCGACCGTTGCGGTACGACTCGATGCCTTCCTGCGGGAACGCGACGATTTGCAGGTCGATCAGATGCCGGGATTCTTCGCGGACTTCGAGCATCGCCTTGAGCGCGGTGAGCTGCGGATCGGTGACGTCGATGTGGGTGCGCACGTGCTGGATGCCGTGGGCGGCCAGCGCCTGAATGGTTTTCTTGGCGCGGGTCTTGGTGTCTTCTTCGGTGATGGTGACCTTGCGCTCGCCCCAGCACTCGATGCCCTCGAACAGCGTGCCGCTCATGTTCCAGCGTGGCTCGCCGGCCGTCAGCGTGGCGTCGAGGTGGATGTGCGGCTCGACGAAGGGCGGCACCACCAGATTGCCGCCGGCATCGAGGTCGCCGGGGTTGAGGGTCGGGGCTTCGGTCTGGCGACCGATGCTGCGGATCAGACCGTCTTCCAGGTGCAATTCGTGCAAACCTTCCTGGTTGCGCAGTCGGGCGTTGATGATGTGCATCAGGCGAATCCTTCTTATAGGTCTTGTAATGGCACGGTGGCGCGACGGGCGCCGAGCAGGCCGGTGACGATGACATACGTTAGCGCGGCGGCAGCAATCCCTACCAGCGGCGCAACCCACGGCGAGTGGAACGCAGCGAGTGTGCCGACGGCGTAAGCCCCCAGCCCCGGCCAGTTGAACGCCGGCAGCCGTGCGTCGGCCAGTCGCGGATAGCGCCCGCGCCAACGGAAGAAAAAGTCAGCCATGATCACCCCGCCAATCGGCGGAATCACCGTACCGAGCAGAATCAGGTACGGCACCAACATGTCGTACATGCCCAGCAGGGCGAGCAGGGTGCCGATCACCGCGCCCGCCAGGGTCACTGTTTTGCGTCGGCCGGTGCGCAGCAGGTTGCAGCCGGCGACGGCGAAGTTGTAGATGGTGTTGTCCTGGGTGCTCCAGATATTCAGCAACAGCATGGCCATCGCGGCCATGGCGAAACCTTGCAGCAGCAACACTTCAACCACGTCCGGCTGTTGATAGACGATTGCGCCGTAGGCACCGATCAGCACCATCAGGCCATTGCCGATGAAAAAACCGATCAGGCTCGCCAGCACGGCAACCCGTGCCGACCGCGAGAAGCGTGTCCAGTTGGTCGCCTGGGTCGCGCCGCTGACGAAGGTGCCGAACACCAGCGTGATCGCGGTCGACCAGTCCAGCGAACCCGTCGGCACCACGGCCAGCAAACCATCGAGGCCGCCAACTTTCACCGTCGCCACCCACATCGACAGCATCAGCAGCAACATCATCGCCGGCACTGCGATGTACGACAGGATCTCCAGGCCGCGATAACCGACATACGCCGTGGCGCAGAACACCAGGCCGAACAGCACCATCAGGCCGAGCACCGTGCCTTCATCGAGATCGAAGTATTTGCCGAGCACCACGGCGGCGGTCGCGGTACCCCAGGCGTACCAGCCGATCTGGGTGAAACCGAGGATCAGGTCGCTGAGCTTGCTGCCGACCTCGCCGAAACAGAAGCGCCCCATCAGTACCGAATTCAGGCCACTTTTGAACGCGATGTAACCCAGCCCTGCCGCGTAGAGCCCGAGCAGCAGATTGCCGATGATGATTACCGCGAGCATCTCGCCAAAACTGAACGCCACGCCGAGCTTGCCGCCGGCAAACATGGTGGCGGTGAAGAAGGTGAAACCGAGCAGCACCATGGCGGTTGAGGCCAGGCCTTTGCGTGCATGCATCGGGACTTCGCTGAGGGGGTAGTCGTTGCCGGGATCGTTCTGCGTCATGGGGCGTTCCTTGCTGGATTGGGGAGACGCGGGGTGGGTTGCAGTGGTCGTGCCAAAGACCGTTATGCGGATTATGTATAGCTGAGTCAGGGATTTCGGGACGAAAGCAGTGCACCAGAACACATACAGGCCCAATGTGGGAGCGGGCTTGCTCGCGAATGCGCCCGGTCCGCCGATGCAGATGGCGACTGATACACCGCTTTCGCGAGCAAGCCCGCTCCCACAGTTTTGAACTGTGTTGGGGTCAGAGTCGGGGATGTCGCGGTAAGCCAAAAAGCATAGGCATAAAAAAACAGCCTCGGGGGCTGTTCTCTATTTTCCTGACAAAACACCAATCCTTTGTAGGAGTGAGCCTGCTCGCGATGGCATCGGCACATCTGAAATCAATGTGTCTGACAAACCGCTATCGCGAGCAGGCTCACTCCTACAGGGGGGATTGTGTTGAATCACTCACCGCGATAAATGCAACCGCTGGTGCAGGTCTCGTGAATGCGGATCGCGCTGAGTTCCGGCAGCAGGGGCTTCATTTCATTCCAGATGAATTTGGCCAGGACTTCGCTGGTCGGGTTTTCCAGGCCGGGAATGTCGTTCAGGTAGTTGTGATCCAGACGCTCGTACAGCGGCTTGAAAATCGCCTTGATCTCGGAGAAATCGCGGATCCAGCCGGTGTGCGGATCGAGGTCGCCGCTCAGGTGAATCGCCACCTTGAACGAGTGACCGTGCAGGCGCCCGCACTTGTGGCCGTCCGGTACGTGCGGCAGGCGGTGGGCGGATTCGAAAGTAAACTCTTTGAAAATTTCCACAGTATTTTCGGCTCTGTTCAGGTGGCGTTCGCCGCAGCGATTCGGGCAGGCGGCGAGTTTACCAGCTTGTGTTTGGCGATGCGGGAAAACACTGACTAAAGGGTCAGCAAGCGCTCGGCGAGGCGACCGTTGGCAGCCAGTTCAAGAAACTCGTCGCCGAGGCGGCGGCTTTCGTCCATCGCCGCGTGCCAGTACTTTTGGCGGCTCGGCGCATCGCCCATGAAGCGCTTGAAGTCGTTACGATCCGGCAGTTTGCCGTAGGGCAGGCGCGCCAGATATTCCTTCGACGGTGCCAGTAACAGCACGTCCTGCAAGCGCTCGACCGAGGCCTTGCGCCAAGGCAGAGTCTTGTCGAACCAGCCCGGAATGACCCGGTCGGTGAAGTGCGGATAGAGCACGATGCCGTCGCCGCTGTAGGGCAGGTCGAGGTGATAGTCGAGCAGCCCGCCGTCGCGGAAGGTGCCGGCACCGGCACCCGGCAGGTCGCGCACGCCTTCCATGACCATCGGGATCGAACCGGACGCCAGCAGTGCCTGTCGCAGGTTGCCGGCATTGAGGGCGACGAAGCGCGACGGGAAGTCGTGCAGCGCATTGACCGGCGGGGCGAGGCGTGGGTCGTGAATGATCAGCCGTTCGAAGTGTCGCGACAGGCGCGCGCGACCGCGCAGGTTATCGGCGATCACCGAGCCCAGCGCCAGGCCGAGGCGGCCACGATGATCGTCGGCCAGGCGTCCGTGGCTTTTGACCACCATGATGTTCAGGCGGTAGTCGGCATTGTTGAGGATGCTGGCGTCGCGGCCGTCGAGCAGGTCATTGAGCATGCGCTGCGAGCTCGCGCTGATCTCGGCCATGGTCACGCCTTTGTTGAAGTTCTGCTCGGCATACAATTGGCCGAGGCGGCGAATGCCTTCGGCGGCATCCGGCAGGCAGGCGCTGGCGAAGCGCCAGGAGCCGACCGACGCACCGATCAGCGAGCGCTCGCGTGGCGCGCTCGGCAGCCATTCGCCGAACAACGCCAGATCAAGCCCCTGAATCCCCAATGCCTTCGGCCCGCCGGCCGCACCGGGCAGGGTGCCGACGTCGGCGGCGTTCAGCCCCTGGGCACGAATGCGTGCCATGGCCCGAGGGCCGGCCTTGAGGGTGAGGGCGGGGAACTTGATGTGGATGGCGGTCATACCGGTCTCGATCGTTAGCAAGCTTTGGATTATAGGCGCACTCCTTGACCCTGTGGGAGCGGGCTTGCTCGCGAATGCGCTGTGTCAGTCGCCATCATTATTGCTGACCCACCGCATTCGCGAGCAAGCCCGCTCCCACAGGGTTTTGCATGAATCTGCAAATGTGGTTGGGGCCATGCGCAATGATGGCAATTCAGTTTCAGTTAAGTTCATCCCGCTAAGGTGCCCACCGTAGCTGCACATAAAAATACGGAGACACCCATGAAAACCCTGACTGCCCTGTCCATTGCCGCGATCATCGGCCTGACCGCCAGCCTCGCCCATGCCCGCGATCTTGGCCCCGATGAAGCCCTGCGCCTGCGCGACGCTGGTACTATCGTGTCCTTCGAGAAGCTCAACGCCACGGCGCTGACCAGACATCCGGGTTCGACCATCACCGATACCGAACTGGAAGAGCAGTACGGCAAGTACATCTACCAGATCGAAATGCGTGACCCGCAAGGGCTGGAGTGGGACCTGGAACTGGACGCGGTCAGTGGGCAAGTGCTCAAGGATCATCAGGATACTTAATGAAGCCGTATTTGTTACAGCCACGCACCGGCAGCCGACTGGCCCTGGTGCTATTGGCATTCTGCTCGGTGGCGGTGGCCCGTGATCTTGGCCCCGATGAAGCACTGCGTCTGCGTCAGCAGGGGGTGATCCTGCCGCTGGAACAGGTGCTGCAACAGGCGCTGGATCGCTACCCCGGAGCGAAACTGCTGGAAGTCGAGCTGGAGGAAAAGCACGACGTCTATGTTTATGAAGTCGAGTTGCTGACGGTCGAGGGTGTGGCGCGCGAACTGCACCTGAAAGCCGATTCCGGCCAATTACTCAAAGACAAGGAAGATTGACCGATGCGTTTGCTTCTGGTGGAAGACCACGTGCCGCTCGCCGACGAACTGATCGCCGGCCTGCAGCGTCAAGGCTACGCGGTGGACTGGCTGGCGGACGGGCGCGATGCGGTTTATCAGGGCAGCAGCGAGCCGTATGACCTGATCATTCTCGACCTCGGCCTGCCCGGCGTTCCCGGTCTGGAGGTGCTGGCGCAATGGCGCGCGGGTGGGTTGTCGACCCCGGTGCTGATCCTCACCGCCCGCGATTCCTGGGCCGAGCGCATCGAAGGCCTGAAGGCCGGCGCCGACGATTACCTGACCAAACCGTTCCATCCCGAAGAGCTGCATTTGCGGGTGCAGTCGTTGCTGCGCCGCTCCAAGGGCCAGGCCAATCAGCCGACGCTGAAAGCGGCCGGCCTGCATCTGGATGAAGGTCGCCAGTGCGTGATCCGCGACGGCAGCGAGATTCAGCTGACTGCCGCCGAATTCCGTCTGCTGCGTTATTTCATGCTGCACCCGGAACAGATCCTGTCGAAAACCCACCTCGCCGAGCACCTCTACGACGGCGAGACCGAGCGTGATTCCAACGTCCTCGAAGTTCACGTCAACCACCTGCGGCGCAAGCTCGGTAAAGCCGTGATCGAAACCCGTCGCGGCCAGGGTTACCTGTTCGGCGGGCAAGCTTCGTGAGGTCGATCCAGCGCCGTTTGAGCCTGGGCTTGATCAGTGTGATGGTGATCGTCGGCGTGGTGCTGGCGCAAACCAGTCTGTGGTTGTTCGAAGTCGGTTTGCAGCGCTATCTCGAAGCCGGACTGCGCAACGACAGCGAAAGTCTGCTGGTGGCGCTGGTGCGCGGCCCGCAGGGTTTGCAACTGGATGAGCGCCACCTGTCGCCGGCCTATCAGCGGCCGTTTTCCGGGCATTACTTCCGCATCGATTTTGCCGACAGCCACTGGCGCTCGCGTTCGCTGTGGGATCAGGATCTGCCGCTGCTGGAACACCCCGGTTTGCACAGCAACCTGCAACTGGGGCCGGACGGTCAGCAGTTGCTGGTATTGCGCTCGGACTATCGACGTCTGGGGCAGTCGATCTCGATCAGCGTCGCCCAGGATTACACCCCGGTGCGCGAGAGTTTCCAGCGCATGCGCCAGATCGGCCTCGGTCTGGGGTTGGCCGGGTTGCTGCTGATTCTGCTCCTGCAACGGCTGACGGTGCGCCGCGCGTTGAAGCCGCTGGAACGCGCTCGCGAGCAGATCGCCCAGTTGCAGCAGGGCCAACGCTCGCAACTGGACGATCAGGTGCCGGTGGAACTGGAGCCGCTGGTGGCGCAGATCAACCATTTGCTGGCGCACACCGAGGACAGCCTCAAGCGTTCACGCAATGCACTGGGCAATCTGGGGCATGCGCTGAAAACGCCGTTGGCGGTACTGCTCAGTCTGGCGTCGAGCGAAAAACTCGATGCCCATCCGGAGCTGCGCAAGATCCTCAAGGAACAACTGGAGCAGGTGCAACAGCGGCTCAATCGCGAACTCAATCGCGCGCGGTTGTCCGGTGATGCGCTGCCGGGTGCGTTGTTCGACTGTGACGCGGAATTGCCGGGCCTGCTGGCGACGCTGAACATGATCCACGGCGAGCACCTGGCGTTGAGCTACGTCGCGCCGCCGGGGCTGCAACTGCCGTGGGACCGCGAGGACTTGCTGGAACTGCTCGGCAACTTGCTGGACAACGCCTGCAAGTGGGCGGATGCCGAGGTGCGTCTGAGTGTGATCGAACGAACTGACGGCTACGCCCTGAGCGTTGAAGATGACGGGCCGGGGATTCCCGAAGAGCAACGCACTCAGGTATTCAGCCGTGGCACGCGGCTCGACGAGCAGACTGACGGGCATGGTCTGGGGCTGGGGATTGTGCGCGATATCGTCGAGACGTGGGGCGGGTTGCTGGTGTTGGGCGAGAGTGAGTGGGGCGGGTTGAAAGTGGTGATCGAGTTGCCCAAGCGCTGATCCCTCAAAACACCCAAAATTCCCCTGTGGGAGCGGGCTTGCTCGCGAATGCGGAGTGTCAGTCGACATCTGAGTTGACTGACACTCCGCATTCGCGAGCAAGCCCGCTCCCACATTGAAGTCCAGTTGAATTCAAGTCCGAATCAGACCCGGAACTGATCCATCAGACTCTGCTGCTGATTCGCCAGGCTGTTCAGCGACTGGCTCACCCGCGCCGACTCATTGGCCTGCCCGGACAGCGATTCGGTCACGTCGCGAATGGTCGCCACGTTGTTGTTGATCTCCTCGGCTACTGCGCTCTGTTCTTCCGCCGCGCTGGCGATCTGCAGGTTCATGTCGCTGATCACCGTCACCGCATCGCCGATCTGGCGCAGTGCGGTCACGGCTTGCCCGACCTGTTCGACACTGCCCTGAGCCTGACGATGACTGTTGCCCATCGAACCGACCACATCCTGAGTGCCGGTCTGCAGTTGTTCGATCACCTGACGGGTTTCTTCCACCGACTCTTGGGTGCGGCGGGCGAGGTTGCGCACTTCGTCGGCGACCACGGCAAAACCGCGCCCGGCTTCACCGGCACGGGCGGCTTCGATCGCGGCGTTGAGGGCCAGCAGGTTGGTCTGTTCGGCAATGGCGCGGATGGTTTCCAGCACGGTGCCGATCTTCTCGCTGTTGGCGGCCAGGCCTTCGACTTGAACCATCGCCGCGCTCATGTCGGCGGCAAGGGTGTCGATGCTCGCGGTGGTGCGGTCGATCACGGTCAGGCCCTGACGGGTGGCGCGGTCGGCGTCCTTCGCCGCTTCGGCGGCTTGCGCAGCACTGCGTGCGACGTCCTGCGCGGTGGCGCTCATTTCGTGGGACGCAGTGGCCACCTGATCGACCTGACGGTATTGCTGCTCCATGCCGGCGCTGGTCTGGGTGGCGATGGCCGAGGACTGGTCGGCCGTGTTGCGCGCGTCCTGCACCGAGCGTTTCACTTCGGCGATGATCGGCTGCAACTTGTCGAGGAACTTGTTGAACCAGCCGGCCAGTTGACCGAGTTCATCCTGCTTGTCATAGGCCAGACGGCGGGTCAGATCACCTTCACCACTGGCGATGTCTTCGAGCATGTGGGCCACGCCGAGGATCGGTTTGGTCACGCTGCGCGCCATCAGCCACACCAGCAGCAGGCCGACCAATGCCGCCAGCACGCCGAGGCTCAGCTCGATCAGGGTGCCGGAGTTGTTGCTCGCATCGAGTTGCTGCTTGAGCGCTTCGGCGCGGCTGACCAGCACCTTTTCCGGCACGTCGAGCAACACGCCCCACGACGGGCCGCCGGGGATCGGCTGGAACGGCGACAACACTTTCAACTGGCCGTTGCTGTGCAGGCTGCTGACGCTGCTGCTGGCGGCGAGTTGACGCAGCAGTTCGGCGCCGCTGACGGTATCCACGGCATCCAGGCGCTTGCTCAGTTTGCTCGCATCCAGGCTGTAGCCGGCGAGCAGACCGGTGGGGCTGATGATGCTCACGGCGGTCTGGCCGTCGTAGAGCTTTTTGCTCGCGCCCTGGCTGATCGCTTGCAGGCTGTTGAGGTTGATGTCCACCGACAGCGAGGCGATGACTTTGCCGTTGACCATCAGCGGGAAGACGATGCTGGTCATCAGCACGTTCTGACCGTCGATCACATAGAAGTACGGCTCGATCACGCACGGCTTGAGCGTGGTGCGCGGGCAGGTGAACCAGGCGTTGGCGGCCTGACCGCTGGGGCCGGTGCTGGTGTCGGCCATGTCGCTTTCCGGCAGGGCCATCGAGGTGACTTTGCCGGGCGTCGGCTGCGACCAGTACAGGGCGAAGCGGCCCTTGTCGTTGCTGCCCAGTTCGGCCTGACCGGCGAACAATTCATCCTTGCCATCCAGCGCGTTGGCTTCGAACACCAGCGACAGACCGAGCAGATCCGGGTTGGCTTGCAGGGCGGACTTGACCTGACGGGTCATGTCTTCACGCAGGTCGAAGGCGTCGAGGAAGCGCTTCTCGGCCTGTTCGCGCAGGAACAGCACCTGCCGCGAGAAACCGTGACCGTATTGATAGGCGTCCATGAACTGCTGGCGAATACCGGCAGCCTGCACTTCGCCTTGGGATTCAATGCGCGCCTGGGCTGACTCGGTCAGCATCTCCATGCTCGAAGCTTTCACCAGCTCGGAGCTGTTCTCCATGCGATACAGCGAAAGACCCACCAGCAGGGTCACGATGCCAGCCAGGCACAGGCCGGCGAGCAGGGTGATTTTCCATTGAATGGAAAGTTGTCTGAGCGACATGGAGACGTCCTTATTCGATAAATATCTGAGACTTTGCACTGTAACGGCCGCGTTTCGGCTTTCTTTATTGTTCAGGCGCAATATGACCAATTGCCGCAGCTGAGTGACATTTAGGCCCCTGTGGCGAGGGAGCTTGCTCCCGCTGGGGTGCGTAGCACCCCCAAACCCTGCTAATGCGGTGATTCAGGCATAACGCGTCTACCGAGTTTGCGACTGCTGCGCAGCCGAGCGGGAGCAAGCTCCCTCGCCACAGGGTTCTCCTGCGCATCACCGGGTTCTGCATTGTCAGTTACATTTCAGTTCAGCCGCTCGCTTTGACACCGCCGCCACTCTGCGGCACAGTGCGCGCCCTTCTAATAAGACCCTCTTTGCAAATCCGCCGGTCAAGCGTTGGCGGACTCATCCTGTCTGGCGGTGATGATTTCATCGCAGTGTTTTTGAGGTAGTGAAATGAATGCAGTGATTGCTGCGGTCGGCGTCATGCTGATCCTCAGCCTGTCCCGCGTGCACGTGGTGATCGCGTTGATCGTCGGTGCGCTGGTCGGTGGCCTGACCGGTGGTCTGGGCATCGACGCCACGCTCAAGGCGTTCAACAGCGGCCTGGGTGGCGGGGCGACGGTGGCGTTGTCCTACGCATTGCTCGGCGCTTTCGCCGTGGCGATTGCCAAGTCCGGACTGGCCCATGCGCTGGCCGACAAGGCCCTGGCGATGGTCGATCGCCAACACTCGACCGGCGGCGGCAGCGTCAAGTGGCTACTGATCGGCCTGCTGTGGGTGGTGGCGATTGCCTCGCAGAACATCCTGCCGATCCACATTGCGTTCATCCCGCTGCTGGTGCCGCCGCTGCTCTATGTACTGACCAAGTTGCAGCTGGATCGCCGGCTCATCGCCTGCGTCATGACCTTCGGCCTGATCACCCCGTACATGGTGTTCCCGGTGGGTTTCGGCAACATCTTCCTCAACCAGATCCTGCTGGCCAACGTCAGCAAGGCTGGGGTCGATATCAGCCAGATCAACGTCATGCACGCCATGGCGATTCCGGCCCTGGGCATGGTCTTCGGCCTGTTGATGGCGGTGTTTTTCAGCTATCGGAAAAAGCGCGTTTACGATCTGGAAAAGATTGAGCAGGTCGAGCAAGTCAGCGTCGCCTACAACCCGAAGACCATTGGCATTGCCGGTCTGGCGATTGCCGCCGCGTTCATCATTCAGTTGCTGCTGGATTCGATGATTATCGGCGCACTGGCTGGGTTCCTGATCTTCTCGGCCTCGGGCATCGTCAAGTGGCGTGAGACCGACGACCTGTTCACCGAAGGCATGAAAATGATGGCGATGATCGGCTTCATCATGATCTCCGCCTCGGGTTTCGCCGAAGTGCTCAAGGCTACCGGCGAAGTGCGCTCGCTGGTCGAAAGTGCGGCGGCGTGGATCGATCACAGTCAGGCGATCGGCGCGCTGTTGATGCTGCTGGTGGGCCTGATGGTAACCATCGGTATCGGCTCGTCGTTCTCCACGGTGCCGATTCTGGCGGCGATTTTCGTGCCGCTGTGCGTGCAGCTGGGCTTCAGCCCGATGGCCATCGTGTGCATCGTCGGCACCGCCGGGGCGCTGGGCGACACCGGCTCGCCGGCCTCGGACTCGACACTGGGCCCGACCTCCGGGCTGAACGTCGATGGCCAGCATCACCACATCTGGGACACCGTGGTCCCGACCTTCCTGCACTACAACCTGCCGCTGCTGGCGTTTGGCTGGGTGGCCGCGATGGTGTTGTAAACGCTGAAACCTGTGGGAGCGGGCTTGCTCGCGAAAGCGGTGTATCAGAAACATAAATGTTGACTGACACGACGCCTTCGCGAGCAAGCCCGCTCCCACAGGGGAATGCGGTGAATCCCCCGCTCAACTTTTGCTATTGCGTGCCGTTAACGCCTTTAACCACGCCAATAAAACCAAAAGAGTGAGCCCCCCATGCGCTTGAGTCTCAAGGCCAAAGTCCTGTCCCTTGCCGTCCTGCCGGTGCTGCTCTTTGCGCTGGTCATCAGCCTGACCACGCTGTTCATTCTCCAGCAACAGGCGCACACCGAAGTCGAACAGACCCGCGAGCGCCTGCTCGCCGATGCCAAGGCCACGCTGCAAAGTTACGTCGCCGTGGCGATGACCACGATCAAGCCGCTGTACGACGCTGCCGCCCCCGGTGACAACGCGGCGCGGGCGCAGGCGATCAAGCTGCTGTCGGGCATCCGCTACGGCAAGGACGGCTACTTTTTCGGCTACGACTCCGAAACCGTGCGCCTGTTCAAGGCCAACGACCCCGAAGGCGTGGGTAAAAGTTTCAAGGACAACCGTGACCCGAATGGCGTCTACGTCAACCTTGGCCTGGTGAAAGTGGCGAAGGACGGCACCCACTATCTGCAATACAGCTCGCCACTGCCGGGCAATGCCAGTGTGCTGGTGCCGAAACTCGGCTACACCGAGTACCTGGCGAAGTGGGACATGGCGGTCGGCACCTCGGTCAACCTCGACGGCATCGAAGCGCAAGTCGCGGTGGTGCAGGCGCAAGTGCAGGAGCGCATGGAAGGGGTGATCCTCAGCATCGTTGGTGTGGCGCTGGTGGTGCTGTTAGTGATTGCCATCGCCGGGATGCTGCTGGCCAACACCATTCTGCGTCCGCTGAACCTGATGAAAGCCAACCTCGACGACATCGCGGCGGGCGAGGGCGATCTGACCCGCCGGCTGAACATCACCAGCCAGGACGAACTCGGCGAACTGGCTGGCTCGTTCAACCGTTTCGTCGACAAGATCCACGGTCTGGTGCGGCAGATCACCGAGATGACCATGCAACTGACCGGCCTGGTGACCCAGGTTTCCGATCAGGCTCAGCGTTCCGATCAGGCGATGGAGCGTCAGCGCCACGAGACCGATCAGGTCGCCACGGCGATCAACCAGATGTCCGCCGCTGCTCAGGAAGTTGCCAAGAGCGCGCAGAACGCCGCGGTCGCCGCGCAGCAGACCGACGAAGAAGGCCAGAGCGCCAAACGCGTGGTCGCCGGCAGCATCAAACAGATTCATGCGCTGGTGGATGACATTCGCAGCAGCGGCGTGTCGCTCGACAGCCTGCAGCAGGACGTGTCGTCGATTGTCGGCGTGCTCGGGGTGATCCGCTCGATTGCCGAGCAGACCAACCTGCTGGCGTTGAACGCGGCGATTGAAGCAGCGCGCGCCGGGGAGGCCGGGCGCGGTTTCGCGGTGGTGGCGGACGAAGTGCGGGCACTGGCCAGCCGCACGCAGATCAGCACCCAGGAAATTCAAGGCATGATCGATCGCCTGCAGGCCGGCACGCAGTCGGCGGTCGAGGCGATGCGCCGTTCCAGTGAAGCGGGCGATGGCACCTCGGCGCAGGCCAATCAGGCCGGCGCGTCGCTGGACGCCATGGCTGACCTGATCGCGACCATCAACTCGATGAATGCGCAGATCGCCAGCGCAGCCGAGGAACAAACCGCGGTGGCCGAAGAGATCAACCGCAGCGTGCATCAGATCGCGGTGGCGGTGGACAGCGTGGCGGATGAGACCCAGTTGGGCGCGCAGACTTCGCGCAGCCTTGCCGAACTTGGCCAGAGATTGGGCAAACTGGTGGGCCAGTTCCGTATTTAAGGTTGCTGCAAAAACTTTGTGGGAGCGGGCTTGCTCGCGAATGCGGTGTGTCAGATACAGAATCGTTGACTGACACGACGCCTTCGCGAGCAAGCCCGCTCCCACATTGGGTTTTGTGCAAGGCTCATGGTCTGTCCCAGTAGGGCACTTCGCCGAAGCACTCGACGAAGAAATCAATCACCGTCCGCACCTTCACCGACAACCTTCGACTCCCCGGCCACAGCACCGCGATCTGCTGCGGTTCGAGGCTGTTCGACACCTGATAGTCCCCCAACACCGGCACCAGCCTGCCTTCGCGCACCGCTTCACCAATCAACCACGATGGAAACATCACCAACCCGAGGCCTTGCTCGGCCGCTTGGGTGAGGGTGTCGGCGTGGTTGCCGGTGATCGGACCTTTGACCGAGTAGGGCGTCCAGTCGCCCTGATCCCGCCGGAAAAACCAGCGTTGCTGACCGGTCGCGCCTTTGTAGGCCAGGCATTGGTGCTGCGCCAGATCCTCCGGGTGTTGCGGTGTGCCGTGGCGCTTCAGATAAGCCGGGCTGGCCGCGACCTGGAAACGGTGCGGCGCGAGAATCCGCGCCTGCATGCTTGAGTCGTGCATCGGGCCGATGCGGAACAGCAGGTCGGCGCCTTCCTGCAACGGGTCGACGTAATGGTCGGTCTGCTGGATATCCAGTTGCAGCTTCGGATAGCGCGCGCACAACTGACCGAGCCACGGCGTCAGATGGCGTTGGCCGAACACCACCGGCGCGTTGATCCGCACCAGCCCGGTGGGTTCGCTTTGCTGTTCCTGCAACGCCTGCTCGGCTTCTTCCAGTTGCACCAGCACCAGCCGCGCATGATGGCCGAGCATGCGCCCGGCCTCGGTCGGCGTCACGGCGCGGGTGTGGCGGTAGAGCAGTTGCTGGTTCAGCGCCTGCTCCATCAACTGGATCTGCCGCGAGATCGAAGAGGGCGCCACGCCCTCGCGGCGGGCGACTTCGGAAAAACTGCCGTGGTCGAGCACCGCCACAAACAGCCTGAGTGCCTTGAAGCCCAGTTCGTTAAGCCCGTGCATTAATCGTCCTGCTGTGCGAGTTGCGCAAAAGTGTTGTCTGGATGCTCCCATTTATCGCACAGCGGCGCCAGCCGATAATCCGCGCCATCGTTTACTTGCGTGGGTTTTGAATGATGCAGACGTTGGAAGAAGTGAGTGTGGCGGCGCCGGCGACTCGGCCGGGGTTGCGCCTGTTGTTGCTGCCGCTGGTGATTCTGGCCGGCATGGGCCTGTCGATGGAGGCCGGGTTGCTGGGGCCGTTGGGGGAGCAGGTCGGGCATCTGTGGGCGACTTTGAGCATCTTCGGCGTGGGTTCGGCGATTCTGTTTTTGCTGCTGTTGTTCGCCGGCCCGCAGAAAGGCCCGGCGCTGACGGACCTGCCGCGCTGGCAGTTGATCGGCGGACTCCTCGGGCCGATCTATGTGGTGGTGCTGACCCTGGCGACACCGCATATCGGGATTGCGATGACGATGATCGCGATTTTGTCCGGGCAGGTCGGCAAGAGTGTGCTGATCGACCATTTCGGCTGGTTCGGCGCGACGCACAAGAAGGTCAATGCCGAGCGGTGGCTGGCATTGGGGTTGATTGTGGTGGCATTGGTTCTGATTGCGCGGGGTTGAAGATGAGTCTGGTTATTTTGTTGGCAGTGGTGGTGTTGGCGGGCGCGGTGTTGAGTGTCCAGGCGGCGATCAATGGACGCCTCGGTGAAAGCGTCGGGGTGTTGCGCAGCAGTTTGCTGACGTTTTTCGTCGGGGCGGTGATCACCGGGTTGTTGATTGTGTTTTTTGAGCCGGCCCATGCGGTGAGTTTGCTCGATGTGCCGAAGTGGCAGGTCTGCGGGGCGCTGTTTGGGGTGGTTTACATGATGGTCATGGTCGGCGCAGTGCCTGTTGTGGGGACGGCGGTGGCGACTGTTGCGGTGATTGTTGGTCAGCTTGGGATGGGGATGTTGATTGATAATTTTGGCTGGTTGGGGAATCCGGCGATCGAGCTTTCGTCTTCTCGGGTGTTGGCGATGGTTTGTCTGGGGTTGGCTTTGGTCTTTATGTATCGGAGTAGTGTTCGCGGTTCTGATTGAGTTTTGGGTGTATATCCGTTTTTTTTGGTGAAGGCTGATTAGGGTTCCGCCCTTACGGCGGGTCACTTTTGGCAAACGCCCCAAAAGTAACCAAAAGGTCTGTGCCCTGACG
>NZ_JAIWYL010000019.1:0-46245 GCF_020515535.1 Pseudomonas sp. MWU16-30322
CGTCAGGGTAAAGCCTTTTTGGTTACTTTTTCGGCGTCTGGAAAAAGTGACCCGCCGTAAGGGCGGAACCCTAATCAGCAACACCCGCAGCAACGGATATACACCCAAAACCCCAAGAACATGGTCGGCCCAAAGGCCGCCAAGAACACAAAAAAAAGGGCAACCGAAGTCGCCCAAAATGCCTTGCGTGCTCATCAAACCCAGAAAGACTACTTCTTGCGCTTATTCGCATCCTTCCAGATAAAAAATCCAAACCCTGCAAAAAACAGAACCATGAGACCTACGGTCAGAACCCCGGCAAACACCACGTTATCGAAAAACATGACTGTGGCCTCCTGGCCCCTGCTTTGCTGCGATGGAGCTAAGTTAACCAATCGCGCAGGCGCAGAAATTGACCAGGATCAAGTCCGGTCAACACAGAGGATAAAGGCGGGAAAATAACTGACCTGCATCAAAGGATGCAGGGGGGGAGATCAACGCTTTTTCGGCTTGTTTTTCGACTTTTTCTTTACTTTTCCCAACGGCATCGCCTGTTCGAAGGCCTTGCGCACTTCGTTCAGGCGTTTCTCGTTGAGGTCATGCACACGCTTGGCGCGCTCGGTGCTGAGGTCGATCAGTTTGTCGTCTTGGCTCATGGCGGGTGCATCACTTGAAAGAATCACAACTGCCGCATCAAAGGCAGGACTGCGCCAATAATGCCGCCTGGCGCCAGCGCTCTACAACAATTCGTGTAAACCTTCGTACTCAGATCTCGATATCGACCCACAAGCCCTGACGCGGCTGATCTTCCATCAGCGGCACCACCGGCACGGTGTTGTCAGCATTCAGCTCGGTGCCCGGCACGGCCAGATGCTCCTCCGGGTCTTCGTCGGCTTCGCGACGGCGACGATCACGCTCCTGCTGGCGACGCTGTTCTTCGCGCGCCAGCAGTCGATCCTCTTCCGGATCGCGCTTTTGCAGATCGATCGTGCTTTCGTTGGAGCTTTCCTGCACCGGCACCACCGGAGGAATGTCCGGCCGCTGGCGAATCGGATCCTGCTGGGAAGTGATCGGCACAGCGCTCAGGGGGAGCATCGGTGGCAGCATATATAGGGTCTCCTGTCAGCAAGCTATCGGCTGCGGCAAAGGCGCCTTGAGCCATCCGTCGCAAATCTGTGACGCACTTGGCACCTGCAGAAGCTGCCGCAGGCTGCGATCTTTTAATCGGACACCACAAATCTCAAGTGTTTCCAAAGATCAAAGGATCGCCGCCTGCGGCAGCGCCTACCCAGTAATCTTTGGCCCTGAAGCCTGCATTCCGTTAAGATAGCCCGCTTTTTCAAGGTGGGAGTCAGGCAGCATGGCGCAGCAGTATCAACCGGGGCAACGCTGGATCAGTGACAGCGAAGCAGAGCTTGGTTTAGGCACCGTTCTGGCACAGGACGGCCGCTTGTTGACCGTGCTTTACCCGGCCACTGGCGAAACCCGCCAGTACGCGCTACGGAATGCGCCCCTCACCCGCGTGCGATTCTCGCCGGGTGACACCATTACTCACTTCGAAGGCTGGAAGATGACCGTGCGCGAAGTCGACGACGTCGACGGGCTGATGGTCTATCACGGTCTCAACGGGCAGAACGAAGCCGTTACCCTGCCGGAAACCCAGCTGTCGAACTTCATTCAGTTCCGTCTGGCCAGCGACCGTCTGTTCGCCGGGCAGATCGACCCGCTGTCGTGGTTCTCCCTGCGCTACAACACCCTGGAACACACCAGCCGCCAGTTGCAGTCCTCGCTCTGGGGCCTGGGCGGCGTGCGTGCGCAACCAATCGCGCACCAGTTGCACATCGCCCGTGAAGTCGCCGACCGTATTGCGCCGCGGGTTCTGCTGGCGGACGAAGTGGGTCTGGGGAAAACCATCGAAGCCGGTCTGGTGATCCATCGCCAGTTGCTCTCGGGCCGCGCCAATCGCGTGCTGATCCTGGTTCCGGAAAACCTGCAGCACCAGTGGCTGGTGGAAATGCGCCGCCGTTTCAACCTGCAGGTCGCGCTGTTCGACGAAGAACGCTTCATCGAAAGCGATGCCACCAACCCGTTCGAAGACACCCAGCTGGCATTGGTTGCCCTGGAGTGGCTGGTCGAAGACGAGAAGGCGCAGGACGCCTTGTTCGCCGCCGGCTGGGACCTGATGGTGGTCGACGAAGCCCATCACCTGGTGTGGCACGAAGACAAGGCCAGCCCTGAGTATTCGCTGGTCGAACAACTGGCTGAAGTGATTCCCGGCGTGCTGCTGCTCACCGCAACCCCGGAACAGCTCGGTCAGGACAGCCACTTCGCCCGTCTGCGCCTGCTCGACCCGAACCGTTTCCATGACCTGGCCGCGTTCCGCGCCGAGAGCGAGAACTATCGCCCGGTGGCCGAAGCCGTTCAGGAACTGCTCGACAAAGGGCGCCTGTCGCCTGCAGCACACAAGACCATCCACGGTTTCCTCGGCAACGAAGGCGAAGCCCTGCTGACTGCGGTCAACGATGGCGACACCGAAGCCAGCGCGCGTCTGGTGCGTGAACTGCTCGACCGCCACGGCACCGGCCGCGTGCTGTTCCGTAACACCCGCGCCGCCGTGCAGGGTTTCCCGGAGCGCAAACTGCACCCGTACCCGCTGCCATGCCCGGACGAATACCTCGAACTGCCGCTGGGCGATCACGCCGAGCTGTACCCGGAAGTCAGCTTCCAGGCCCAGCCGGACGCCAGCGAAGAAGAGCGCTGGTGGAAATTCGACCCGCGCGTCGAGTGGCTGATCGATCAGCTGAAAATGCTCAAGCGCACCAAAGTGCTGGTGATCTGCGCCCACGCCGAAACCGCGATGGACCTGGAAGACGCCCTGCGCGTGCGTTCCGGCATCCCGGCCACGGTGTTCCATGAAGGCATGAACATCCTCGAGCGTGACCGCGCCGCCGCCTACTTCGCCGACGAAGAATTTGGCGCACAGGTGCTGATCTGCTCGGAAATCGGCAGTGAAGGTCGCAACTTCCAGTTCGCGCACCACCTGGTGCTGTTCGATCTGCCGTCGCACCCGGACCTGCTCGAGCAGCGTATCGGGCGTCTCGACCGGATCGGTCAGAAGCACATCATCGAGCTGCACGTGCCGTACCTGGAAACCAGCCCGCAAGAGCGCCTGTTCCAGTGGTACCACGAAGCGCTGAACGCGTTCCTCAACACCTGCCCGACCGGCAACGCCTTGCAGCATCAGTTCGGCCCGCGCCTGCTGCCGCTGCTTGAAGAAGCCGATGACGGCGAGTGGCAAGCGCTGATCGACGAAGCCCGCGCCGAGCGCGAGCGTCTGGAACAAGAGCTGCACACCGGTCGCGACCGTCTGCTGGAACTCAACTCCGGCGGTGCTGGCGAAGGTGACGCGCTGGTCGAGGCGATCCTTGAGCAGGACGACCAGTTCGCCCTGCCGATCTACATGGAAACCCTGTTCGACGCGTTCGGTATCGACAGCGAAGACCACTCGGAAAACGCCCTGATCCTCAAGCCGAGCGAGAAGATGCTCGACGCCAGCTTCCCGCTGGGCGACGACGAAGGCGTGACCATCACCTACGACCGCAATCAGGCGCTGTCGCGCGAAGACATGCAGTTCATCACCTGGGAACACCCGATGGTGCAGGGCGGCATGGATCTGGTGCTGTCCGGTTCGATGGGCAACACCGCCGTCGCGCTGATCAAGAACAAGGCGCTGAAACCGGGCACCGTGCTGCTGGAACTGCTCTACGTCAGCGAAGTGGTTGCACCGCGCTCGCTGCAACTGGGCCGCTACCTGCCGCCGGCTGCCCTGCGCTGCCTGCTCGACGCCAACGGCAACGATCTGTCGCCGCGGGTCTCGTTCGAAACCCTCAACGATCAACTGGAAAGCGTGCCACGTGCCAGCGCCAACAAGTTCATCCAGGCCCAACGCGATCAGCTGACGCCACGGATCAACGCCGGTGAAGACAAGATTGCCCCGCGTCACGCCGAGCGCGTGGCCGAGGCCCGTCGTCGTCTGGCGGCCGATACCGAAGAAGAACTGGCGCGCCTGACCGCGTTGCAAGCGGTCAACCCGACCGTGCGCGACAGCGAACTGGATGCGTTGCGCAAGCAGCGTGAACTGGGTCTGGCGATGCTGGATAAAGCGGCGCTGCGTCTGGAAGCGATCCGGGTGTTGGTAGCGGGTTAAACCGCCCTGCTTCAGTGCTGAAAACAAGAAGGCCCGCAGTGATGCGGGCCTTTTTGTTTGTCTGATATTCATGCTGCGCTGTTGATTGCCTCTTCGCGAGCAAGCCCGCTCCCACAGGGATCGACTTCACACCGCAGATCCAATGTGGGAGCGGGCTTGCTCGCGAAGGCGATCATGCAGTCGCCACCGCACCATCAGGTTCACTCACCGCCACCAACCCCTCCTTCATCCGCTGCGCATCCCGCACAAAACACCGCGCCGCCAGAAACAGAAACACCATGGTGAAAAACAGCGCCACCGGAATCAGATACATCGCGTCATGCAGCCCGACAGCCTTGAATGCCTCGGTCATCTGCTCAGCCCCCGCCGAAATCATTGCCGACTGGGCAAAATGATCCGACAAACCACCGACCACCACCGGCCCCAGGCCACCGCCCAGCAAATACAACCCGGCGAAGAACAACGCCATGGCCGTGGCCCGCAGGCGCGGCTCGACCACGTCCTGAATCGCCGTGTACACGCAGGTATAGAAGTTGTAGGCAAACAGCCAGCCGACGCTGAACAGCGCGACGAACACTCCGATCTCGACACGCCCGACATACAGTGCCCACACCGTGCACACCGTTGAGACGATCAGGCTGAAGCCGGCAAACAGTAGGCGTCCGTTGGCAACACGCTGATGAATCTTGTCGGCGATCCAGCCACCCAGAGTCAGGCCGATCAACCCGGTGATGCCGACAATCACCCCGGTCGCCACCGCCGCATCGTGCAGAGGCATCAGGAAATAGCGCTGCAGCATCGGCACCATGAACGAGTTGCAGGCATAGGTGGCGAAGTTGAAACACAACCCGGCCAGCACCAGCCAGAGGAACGTCGGCACCGCGAGCACCCGGCGAATCGGTTTGTCGACTCTCTCCTGCGAGACCTGCACGGTTTCTGCCGCACCGCGTTTGGGTTCCTTGATGAAGAACATGAACACCGCGAGGATCAGCCCCGGCACCGCCGCGATAAAGAACGGCGCGCGCCAGCTGTCGAACGCCTTGACCATCGCGCCGATGGTGAAGAACGCCAGCAGCAGGCCCAGCGGCAGGCCCAGCATGAAAATGCCCATGGCCCGCGCCCGACGGTGCGCCGGGAACAGGTCGCCGATCAACGAATTGGCGGCCGGCGCATAACTGGCCTCGCCGATACCGATGCCCATGCGCACCAGCAGAAAACTCCAGAAGCTGCCAACCAGACCATTGACTGCGGTCAGCGCGCTCCAGGTCGCCAGGCCCCAGCCCATCAGTTTGCTGCGCGAACCGGTATCGGCCATGCGCCCCAACGGCAGGCCGGCGATCGCATAAACCAGGGTGAACGCGGTGCCGACGATCCCCAGTTGAAAGTCGCTGAGGTGCCATTCCATGCGGATCGGCTCGATGATGATCGCCGGAATGGTGCGGTCGAAGAAATTGAACAGATTGGCAAGGAACAACAGGAACAGAATGCGCCAGGCATTCGCCGCTTGGGTCGAGTTCTGCATGGGTCCGTCTCTTTATTGTTATAGGGCTTCACTGCCGACGCATCCGAGCCCGGAACCTGCAATCTAGACAGGCGGGCCGGGGCTGTCTGTGATCATTCGTCAAGCTGATAACGAGGCATGGCACTGTAAAGAAACGTAAGCCCTTGATAAGTCAGCAATCCCCCATAAACCGGGGGTTTTGCGGCAAAATCCGGCTACAAAAAAATACTTTCGCGCCCCCTTCCCAAGTCCATGGCGAAGCCTAGAATAGCCGCCGGATCCGTCCGGATTCGCCGATCAACCCCTTTGATGCCCTCCCCATGTCCGAAGTCAGTCCGTGTCTGAATTGCGGTGCCTGCTGTTCCCATTTTCGCGTGTCTTTTTTCTGGGGTGAATGCGCCTCCTCCGGCGGCACAGTACCCGATGAACTGGTCACGCAGATCAGCCCCAGTCGGGTGGCGATGAACGGCACCGACTGCAAATCGCCGCGCTGTACGGCGCTGGTCGGTGAGGTGGGCAGTAACGTGCAGTGCTCGATTTATGAGCAACGCTCCAGTCCCTGCCGCGAATTCGATGCTTCCTGGGAAAACGGCGAACAGAATGTCGATTGCGACAAGGCGCGCGCCCGCTTCGGCTTGCCGCCTCTCGAACCGGAATGGAATCAGCTACCTTACGACCAGAGCGCCTGACCCTTAGCGCCAATCGTTATGAGGCTCATGCCGAAATCGTTGGCGCCAATGTGCCACTATCGCTTGCATAGCAAAAACCGCCTCTATACTCCAGTCATTCGCCTGCGTTGAAGACGCAGTAGGGACGACTTCAGAGACGGGGCATGCTATGGAGTGGCTTGGTTTGCAGTTTGTTACCGAGCTGCCGGAGAGCGGGCAGGTCATTCTCGATTGCACACACAACCCCTTGCTGGTGCTGGTGGCCTATCTGGTCGCCTGCGCCGCGAGTTTCGCCACCCTCGACATGGCCGAACGCGTCGGTCACGCCGAAGACCCGGGCTCGCAACGGGTGTGGCGCTGGATCGGCGCCTCGTGCCTGGCCGGCGGCATCTGGGCCATGCACTTCATCGCCATGCTGGCGTTCCAGGCGCCGATCGAAGTGCACTACGATCTGGCGATTACCCTGTTCTCCCTGCTGATCGCCCTGCTCGCCTCGTGGCTGGCGATGCACACCTTGAGTGAGCCGCAGCCCAGCCTGGTGCACTACCTGAAAACCGCCATCGTCATCGGTCTGGGCATCGCCGGCATGCATTACGTCGGCATGGCGGCGATGCATTCGGTGGCCACCGCCTACTACCAGCCCCTGTTGTTCTGCCTGTCGATCGTGATTGCCATCGGCGCCAGCTTCGCCGCACTGTGGGTCGCCGGTTATCTGCGTGAAGGCACTGGGCGTTTTCATCAATTACTCAAATACACCGCTGCGGTGATTCTCGGCGCAGGCATCATCAGCATGCACTTCACTGGCATGGCCGCGCTGCACCTGGTGTTGCCCGAAGGTACAGCACCGACGATGGCCGCCGACCCCAGCCATCTGCAACTGGGCCTGACGGTCGCGCTGATCATCCTGCTGATTCTCGGCAGCGCGATCAGTGCGGCCCTGGCCGACAAGAAACTGCAGAACAAGGAGCACGACCTGCGCCGGGTCAACGCCCTGCTCGGGCAGCTCGATCAGGCGCGAATGTCACTGCAGCAAGTGGCCAACTACGACGCCCTCACCAACCTGATCAATCGCCGTGGATTCAACCAGATCTTCGCCGAGAAACTCAGCCAGAAAACCAGCGAAGGCGGCATGCTCGCGGTGATGTTTCTCGACATCGACCACTTCAAGCGGATCAACGACAGCCTCGGCCATGACGCCGGTGACGCCTTGCTCAAAGTCATCGCCAATCACATCAAAGGTTCGGTGCGCAGTCATGAGGATGTGGTCGCGCGCTTCGGCGGCGACGAGTTCTGCATCCTGATCGGCCTGCACGACCGCGAAGAAGCGCGCGGCATGGCGCAGCGGATCATGCAGAAAATGAAGGAGCCGATCGAACTGGCGGGACGGCGCATGGTGATGACCACCAGCATCGGTATCAGCCTGTTCCCCGACGACGGCACCACCTGCGAAGAACTGCTCAAGCATGCGGATCTGGCGCTGTATCAATCCAAGGGTGCCGGGCGAAACGGCCTGCATTTTTTCAGTTCCAACATGAAGACCCGCGCCAGCCTTGAACTGCAACTGGAAGAAGAGCTGCGCCACGCCCTGCGCGAAGAAAACGGGCTGATGCTCTACTACCAGCCGATCTTCGAACTGAAAACCGGGCGGGTGACCAAGCTCGAAGCGCTGATTCGCTGGCAGCACCCGGTGCATGGCCTGCTGGCCCCGGATCGTTTCATCGCGATTGCCGAAACCAACGGTCTGATCGCCGAGCTGGATAACTGGGTGCTGCGCCGGGCCTGCACCGACCTTGGCGAACTGACGCGCCACGGCTGCGACGAACTGAAAATCGCCTGGAACTGCTCGCCACTCAACCTTGCCCGGGAAGAGCTCGCCGATGAAATCGAAAGTGCGCTGCGCACCGCAGGCGTCGCGCCGGAGCGGCTGGAACTGGAGGTCACCGAAAACGCCTTGATGGGCAACATCGCCAACACCCTGGTGCTGTTGCGGCAGATCCGCGCCCTCGGGGTGTCGCTGTCGATCGACGACTTCGGCACCGGCTATTCATCATTGGCCTACCTCAAGCGCCTGCCGCTGAACACGCTGAAGATCGACCGTTCCTTTATCCTCGACATCCCCAAGGCGACCGCCGACATGGAGATCGTCCAGGCGATCATCGTCATGGCTCACACCCTGCATTTGCAGGTGGTGACCGAAGGCGTGGAAAGCCTGGAGCAGTACGAGTTTCTTGAGCGCTCAGGCTGCGATTTCATTCAGGGCTACCTGCTCAGTCGCCCGGTGCCGCTGAACGAATTACGCCCGGTACTTGAGGAAATCAATCAGCGCAAACACTCGCACGCGGTCAATCCGCTGAGTCTGGCGCGCGGTACATTTGTACCAGTGTCGCTGGATCCTTCTGCAAAAAACCCTGCGCCCCATGCAGGCGCATCAGTTGTGCGGCCAATCCGCTGATCGGCGTGGCCGAGCCTTGTTCGCGGGAGAATTTCACCGCGGTGTCGAGATCCTTGAGCAACGTGCGCACGTGCCACTTCACCGGTTCGAAACGGCTCTCGGCCATTTGCGGGGCAAGGATTTGCAACGGTTTCGAATCGGCAAAACCACCGGCCAGCGCTTCGGCGATCAGGCTCGCATCGACCCCGGCCTGTTCGGCCAGCGCCACCACTTCGGCAATCACCAGCGCGTTGCAGGCGACGATCATCTGATTGCAGGCCTTGGTCACTTGCCCGGCGCCGATGCCGCCCATGTGCGTGACGCGCTGACCGAGGCTGAGCAGTACCGGGCGCACCCGCTCCAGATCCGCCGCCGCACCGCCGACCATGATCGCCAGACTACCGGCCTCGGCGCCGACCACGCCGCCGGACACCGGTGAGTCGAGCCAGGCCATCCCGGTTTGGTCTGCCAACTCGGCGGCCATTTCGCGGGTAGCGGTCGGTTCGAGGCTGGAAAAGTCCACCAGCAACTGGCCGTTTTTCGCGCCTTCAGCGACACCGGCGGGGCCAAACACCACCTCGCGCACCACCGCCGTATCAGCCAGACAGAGCATCACCACGTCGGCGTGTTCGCACAGTTCTGCGGGGCTCGCCACCTGCCGGGCGCCGGCCTCGACCAGTGGCGCGCACTTGGCCGGGTTGCGGTTCCACACGGTCAGCGGATAACCCGCGGCCAGCAGACGACGGCACATCGGCAAGCCCATCAGGCCGATTCCGGCAAAACCCAACGAAGGTAGCGTTGACATCATTTCGCCTCTTTTCGATTAAAGATCACTGAATAATGGCCGATTCATGAACGATCAGGAAAGGATTCCCCCGCGCGACGATCAGGCCAAGCCCCTGACGCCCGGGCCAAATACGCGCAGTCAAAGACGCGAGATCCTCTTTCCGTGAGGCTCGATGACAACGGTCGCCGAGCCAACCCTGTCCAGGTATATGGCGCACAATGACTTCTAAAAACAATCCGGCCACTGCGGTATCCGATCTGACCCTGAGCCCTGCGGCGAACAGCCCGGCTCCGATGAAGCCATTGCCTCCTTCGCGCCCGCTGGGCACTCACCAATACCTGTACTACACCGAAACCAACACCGACCGCATCCTCGACAACCTCGACGGTCTGCGTGACCTGGTGTTCCCGCGCCCGCCGCACCTGGAAGGCGACAACGAACAGCACAACGACCAGGAATTTCCCTCGGTGTGCCTGATCGGCCTCGGTCGCTGCGGCTCGAACATCGCCCTCGACGTCGCGGAGCTGGTGTACAACGCGCGCAAGTTCTACCTCAACGAATTCAACAACGAAGACCGTGCGGCGGATCGGCGTCTGGCCGACAAGGGCTACAGCCCGGCGCAGTGGATCAAGCACAACCTGCGGATCGGCCCGAACAAATCGAGCAAACCGGTGTTCCTCGTCGAACCGCTGGTGATGCTCGGTGACCTCGACAAGGACATCGCCGGGCGCATCCGTTTCTCGCGCAAGGGCGAGAAAAGCGGCTTCCTGCGCGACTACAGCAAAATGAAGATCATGGACTTGTCCGAAGTCCACGCCGGTGGCGCCGGTAACGCGCCGATCCTCGGCCAGTATCTGGCGAAGATCATCCTCAACAAGGACACCCAGCGTTTCTCCAGCCCTGACTGGAAAATGATCCACTCGTACCTGATCGACAGCTGCGGCATCAAGGCCAACCAGTCGCGCCTGTACTTCTCGATCTTCAGTGCTGGCGGCGGTACCGGTTCGGGCATGGCCTCAGAGTTCGGCCTGGCCCAGCAGCACTCGTACATGAACAAGACGTTCGACACCAAGCCGATGGACGAGCACGACGGCAAGAGCGGGCATTCGTTCGTGTTCGAGCCGATCTTCACCAGCGGCATCTGCGTGCTGCCGAACATTTCCGACCACCGCAGTGAAATGTCCGAGGCGCTGCACATCAACGCCGGCCGCCTGCTGTGCAAATACCTGTCGGAAGAATGGGATTTCTCCTATAACTTCGCCAATGAAGACAGCAGCGAAGCCAGCGTCATGGGCCGTATCCGCCCATGGAACGCGATGATGCTGATCTCCAACGACATCATGCGTTACGCCGAAGAGAGCGATGACGGCAACATCCAGAACATTGATGTCAATGCGATGGAGAAGCACGCCAACCAGTACATCTCGCAGCAGATCTTCAACATTCTGACGGCGCAGGCGGTGACCACCGACTACGACCAGAACTACTTCCGTCGCGCCGGCATCGACATCGGCGAAACCATTCGCCTGGACGCCAACGACCTGTTCATGAGTCTGGCCGGCCCGGTGGCGATTGCCTACGCCGAATCGGTGGTGCCGGAAACCCCGCCGCCGAGCAGCGACAAGTTCAAGGTGTTCGACAAAGAGCCGCAGCGTCTGAACATCGATGACCTGTTCTTCCGTTCGATCGACCTGCCGCACTTCAACAAAGTCACCCAGGCCATCGAAGGCATCAGCCTGCTGCCGATCGAATCCAAGCGCTATCGCGCCTCGCTGGAGCAGTACAAGAATTCCGGCTACGACGCCGCCGCGCTGCACGACCTGCACTTCTTCAAGAACTGCTCGTCGGTGGTCTCGATCGTCTCGCTGCCGAAGGACTACAAACTGTCGTACATGGACTTGAACCGGTTGAAGACCCACCTCAACAGCCTGTTCCCCAACACCACGCTCAAGCGCTATGCACTGGTGATCGGCGCCTCGGCCAACCTGTCGCTGACCACGCTGATCGCCAAGAGCCCGTGCCTGTCGGACGACTTCCTGACCCTGATCGTGGCGTTCATCAAGCGCTGCTTCGCCAAGACCCCGTACCGTTTCGACGAAACCCTGGACAACTCGATCCTCGACTTCATCATCAATGAAGACTTCGACGAAGACCGCATCGACGATCTGCTTAACGAGTTCGAAAACCCGGCGAAGATCCTCGACACCAACTGGTACGCGATCAAGCCGATGTACGAGAAGAAGTACCGCGAGCTGATCAACGACAAGGACAAGTTCGTCTCGATCAACGACATTCGCCTGTCGCGCGATTGCGTGAAGAAAGCGATCAAGTACCTGCGCGAGATCTACCGTCACCGGATCGGCAAGACCAAGGTTATTTCCCTGAATAACCATACGGGCAAGACTTACTCGGTCTGATCCAGATCCGAGTTGCCCCTATCGCGAGCAGGCTCACTCCTACAGTTGAAATGCGTTCCCCTGTAGGAGTGAGCCTGCTCGCGATGGGGCCCTCAAATTCCCTGAAAATCTCAGCCCTTCCAACATCCAGAAACAATTAAGCAGCCCTCAGGCTGCTCAATAAACTGTGCCCGTTACGTTTACGTCACCGTGAGGCCACCCACGCTTGTGGCATTTCTCTACGGCAACGTGCCATCACGCTACTCGGCTACACACTTTTCGCGGATGACGGCACGCACTACAAAGGTGCACCCCTTCAGACCTGCGCCCTTTCCTGGATCAGAATCCACGGACTCACCACCACCGCCCACAGCGCTGGATCACGCTCGAAAATATCCAGCGCCCGCGTTTCAGACAGCTTGGCGAGTTTGTCTTCGGCCAGCCAGGTGGCGACTTTCTCGCCATCGTCCGATGCCACGGCCTCGGCGGCGGCGATCAAATCCAGGGCCGGGTCGACCCACAATAGGGCACCCTTGGCGAAGAACGGCTCCAGCTCTTTCCAGGTAATAGATGCGGTTTCACCAAGCAGCTTGGCATAGAGGGTGCTAGGTTCTTGATTCATGGGACTGTCCGGAAAAGAAATCGACGCGAATGATAACGTCGGTGGTCCGGCAGAAAAACCCGGTTGCAAATGGCTTCACCGAACGAAAAGAGCAGGAACGCCAAGGAATGCTGCTGTTTGGGGCATAAGCCCCAGGAAAGCCCCGCCGCAATTCTGTCTTTTTCATTCAAAAATGCGACACCCACAAGTTTTGCCCCCCGGCGCCAGCTTCCCAGGCCAACAACCGGCGCTCTACACTGTACCGGTACAGTTGCCGGGGGCATTTCCGGAGGGTATCGCAAAGATATCTGACCCGGTTCTGCTGCTACGGCGCCAGAACTCAAAAAAATTACAACAGTAAGAGTGGAGCACTATGACTAAGGCTACTAAGCAGATTTCCAAACTGTTTGCCGCTATGGTTCTGGCCGGGGTTGCCAGCCATTCGTTCGCCGCTGACACCATCAAGATCGGTATCGCCGGCCCTAAGACCGGTCCTGTAGCCCAATACGGCGACATGCAGTTCAGTGGCGCGAAAATGGCCATCGAGCAGATCAACGCCAAGGGCGGCGTCGACGGCAAGAAACTCGAAGCCGTTGAATACGACGATGCCTGCGATCCGAAACAAGCCGTAGCGATCGCGAACAAAGTCGTCAACGACGGCGTCAAGTTCGTGGTCGGTCACCTGTGCTCCAGCTCCACTCAGCCTGCTTCGGACATCTACGAAGACGAAGGCATCGTGATGATCACCCCGGCTGCCACCAGCCCGGACATCACTGCCCGTGGTTACAAAATGATCTTCCGCACCATCGGTCTGGACAGCGCCCAGGGCCCTGCCGCCGGTAACTACATTGCCAAGTACGTCAAACCGAAAGTCGTCGCCGTACTGCACGACAAGCAGCAATACGGTGAAGGCATCGCCACCGCCGTTAAACAGACGCTGGAAAAAGACGGCGTGAAAGTCGCGGTATTCGAAGGCATCAACGCCGGCGACAAGGACTTCTCCTCGATCATCGCCAAACTCAAGCAAGCCAACGTCGACTTCGTCTACTACGGCGGCTACCACCCGGAACTGGGTCTGATCCTGCGTCAGTCCGAGGAAAAAGGCCTGAAAGCCAAGTTCATGGGTCCGGAAGGCGTGGGTAACGACTCCATTTCGCAGATCGCCAAAGAGTCCTCCGAAGGCCTGCTGGTGACCCTGCCGAAATCCTTCGACCAGGATCCGGCCAACGTTGCCCTGGCTGATGCCTTCAAGGCGAAGAAAGAAGATCCGAGCGGCCCGTTCGTGTTCCCTTCCTACTCGGCGGTTGAAGTGATTGCCGGCGGTATCACCGCAGCCAAATCCGAAGACCCGGCCAAAGTGGCCGCAGCCATTCACGCAGGCTCCTTCAAGACCCCTACCGGCGACCTGAGCTTCGACGCCAAGGGCGACCTGAAGGACTTCAAATTTGTGGTTTACGAGTGGCACTTCGGCAAACCGAAAACTGAAGTTTCGCCTCAGTAAGGCGCGCCCTGACTGACTGCCAATAAAGCCCACGGCGTGCCGTGGGCTTTGTTTTACGAATGTATGGGCCGCGCTGGCGTGATCCGCCAGTCTCCCCACCTGAAAATCTCAAAACCGTCATCAGCGGTTCGCTGGCAAAACCCGGATTCGAAGTGGATAAAGATCCACGGGGCCGGGCGGGAAAATGACTCCACCAGTGAAATGCGTATCAGGTTTTTAGGAGCGCTGTAATGCCTGACATCTATCACTTCTTCCAACAGCTGGTTAATGGCCTGACCATTGGCAGCACGTATGCCCTGATTGCCATCGGCTATACGATGGTTTACGGCATCATTGGAATGATCAACTTCGCCCACGGCGAGGTGTACATGATCGGCTCCTACGTGGCGTTCATCGCCATCGCCGGGCTGGCCATGATGGGAATCGACAACGTCCCGCTGTTGATGACCGCCGCGTTCATCGCGAGCATCGTCGTCACCAGTTCCTACGGTTACAGCATCGAACGGATCGCCTACCGCCCCCTGCGCGGCAGCAACCGTCTGATCCCGCTGATTTCCGCGATCGGTATGTCGATCTTCCTGCAGAACACGGTTCTGCTCGCGCAAGACTCCAAGGACAAATCCATCCCCAACCTGATTCCCGGCAACATCTCCATCGGGCCAGGTGGCGCACATGAAGTGCTGATTTCCTACATGCAAATCGTGGTGTTCGTGGTGACCCTGGTCGCCATGCTCGGCCTCACGCTGTTCATCTCCCGCTCTCGCCTGGGTCGCGCCTGCCGCGCCTGTGCCGAAGACATCAAGATGGCCAACCTGCTGGGCATCAACACCAACAACATCATCGCCCTGACCTTCGTCATCGGTGCTGCGCTGGCAGCCGTCGCTGCCGTGCTGCTGAGCATGCAGTACGGCGTGATCAACCCCAACGCCGGTTTCCTCGTCGGCCTCAAGGCCTTCACCGCTGCGGTACTGGGCGGGATCGGCAGCATCCCCGGCGCGATGCTCGGCGGGCTGGTGCTCGGGGTGGCGGAAGCCTTTGGCGCCGATATCTTCGGCGACCAGTACAAGGACGTCGTGGCTTTCGGCTTGTTGGTTCTGGTGCTGTTGTTCCGTCCGACCGGCATTCTGGGCCGTCCGGAGGTTGAGAAAGTATGACTAGGAATCTTAAACAGGCATTGTTCAGTGCCTTGCTGGTGTGGGCCGTGGCCTACCCGGTACTCGGTCTGAAATTGACCATCGTCGGCATCAACCTCGAAGTGCATGGCACCAGCCCGGCCATTCTGGCGACCATCGCCGTGTGCTCGGTGCTGATGTTCCTGCGCGTGCTGTTCAACCAGCAGATCAGCAAGGCGTGGAAATCCTCGCCGGGCCTGCCGTTGATCCCGGCCAAGGCCAGCAACTTCCTGACCCTGCCGACCACGCAACGCTACATCATCATTGCGCTGATCCTCGGTGCACTGGTGTGGCCGTTCTTCGGCTCCCGTGGCGCGGTGGACATTGCGACGCTGATCCTGATCTACGTGATGCTCGGCCTCGGTCTGAACATCGTCGTCGGTCTGGCCGGTCTGCTCGACCTCGGTTACGTCGGTTTCTACGCCGTCGGCGCCTACAGCTACGCGCTGCTGTCGCACTACTACGGCCTGAGCTTCTGGATCTGTCTGCCGATTGCCGGTCTGATGGCGGCGACGTTCGGCTTCCTGCTGGGCTTCCCGGTGCTGCGTCTGCGCGGTGACTATCTGGCGATCGTGACCCTCGGTTTCGGCGAAATCATCCGGCTGTTCCTGCGTAACCTGACCGATATCACTGGCGGTCCGAACGGCATCAGCAACATCGAGAAACCGACGTTCTTCGGTCTGACCTTCGAACGTAAAGCGGCGGAAGGCATGCAAACCTTCCACGAATATTTCGGCCTCGAATACAACTCGATCAACAAGGTGATCTTCCTCTACCTGGTGGCCCTGGTGCTGGCACTGGCGGCGCTGTTCATCATCAACCGTTTGCTGCGCATGCCGATCGGCCGTGCGTGGGAAGCGCTGCGTGAAGATGAAATCGCCTGCCGTGCCTTGGGCCTGAATCCGACGATCATCAAGCTGTCGGCGTTCACCCTGGGGGCAAGCTTTGCCGGTTTCGCCGGTAGCTTCTTCGCTGCCCGTCAGGGTCTGGTGACGCCGGAATCGTTCACCTTCATCGAGTCGGCGATCATCCTCGCCATCGTCGTGCTAGGCGGTATGGGCTCGCAACTGGGCGTGATTCTCGCGGCCGTGGTGATGATCCTGTTGCCGGAAATGATGCGTGAGTTCAGCGAATACCGGATGTTGATGTTCGGTGCGCTGATGGTGTTGATGATGATCTGGCGTCCACAAGGTCTGCTGCCGATGCAACGCCCACACATGGAGTTGCGAAAATGAGCCGCGAGATTCTTAAAGTCGAAAACCTGAGCATGCGCTTCGGCGGCTTGCTGGCGGTCAATGGCGTGGCCCTGACCGTCAAGGAAAAACAAGTGGTGGCGCTGATCGGGCCGAACGGCGCGGGCAAGACCACCGTGTTCAACTGCCTGACCGGTTTCTACCAGCCATCGGGCGGCAGCATCCTGCTGGACGGCGAGCCGATCCAGGGCCTGCCGGGGCACAAGATCGCCCTCAAGGGCGTGGTTCGCACCTTCCAGAACGTGCGTTTGTTCAAGGACATGACGGCGGTCGAGAACCTGTTGATCGCCCAGCACCGTCACCTGAACACCAACTTCCTGGCCGGCCTGTTCAAGACCCCGGCGTTCCGCAAGAGCGAGCGCGAGGCCATGGAATATGCCGAGTACTGGCTGGAAAAGGTCAACTTGAAAGAGTTCGCCAACCGTACCGCCGGCACCCTGGCCTATGGTCAGCAACGACGTCTGGAAATCGCCCGCTGCATGATGACCCGCCCACGGATCCTCATGCTCGACGAACCGGCCGCCGGCCTGAACCCGAAGGAAACCGAAGACCTCAAGGCGCTGATCAGCGTGCTGCGTGAAGAGCACAACGTGACCGTGCTGTTGATCGAACACGACATGAAACTGGTCATGAGCATTTCCGACCACATCGTCGTGATCAACCAGGGCACGCCTCTGGCCGACGGCACGCCGGATCAGATCCGCGACAATCCTGAAGTGATCAAAGCCTACCTGGGGGAAGCGTAAATGCTGCAGTTCGAAAACGTTTCCACCTTCTACGGCAAGATCCAGGCCCTGCACAGCGTCAACGTCGAAGTCCGTCAGGGCGAGATCGTGACCCTGATCGGCGCCAACGGTGCCGGCAAGTCCACGCTGCTGATGACGCTTTGCGGTTCGCCGCAGGCGCACAGTGGCAGCATCCGCTACATGGGTGAGGAACTGGTCGGCCAGGACTCGTCGCAGATCATGCGCAAGAGCATCGCCGTAGTGCCGGAAGGTCGTCGGGTGTTCGCCCGTCTGACCGTCGAAGAGAACCTGTCGATGGGCGGTTTCTTCACCGACAAGGGCGACTATCAGGAGCAGATGGACAAGGTCCTCGGCCTGTTCCCGCGCCTGAAAGAACGCTTCAACCAGCGCGGCGGCACCATGTCCGGTGGCGAACAGCAGATGCTTGCCATCGGCCGCGCGCTGATGAGCAAGCCGAAACTGCTGCTGCTCGACGAGCCGTCGCTGGGCCTGGCACCGATCATCATCCAGCAGATCTTCGACATCATCGAACAGCTGCGCAAAGACGGTGTAACGGTGTTCCTGGTCGAACAGAACGCCAACCAGGCGCTGAAAATCGCCGACCGTGCGTACGTTCTGGAGAACGGCCGCGTGGTGATGCAAGGCACCGGTGAAGCCCTGTTGACCGACCCGAAAGTGCGCGAGGCGTACCTCGGCGGTTGAGGCTTTTCACTGAACAGAAAAACGGCCTTCGGGCCGTTTTTTTGTGCCTGGCAGATAGATTGAATCCAACACAGATCCCCTGTGGGAGCGGGCTTGCTCGCGAAAGCGATTTTACATTCAACATTTGTGCTGACTGATCCATCGCATTCGCGAGCAAGCCCGCTCCCACACAATCAAAAGCCGTCAGTACGGATTGCAGTGTTGTGCCACCGCCGTCGCCTGATCGACATAAGGCCGTGCCGGCTCAAGGTTCCACTCAGGCTTGTTCCTCACAGGCTTGCCCTCGTAGGTAGCTGCCAGATGGCAAACCATCTGCCGCCGCAATGACCCGCCATTGACGCTGTATTCGCGCCACTGCGGATCGTCCTTGTGCTTGTTGTACAGCTCGGCAAACATCCGGTCGGTCTGGTCGTCCTTGATCGCCCGACCACACGCGGTCGGTACTACCGCGAGCGACCAGGTCTTCGGCCCCAGTTTCGGGTCGGGACGTTGTACCCAGGTGCTGGACTCGATGTACTTGTCGCAGAATTTTGGCGCGGTCGGCGTAGAGGTCTGGATGCACGAGAATGTGGCCTTGGCGACCGGGGTTTTCGGGAAGTCGATCTTGATGATGTTGCGATCCTTGCCGGTCTTGGCCTTGTAATCCTTTTGGTTGGCCAAGGCATCATTCAAGCCGCGCTGATCGCTGTAGAAAAACGCCAGAATCGGCAGTTCATCGGTTTTCGGGTTGCCCAGGCGCAGCTCGGTCTGGGTCTGAAACTCGCGGCTGTTGATGACCTTGCGCGCGCCCATGAAATTTCGAAAGGCGTCGACCCGCTCCTTGCTGCTCATCGGATTGCGCATGTTGAAGCCGCACTGCAACTGGTCCTGCTGGCGATTGTTGTTGTACTGGGTGAAGTGCGCCACCCAGGCACTCGGACTCGTGATAGGTGGCTTCATGGCCTGGCAGACTGCCTCGGTCGGGGCGGTATTCTTGTTGTCGCCACAGCCACGGTCGTTGCGAAAGTCGGTCCAGGCATCGTTGGGAAACGCGCAGTAGACGTGCACTGGCGTCTCGGGGTCTTTCACCAGATCCCGGGGCGTAATCAGGTAGCCGTTCTGCGTGCTCATGCCAGGGTCTTCATAACTGATGCCATCGGCGCGCATGAACGAGGCAGCAAACGTGCCCAGCTCCACGGCTTTCGGGCTGGGATTCCACACGTCCCACTTTTGCCCCTTGGCCGGATCGGCGCGGTGCGTGCCGCGCACCAGCAGCCCCGAACAGTCCGACGCGGGATCCTGCCCGCAACTGTCGACGGTGTTGTTGTAGAGCTTTTCAACCTTCCTCAGCGTCTCGTCACATGACTCGGCGCTGGCCCATGCCGCATGCACCAACAGCGGCAACACGAGCAACGGGGCGATCCTGTTCAGACGTTTCTTCATGGCTTGCATCTCCTTGATTAGCCAACACACTCAACGCGGGACCGGGTTGCAACCCGCGGCGCGAGTCTCGCTGTCCGACAACGCCGGCCTGAACGGTTCCAGATTCCATGGCGTCTTGTTGCGGTAATTGACCAGCACGCAGCGCAGTTGCTGACGCATGCTGCCAGCGGACTTTTCGTTGTCGCGCCAGTTGCTGTCCGGCCCCTTGAGGGCGAACAACTGATCGTACAGAGCGCCGACTTGCTCACCGGGCAAGGCGCGCCCCGCCGCAGTGGGCACGATACTCAGGCTCCATTCATCCTTGCGGGTGCCGGGGTCGTAACGTTTGATCCAGTCGGCGGAGGCGATGTATTGCGGCACCGGGGCGCCACCCACCACCATTTCGTCGATCGCCTGATCGGCGGCGACATAGCTGAAGCGCTGCTCTGCAGGCTTGGTGAAATCCAGGCGCAGAATCGGCACGCTGTAGCCCTGAGCCTGAAGTTTTTTCTGGAAATTGCGCGCGCTGTTCAGGCCGTTCTCCGGTTTCGGCGGCGCCTGATCACCGCGGGTGGCGAAGTTCTGCGTGCTGTTGACGTTGTAGATGAAGGCATCGATGTACTTCATGTTTTCGCTGCCATCGTTGGTCGCGGTAGCGTTCTTCAACATGAACTCGTTGACCTGGGCACTGAAGGCAAAAGGATCCTTGTTGGTGGTGTTCGGCCGCGACTCGTGCACGCGGATCATCGCGTGCCAGTCGCTGGGTTTTTCCGCGTTCCACGAACATTGGCCGTACTGGATCGGCCCCTTCATCAGCCCGGTGTATTTCTGCGTCCACTGCTCGGCGGTGGTTACACCGGCCTCCGCGCAAGTGCCATAAGCCAGTGCGGCATTGCGATTGTTCATCGTGCCTTGCGCCGCGCGCGGCGGTTCGCGGCTGTCGAAGAAACCGCAGCCATACCACTTGCGCTCCGGCCCGGTGCCGCCATCGAACGCATAGATGCAGGTAAAGCCCTGCTCTTTGACCGGCAGCTTCAATGCCGCGGCATCGGTGGGCGTGCGCAGGATGAAACCGGCTGGGTGAATCAGAATGCGCGTGCTCAGATCCTTGCGGATCCACGAGTAGGACGTCGCGCCGATCTTGATCGCATAGGGGCTGTAATCCCACGGATTGAACGGCCCGTCATTGACCATGCGCAAGGTCACGCCGCTGCAGTAATACAGCCCGCGCGCAGCACCGGTATCGGGTTCCTGGCAAGCGTCCTTGAGAGTGTTGTAGTTGCTGTTGATGCGCTTGAGCGTGTCCAGCGGATCAACCTGCGTCTGGGCGCAAACCGTGCCGAACAGCAAGGGCAGCGTGCAGGCAAGCGCAAAAGATGAAGTCCTGCGCCATAACACAGCGTGGGCTGAGCGATCCTTCGTCATGAGATACCGTCCTGGTAAATAGGCCTGTGACAGAGGCCGTTGAGATGACTATAGAACAGGCGGGAATGAACACAATCACTGTGGGAGCGGGCTTGCTCGCGAAGGCGTAGTGTCAGACGCCATTGATATTTGATGACACACCGCCTTCGCGAGCAAGCCCGCTCCCACAGTGGATTGCCGTGTTCGAAAATCTTTTCGAAAAAAACTTTGCACTGCGCTGTAACGCATCGCCATGAGCGTTCTCTAGTGGGGTAAGCAAGCGCACTTCGCTTGTAAAACCCAAGCTCAAATCTGGAGAAACATCATGACTGCTACCACTCGCTCCCTGTCCGCCGCTGCCCTGGTTCTGGCTCTTGGTTCCGCCCTGAGCATGACTGCCGTTTCCAGCGCCAATGCCGCCGATAACAGCAACATGGAAAAATGCTTCGGCGTGGCCATGAAAGGTCACAACGATTGCGCCGCGGGCGCAGGCACCACATGTGCCGGCACAGCGAAGATGGACTACCAGGCCAACTCGTGGAAGTTCGTGCCAAAAGGCACCTGCACCACCACCGAGAGCAAGACCTCGCCGACCGGTTTCGGTCAGATGGAAGCCTTCAAAGCCAAGTCCTGAACCATTGCCTGCCCGAGTGACGCTCATGTTGACCACCCGCGAAACTGTCCCACCGCGCACTCGGGCAGCCCTCTGCGGGCTCCCGCCCCGCGCGGGGCTGGGGCTCAAGACCGGGCACTTTGTTGAAGTGCTCGGCACCCAACCGGACATCGGTTTCTTTGAAGTCCACGCCGAAAACTACATGGTCGACGGCGGTCCGTTTCATCATTTTCTCGGGTTGATCCGCGAGCAGTATCCACTGTCGCTGCACGGTGTCGGGCTGTCCATCGGGGCCGAAGGGTCGCTGGATGCTCAACACCTGCAACGCCTGAAAACGCTGATCGAGCGCTATCAACCGCAATCCTTTTCCGAACACCTGGCCTGGTCGAGCCACGGCCCGGTGTTCCTCAATGACCTGCTGCCGCTGGCGTATGACACGCCGACCCTGAACCGCGTCTGCGCGCATATCGACCAGGTGCAGAACAGCCTCAAGCGCCCGATGCTGCTGGAAAATCCAGCGACCTATCTCGGGTTCGAACGCTCGACCATCGATGAGCCGGAGTTCATTACCGAGGTGATCCGCCGCAGCGGCTGTGGTCTGCTGCTCGACGTCAACAACGTCTACGTCTCGTGCATCAATCATCAACGCGATCCACTGACCTACCTCGACGCGCTGCCTTTGCACGCGGTCGGCGAGATTCATCTGGCCGGGTTCGCCGAAGATGCCGACAGCCTCGGCGACCGTTTGCTGATCGACGATCACGGCGCGCCGATTGATGACGCGGTCTGGGCGTTGTACCGACAGGCGCTCGAACGAATCGGCCCGGTGGCAACCTTGATCGAACGGGACAATCAGGTTCCGGCGTTCAATGTGCTGCTGGCCGAGGCGCAGCAGGCCGAAGCGTTATTGCTGCGCGCCGGGAGTCAGCCATGAGCACTCAAGCCGACTTCAGCGCCGCCCTGCTCGACACTCGCCGGCCCTGCCCCGCTGGCCTGTGCAGCGTTAACGGTGCTGATCCCGCCAGCCGATTCTCGGTGTATCGCAATAACGTGCAAGGTTCGTTGATCAACGCGCTGGCCGACAGTTATCCGGTGGTGCAGCAGTTGGTCGGCGAGGAATTTTTCCGTGGCATGGCCAGCATTTTCATCCAGCAGCAGCCCCCGCGCAGTCCGTTGATGAGCCGTTACGGCGATGGTCTGGCGGATTTCATTGGCGCCTTCGAACCGGCGGCCGGCGTCCCTTATCTGGCCGACGTCGCACGGCTCGAACGCCTGCGCACCCGCGCCTATCACGCCGCCGATGCGCTGGCGGTCAATGCACAACAGATCAGCGCTGCACTGGCCGATCCGCACACAGTGGCCGAACTGACCATCGCCCTGCATCCCTCGCTGCACCTGCTCGATTCGGCCTACGCGGTGGTTTCGATCTGGGCGGCGCATCAAGGAGACGCGACGCTGGCGGGCATCGACGTCCATCAAGGCCAACACGCACTGGTGCTGCGCAACGCACTCGAGGTCGAAGTCTTCGCCCTCGATCACGGCGCCAGCGTGTTTATCCGCCACCTGCTCAACCACCAACCGCTGCTGCAAGCTGCGCAAGACAGCCCGCCCTTCGATCTGCCGCAGACCCTCGCCCTGCTGATCGGCCACAACGCCATCACCGACCTGAACAACAAGGTATCGCCATGAACAACCTCATCACTCGTGCCATCGGACTCATGGAAAAAATCCCGCACAGCCTGATCGCCTTCATCGCGCGGTTTTCGATTGCCGCGGTGTTCTGGAAGTCCGGGCAGACCAAGGTCGAGGGGCTGGCCATCGATTTGATCGACGGCACCTTGCAACTCGGCTGGCCACATTTGACGGACTCGACGATTCCGTTGTTTCAGAGCGAATACCACGTGCCGCTGCTGTCACCGGAAATCGCCGCGCACATGTCGGCGTTCGCCGAGCACTTCTTTCCGGTGCTGATATTGATCGGCTTCGCCACGAGATTTTCAGCGCTGGCGCTGCTGGGCATGACGCTGGTGATCGAGGTGTTCGTCTATCCCGATGCCTACCCGACCCACGGCACCTGGGCGGCGGTGTTGCTGTACCTGATGACGACCGGGCCGGGGAAATTGTCGATCGATCACCTGATCGCACGACGTTTTGCCAGCTGACCACAAACTGTAGGAGTGAGCCTGCTCGCGATAGCGGTAATCCAGCCAACATTTCTGTTGAATTTGCTTACGCATTCGCGAGCAGGCTCGCTCCCACAGAGGAATTGGAGTTAGTGCTGAAGGCGATCCAGCGCCTCGCCGCTGCGCTTGAACCAGCCAATCAGATAATCCGCCAGCACTTGCGTGCGTTTGGGCAAACCGCCCTGATAGGGATGCACCAGATACATCGGCATCCGGCGCGTCTGAAAGTCGCGCAGCAGCCAGCGCAACCGACCGTCAGCCAATTCCGTTTGCAGCAGATACGATGGCAAACGGGCGATACCAGCGCCGGCCAGTGCGGCTTTCTTCAGCAGGTTGTAATGGTTGCTGGCGAACGGCCCCGACACCCGCACCCGCAGCAATTCGTGCTGTTGGTGATACAGCCATTCTTCGCGACCACTGTAGTGACTGTTGAGCAGGCAACGGTGCTCGACCAGCTCCTGCGGGCTCAGAGGTTCGCCGAACTGCTCAAGATACGCCGGGCTGGCACAGGTCATTTCCTGCCACGCCAGCAGTGGCCTGGCCACCAGCCGTTCGTCATTGGCCACTTCGCTGCGGATAGCCAGATCAAAGCCATCCCGGGACAGGTCGCGATAACTGTTGTTCAGCTCCAGCTCGATCTGCACCTCGGGGTATTTCTGCGAGAACTCCAGCAGCAGGCCATCGAAAAACGTTTCCCCCAGCGACACCGGTACCGTCATCCGCACCGGCCCGGCCATGTCGTCCTTCAAGCGCGCCAATGCCTGACGCGCGCGCTCCACCTGAACGACCAGCGCTTGCGCCTGCGGCAGCAAAGCGGCGCCGGCGGCAGTCAGGCTCAGACGGCGCGTCGTGCGTTGCAGCAGCACCACCGAAAACTGTGCTTCCAGCTGACTGATGCGTTTGGACAACTGGCCCTTGCTGCAACCCAGTTGCTGCGCCGCCAAGGTAAAACTGCCGGCCTCGATCAACACTGCAAACGCCGCCAGATCATCCATCTCGCTCATGGATTGTTTCCATTTGAAAACCAAAGGTTGCCTATTAGTGCGCTTATCCGCAGAAAAAACCACTCTAGACTGAAACCTCATTCAACCCATTGAGGAACAGCCCATGAAGATTCTGTTGATCGGTGCCGCCGGCACCATCGGTTCGGCCGTGGATAAAGAGCTGAGCCAGCGTCACGAAGTCATCCGTATCGGTCGCAACAGCGGCGATTTCCAGGTAGACATCAGCGACAGCGCGTCGATTCGCAAGCTGTTCGAGCAAACCGGCAAGTTCGACGCGCTGGTCTGCGCCGCCGGCAACGTGACCTTCGCCCCACTGGGCGAGATGAACGCCGACAGCTTCGCCCTGGGCCTGAAAGACAAGCTGATGGGCCAGGTCAACCTGCTGCTGATCGGCCGCGAATATGCCAACGACGGCGCCTCGTTCACCTTCACCACCGGCGTGCTCAGCCACGACCCGATCCGCTCCGGCGCCTCGGCAGCACTGGTCAACGGCGCCCTAGACAGTTTCGTCAAAGCCGCCGCCATCGAATTGCCGCGTGGCTTGCGCGTCAACTCGATCAGCCCGACCGTACTGCTGGAAGCCATGGGCAGCTACGCCCCGTACTTCCGTGGCTACAAGCCGGTTCCGGCAGCCGATGTGGCATTGGCCTACGCCAAAAGTGTCGAAGGCCTGCAAACCGGTCAGACCTTTCACGTGGGCTAAACCCTTGTGATCAACGGTCAGCCTGCGTAACGTGGCGGCACTTGTCTGGAGAGCCGAAGATGCGTGTTGCCCGTTCGTTGATCGTTGTTGCCCTGCTGCCGTTGTTCGCCGCCTGCCAATTGCTCGATGGCCCGCGTGAAAGTGCTTCCCACGTCGGGCAGTCCCGGATGCAGGGGCAACTGACGGCGGCCGACGGCAAACTGGTGTTCCAGCCCTGTGGCGAACAGCGTCAGTACGTGGTCAACGACATCGGCGGCACCAGCGTGCTGCAAGAGGCCGCGACCCTCGCCGATCAGCAGGGCAAGCTGTTTGCCGATGTGCGCGGGAAGATCGCCGGCGACCGCCTCGACCTTGGCCAGTTGTATCGCGTCGAGCGCTCCGGCACCGCGTGCGATGACCCGAATTTCAAACTGTTGATCCTGCGTGCCGCCGGCCACGGTCCCGAGTGGAACGTCAAAGTCAGCGGCAAGGGCATGGTCATCGATCGTGAAGGCCAGCCGGCACTGGCCGTGCCTTATGTTGAAGAGCAACTGGGCGACGGTCGCTTCAACCTCAGCAGCGAAGCCAACAACCAGCGCATCGAGTTGTGGGTCGCGCCGCAGCGCTGTGTCGACAGCAGCACCGGCAGCGTGCAGCACATGAGCGCCGAACTGCGCATCGACGGCAAGGTCGAGCGTGGTTGCGGGTATTTCGGCGGATCGCGTAACGACTGAGCGTTTTAGCCTCACCGGATCCGGCCTTTGCGGCTTATAATCGCGGCCTTCAAACGCCCTGGCGCAGTTGTGCGCCCCGCGAATCCGGATCCTCGCCATGTTACGAATCACCGAACTCAAGCTGCCAATCGACCATCCCGAAGAAGACCTGCGTGCCGCCATCGTGCAGCGCCTGGGCATCGCCAGCGATGACTTGCTCGATTTCACCTTGTTCAAGCGCAGCTACGACGCGCGCAAAAAGTCTTCCGAACTGTGTTTCATCTACACCATCGACCTCAACGTGCGCGACGAGGCCAAGGTGCTGGGCAAGTTCGCCGACGACCGTAACGTCAACGTGGCGCCGGATGTCAGCTACAAATTCGTCGGTCAGGCGCCGAGCGACCTGAGCCAGCGGCCGATCGTGGTCGGTTTCGGCCCGTGCGGGATCTTCGCCGGCCTGTTGCTGGCCCAGATGGGCTTCAAGCCGATCATCCTCGAACGTGGCACCGAAGTCCGTCAGCGCACCAAGGACACCTGGGGCCTGTGGCGTAAAAGCGTGCTCAACCCCGAGTCCAACGTGCAGTTCGGCGAAGGCGGCGCGGGTACGTTCTCTGACGGCAAGCTGTACAGCCAGATCAAGGATCCGAAGTTCCTTGGCCGTAAAGTCCTGCACGAGTTCGTCAAGGCCGGCGCGCCGGAAGAAATCCTCTACGTCAGCAAACCGCACATCGGTACGTTCCGTCTGACCGGCATGGTCGAGACCATGCGTGAAGAGATCCGCGCCCTGGGTGGCGAAGTGCGCTTCCAGGAGCGCGTCACCGATGTGCTGATCGAAGACGGCCAACTGGTCGGCGTCGAGTTGGCGAGCGGCGAAACCCTGCATTCGAAACACGTGGTTCTGGCCCTCGGTCACAGTGCCCGTGACACCTTCCGCATGCTCCACAGCCGTGGCGTGTTCATGGAAGCCAAGCCGTTCTCGGTGGGTTTCCGCATCGAACACCCGCAGTCGCTGATCGACCGTGCGCGGCTGGGCAAGTACGCCGGCCACCCGAAACTCGGTGCTGCCGACTACAAACTGGTGCACCACGCCAAGAACGGCCGTTCGGTCTACAGCTTCTGCATGTGCCCGGGCGGCACCGTAGTGGCGGCGACGTCCGAGCCGAATCGCGTGGTCACCAACGGCATGAGCCAGTACTCGCGTAACGAGCGCAACGCCAACTCCGGGATCGTCGTCGGCATCACCCCGGAAGTCGATTACCCGGGCGGCCCGTTGGCCGGTATCGAGTTGCAGGAACGTCTGGAATCCCACGCGTTCATCCTCGGCGGCAGCGACTACAAGGCCCCGGCGCAACTGGTCGGCGACTTCATCAATGGCACCCCGTCGACCGAACTGGGCGAAGTCGAGCCGTCGTACAAACCGGGCGTGGCCCTGGGCGACCTGGCCCTGGCGCTGCCGGACTTTGCCATCGAAGCGATTCGTGAAGCGTTGCCGGCGTTCGAGAAGCAGATTCGCGGTTACTCGCTGCACGATGCGGTGTTGACCGGCATCGAAACTCGCACCTCGTCGCCGCTGCGCATCACGCGTAACGAGTCGCTGCAGAGCATGAACGTCAAAGGTCTGTTCCCGGCGGGTGAAGGCGCGGGTTATGCGGGCGGGATTCTGTCGGCGGGTGTCGATGGGATTCGCATCGCGGAAGCGGTGGCGCGGGACATTCTCGGTCTGGAAGCCTGATACCTCTGTTTTGCAGTAACAGCAACCTCCTGTGGGAGCGGGCTTGCTCGCGAATGCAGTGTGTCAGTCGACGAAGATGTTGACTGACCCGACGCATTCGCGAGCAAGCCCGCTCCCACATTGGTTTCCGCGTTTGGCTTTAGATATTGGCGCGCAGCACTGAAGTCGGCAGCGCCTCACCTTTCTCGGCACTCGCCGCCACCGCCGCCATCAACCCCTCCAGCTCATAGCCCTGCGCCTTCAGCCAGGCCTGATCGTAATAGGTGTCGGCATACCGCTCGCCACCATCACACAGTATCGCCACGATCGACCCCGACTCCCCCGCCGCTTTCATCTGTTGCGCCGCCATCAGCGCGCCGATCAGGTTGGTGCCGCTCGACCCGCCGACATGCCGTCCCAGACGTTGCGCCAGATAATGCATGGCCGCCAGCGACAAGGCGTCCGGCACCTTGACCATCGCATCGATCACCTTGGGCAGGAACGACGCCTCGACCCGTGGCCGGCCAATGCCTTCAATTCGCGAACCGCAATCCAGGCGCAGACTGGCGTCGCCAGTCTGGTAGTAATCGAAAAACACCGAACGCTCGGCGTCGGCGCACAACACCCGGGTGCAATGCTGGCGGTAACGCACGTAGCGGCCAAGGGTCGCGGTGGTGCCGCCGGTGCCGGGGCTGGAAATCAGCCAGCTCGGTTCGGGGTGTTGCTCGAAACGCATCTGCTGGAAGATCGACTCGGCGATGTTGTTGTTCGCCCGCCAGTCGGTAGCCCGCTCGGCATAGGTGAACTGGTCGATGAAGTGGCCGCCATGCTCGCGGGCCAGACGTTCGGATTCGGCGTAAATCTGCGTCGGATCCTTTACCAGATGGCTCTGGCCACCGTAGAAAGCGATCTGCGCGATCTTCTCTTTCGAGGTGGTCGCCGGCATTACCGCAATGAACGGCAAACCGAGCATGCGCGCGAAATACGCCTCGGAAATCGCCGTCGAACCGCTGGACGCCTCGATCACCGGCGCGCCGGGCTTGAGCCAGCCGTTACACAACGCATACAGGAACAACGACCGCGCCAGGCGATGCTTGAGGCTGCCGGTGGGATGACTGGACTCGTCCTTGAAATACAACTCGATACCCGGGAAACCCGGTAGCGGCAAGGGGATCAGATGGGTGTCGGCGCTGCGCTGGAAGTCCGCTTCGATAATGCGGATGGCTTCGCGGGCCCACTGGCGGTTGTCGCTCATGATCATGCTCTCGTTGAATCGGGCAGGAATTGCCTCGTCACAGGCTCAGCCGCCAAGCATAGGAAAAAACCTACAGGCCTCACAGATACAGCTGAGCCTCAATATATCCGCCAACTGCTAGGCTCTGTGCAAGTGCGTGTCCGACCTTTTGCCATGTAGATGGAGAGTGACCTTGCCGCTGCGCAGAACCTTTACCCGTTTCTTTCAGCTGGAAGCGGCCAGCGGCTTGCTACTGATTGCCGCCGCCATCCTCGCCCTGATCATCAACAACTCACCGCTGTCATGGCTGTACACCGGTTTTCTCGACACCCCGGTGGTGACGCAGATCGGTGCGCTGAAAATCGCCAAGCCGCTGCTGCTGTGGATCAACGACGGCCTGATGGCACTGTTCTTCCTGCTGATCGGTCTGGAAGTGAAGCGCGAAGTGCTCGACGGGCAGCTGTCGAAACCGTCGCAGATCGTCCTGCCGGGGGCAGCGGCGGTCGGCGGCATGGTCGTACCGGCATTGATTTACTGGTTTCTTAATCGCGACAACCCGCCCGCCCTGAACGGCTGGGCGATTCCCACCGCCACCGACATCGCCTTCGCCCTCGGCGTACTGGCGCTGCTGGGCAAGCGTGTGCCGGTGTCGCTGAAACTGTTTCTGATGACGCTGGCGATCATCGACGACCTCGGCGCCATCGTGATCATCGCGGTCTTCTATTCCGGCGAACTCTCGAGCCTGTCGCTGGGTCTGGCGGCGGCATGCATCGCAGCGCTGGTGGCGATGAACCGGCTCGGCGTGGTCAAGCTCGGCCCGTACATGATCATCGGTCTGATCCTGTGGGTGTGCGTGCTCAAGAGCGGGGTTCACGCAACACTGGCCGGGGTCACGCTGGCATTCTGCATCCCGCTGCGCACGAAATATGCCGAACCCTCGCCACTGATGACCCTCGAACACGCGCTGCATCCGTGGGTGGCCTACGGCATTCTGCCGCTGTTCGCCTTCGCCAACGCCGGGCTGTCGCTGAGTGGGGTGACCGTCGAAAGCTTCACCCATCACGTCCCCATGGGTATCGCCATCGGCTTGCTGCTGGGCAAAACCGTCGGTGTGTTCGGCCTGACCTGGCTGGCGGTGAAAATCGGCATCGCCGCTCTGCCCCAAGGTGCCAATTGGGGTCAGGTGCTGGGCGTGGCGATCCTCTGCGGCATCGGTTTCACCATGAGCCTGTTTGTCGGCTCGCTGGCCTTTGAACCGGGCGTGAGCGACTACGCCGGCATGGACCGGATGGGCATTCTGACCGGTTCGATTCTGGCGGCGTTGATCGGGTATGCGGTGACGGCGGCGGCGAGTCGCCATAACGCACATTCACCTGCATAGGACCTGTGAATAGGCTCGTTGTGGCGAGGGAGCTTGATCCCGCTGGAGCGCGAAGCGATCCCAATATCCCGGGTCTGCTGCGCAGCCCAGCGGGAGCAAGCTCCCTCGCCACAAGTCCAGGCTCGTCTGAAAACCAGCGAACAATCCCGGAGATAAATCCCCTCACCACAGGCCTGGCTTGTCTGACAAATAGCGAACAATCCCCAGCCCATTAGAGATGCGTCCTACAGCCACCCTTTGTCTGCTTCGTTAACGTCGCACAGCCCTTTCGAAGGGTTGTCGATGGATGAACGAAAGGACGCTCAGTGGCTCGCAACAAGGACATTCCCCGGGTTCCCAACCCACCGGCGGGCGACGGTCATCACGTCACCTATCGCTATATGACGGCCACTGAACTGGCCGAGCGCGACGCTCGACAAAACGCATACGACGCCATGCTGGCGCGGCAGGAGGCCTTCGAGCGCAACCGCGAGTTGGCGGCCAAAAAGCCTGATCCCGTGCGTGCCGGGTGCGTGTTCGCCAAGTCCTGCAAATTGCCGGACGCGATCATCGATTACTCGAATCCTTCGGGGATGGTGCCGACTGACAGCCTGAAGGATTACGGCAAGTTGATCCTGCTGGGCGGCCGTGAAGCCGATGACAGCGGCGGCGTTCCACTCAAGAAAATCAGCGGCACTGCCATCCCGGCAGGCCTGGGCACCTTCGCCCTTGCGGGTGAGGCGTTCAAGGCATTGCCCGCCATCGCGTCCGCCGCCGTTGTGACCCCTTTGGTCGGGCTGGTGGCGTTGCTCATGCCATCGAACCTGGGCGACAGCGCCCTCTACACCGAAGACCAGTTGCTCGCCCTCAAACAGGCTCGAACCCGCGTGCGCCTGCATGTCGAACAACAGGCCGACGGCAGCCTCAAGGGTTATGGTTTCTACACTGGCAAGAATCGCGACTGGGAAATGGTCGATGTCGCGCAGTTCACCGCACGTGATAACCGCTTTGTCGCAGACCTCGGCGAAGGCATCGAACTGATCTGGACGCCCGCCGTGGACGGCTCCGACACCCTCGGCATCCCCGCGCTGGAGGCCGCTCCGCAGGCACCGCATATCTGGGTGTACCCACCGACGAAAGCGGCGGACGGGATTCTGGTGAATCCGGTTTATCCGCCGGAGTATCGGGATTTCATTTTGGTGTTCCCGGCGGATTCGGGGGTTAAGCCGGTTTACATTGTTCTAAGCACCGGCGACCACAACTACCATAAAGCCCCTGAAGGTCTAACAGCATTTCCTGAGGCTGTGAAAGACAAACCAAAAAGCAGCGTACAAGGTGGCGGCGCTCGTCGTAAGCGCTGGAAAGATCTCAAAGGACGCATTTTTGAATGGGATAGCCAACACGGAACGGTAGAAATGTACGACAAACAGGGGAAACACCTTGGAGAGTTCAATCCTCAAACTGGCGAACAGACCAAACCTGCCAAACCCGGGCGAACCACTCCCAAGTAATCAAGAGGCGCTTATGTACTTGTGCATCACAGGGTTCCTACCCGACAGTTTCGACGATAGCTCACTTAAGTATGAACTGGACGTTGATCCTGCTTTTAACGACCGAATCGTGAAGCTCCTAGGCCACAAGAGCCTCAACGCCATGGCAGAAGGAGAATGGCTGTTGACTGCGGAGCAGTCGCAACAGATCGCGATGCTGACTGATGAGTTCATTCCAACCAACCTGGAATTGTTTATTGGTATTGAGATGTAAGCATCGCACCGAGAAATCTAAAAACAAAAAACCCCGACCAGTCACCTGATCGGGGTTTTCTTTTACCGCTCGTTCTCGCTTAGTGCGAAACGCGGCTGGTGCCACCGACGGTGGAGATGCGCACGCGCTCACCGACACGGAACACTTCGTTTTCCTGAACCTGTTGCACGTAGGCACGCATGCTGCCGTCGTCTTCGCGCACGGTGATTTCAACGCCTTGGGTGCGGGTCATGCCTTCTTCAGCGGCCGAGCCCAGCAGACCACCGGCTACCGCGCCGATGACTGCAGCCACGGCGCTGCCGCGACCGCCGCCGATGGCGCTGCCGCCGACACCACCGACCACTGCACCGGCGACACCGCCGATCGGGGTCTTGGTGCCTTCGATTTTCACCGGACGCAGGGATTCGATGGTGCCCATGCGAATCGTCTGCACGCGACGCGCTTCGTCACGGGAGTAGGAGTCACCGGTCAGGCTCGACTGGCAGCCGGTCAGCAACATCGCCATCGTGGAAAAGGAAGCAACCAGCAGAACAGACTTACGCATAGCATCAACTCCAAAAGAACATGTATTCATTAAACCCCGCAGCTTGACGCCTGTCACGACGCGGCCGGGATAAACTTGATTTTATTCAGGCCCGGTACAGGCACCTGCCGCCCACCCAACAGTAGCGCCAAATCGCCCAACCCGCCCTGCCGACCCAAGGATTTTTCATGGATTACGTGATCATTTTCGTCACCACCGTCGCCGGTTTGTACTTCCACGGGTGGCTGTACGTGCGGATCAAACGCTGGATGGATCGTGATCTTGCACTATCCCTGGCGGGCAATGATGACGGCAAACGCGCCTTCATGCTCGAACAGTTGGCCCATGCCCGCTCGCAGAAAATCAAACGGCAGGATCTGCCGAAGTGGCTTGAGGCCGCTGCGGCAGGCTATCCCGCTCGGTAGACTGCTTAAGGCGCCAGACGTTCAAGAATCCAGTTGGCGCCCTGCTGACGATAGTTCAGGCGATCATGCAGACGACTTGGACGGCCCTGCCAGAACTCGATGCGCTCAGGCAGCAGGCGATAGCCGCCCCAGTGTTCCGGGCAGTCAGGCTGAGTATCGCTGAAGCGTTGCTCGGTGGCCTTGAGCAAATCCTCTAGCTCGCCACGGCCGTTGATCACCCGGCTCTGCGGCGAGGCCCAGGCGCCGAGCCGGCTGCCCAGCGGGCGCACCTGATAATACGCGTCGGACTCTTCAGGCGTGACCTTCACCACCCGCCCCTCAATACGCACCTGGCGCTCCAGGGTTGGCCAGAAAAACGTCATGGCCGCGAAAGGATTCGCCGCCAGATGCTGCCCCTTGGCACTGTCGTAGTTGGTGAAAAAGGTGAAGCCCTGCGCGTCCAGGCCCTTGAGCAGCAGAATGCGACAATGCGGACGCCCATCCGCATCGACCGTGGCCAGGGTCATCGCGTTGGCCTCCACCGGCGCCTGTTCGGTTTTCACCGCGTCGGCAAACCACTGGTGAAACAGCGCGAACGGCTCGCCCGGGGCTTGCGCCTCGGTCAGGCCATCCCGGGTGTAATCACGACGCATATCAGCCAGAGCCTGAGTCATGGCGCATTCCTTTTCGTTAGCGGATCACTGCTTGGCAGCATCGGTGGCAGCGACCTTCTTGTCGGTCGCTGCGGCTTTGGCCGGCTCGGTTTTCTTCACCGGAGTCTTGGCTGGAGCCTTCTTCGCAGGTGCTTTGGCTGCAGCTTTTTTCGCTGGAGCCTTTTTAGTCGCCGATGCCGCGGCTTTCTTCGCGGCAGGCGCTGGCGTTACCGGCTTGTCGACTGGCTTGACGTCCTGCGCGGCAACCAGAGTCACCGGTGCCGGAGCTGGCATGTTGTACTTGCTCAACAGCGCAACCATGGTGTTCTGCGGTGTAACCAGCAGCTCGATACGACGGTTCAAGGCACGGCCTTCAGCACTGTCGTTAGCCGCGCGCGGAGCGTCGGCCCCCATGCCACGCAGCATCAGGCGGTCACGTTGCAGGCCGCTGAGACGGAAGATCGCGGCCACCGATTGGGCGCGTTCCAGGCTGAGCTTGGTGTTATCCGCCGCGACGCCCGAGCTGTCGCTGTGACCGAGTACCAGAATCGCCGTTTTCGGATCGGCTTCGAGGATTTTGGCGACGTTGGTGAACGGGCTCAGGGTAACCGGGAGCAGCATGGCCGGACGTTTCGGGTTGAACGAGCCTTCAACCGGTGCGATCAGCACCAGCACGTTCTCACGACGTTCGAACTGCAGGTTGCTGCCTTTGATGGCGGCACGCAGACGCGGCTCATAATCGTCAAGCCAGGCTTGAGTGACTTTCGGATCCGGCATCGGTACGACTTTGGCGGCCACCTGATCTTTGGCAGTGCTCTGCTGCTTGCCGAACGGCCACCACCACTTGGTGCCTGTGTCAGCGTTGGCGTTGGCGACTACAGCCGACTTGGCGTCGGGTTTCGCCTCAGGCTTCACTTCAGCTTTGACATCGGATTTCACATCAGCCTTGGCGGCCGAGTTGTCCGAACCGCCGAACGGCCAGTACCAAGGGCTGCTGCTTTCAGCCTTGGCCACGGGTGCGGTGGCGGCAGGCTTCAACGGGGCTGAGGCTGGGGCTGGGGCTGCTGCTGGAGCCGGTGCCTTTGCAGATGCAGACGCTGTCGCTGGAGCTGGAGCTGGCGCCGATACTGGATCTTTGGCCGCCGCTTTATCGGAAGAGCCGAACGACCACCAACTGCCGCCGTCCGCATCATTTTTAGGGGTCTGCGCACATCCGGTAATCGCAACACACAGGGCGGCCAGGGCAAGAGTGTTTTTATATGACATTGAAAATCCCCAATATGAAGTAATTGAATCAGAGCTCTTTTGCCCGGATAAATAGACGTTTTGCATCGAAAAACCAAAACAGGCTCCATTCCTGGAGCCTGAAGTAAAGCATTACAGACAAGTGGCAAGTACCCGCGCCAGTTTCTGCGCACGAGGGTCCATCAAGACGTACGGACCCAGAGTATTTGTCACAAAACCAAAAGCAACATCGTGCTCCGGGTCTGCAAATCCGATGGAACCCCCGGCGCCCGGATGGCCAAACGCCCGAGGGCCCAGACCATAAGTCGCGTTCGCCACGTCGGGTTGATCAAGCATGCAGCCCAGACCGAAACGGGTTCGGGTCAGCAGGGTCTTGTCTTCGCCGAGGCTATGCTCGCGGGTCAGCTCATTGAGCATTTCGCCGTCAAGCAGGCTGCCGTCGAGCAATCCGGCGTAAAAACCCGCCAGGCTGCGCGCATTGCCGTGGCCATTGGCCGCCGGTTGTTGCATGCGTCGCCATTCCGGCTTGTTGGTACTGGTGAGCACCGAGGGCGGATTGGTGAATGCACGAGTGGTCATGGCCGTGGGTTCACGCATGGTCACTTGCAACAGGCGCTGGGCCGCGGCATCGCCGACGTTGCCCTTGCCCCGGGCGATGTGCGCCACGCGGTAAAACTCTTCGTCAGCCAGACCGACATGAAAATCCAGGCCCAATGGCTTGGCCACGCGGGCCACGATCGATTCCCCCGGCCCGCGACCGTCTGCGCGGCGCAACAACTCGCCGATCAGCCAGCCGTAAGTGATCGCGGCATAACCGTGCCCCTCACCCGGCGTCCACCACGGCGCTTCGGCCGCCAAGGCATCGACCATGGTTTGCCAGTCATAAAGGGCTTCGGGGGCGAGCAGTTCACGCAGGGCCGGCAGACCGGCCCGATGGCTGAGCAACTGGCGCAGGGTGACCGATTCCTTGCCGGCCGCCGCGAACTCCGGCCAGTAGCGGGCAACCGGAACATCCAACTGCAATTTGCCTTCGGCCACCAGTTGCAGCGCCGCAACGGCGGTGAAAGTCTTGGTGCAAGAGAACAGGTTGGCGATGGTGTCGCTGTGCCAGGCCTCGGTGCCGTCCTTGTCGGCGGTACCGGACCAGAGATCGAGGACAGTTTCTCCGCCGACCTTGATGCACAACGCTGCGCCGCGTTCCTGGGGATCGTCGAACAGTGCCGCGAATGCCTCGCGCACCGCTTCGAATTGAAGCTCGTAATGTCCCTGAATCTGCACCCGCAACTCCCCCGCAAAAACACGCTACAAATTGGTCGGCATTGTTCCAGTCCTTGAGGGATTTGGGAACAGCCGCAGGCTAGACGGTTGATGTTGTGGCATACGACTGATGCCATCGCCAAAAGACCCGCTCGCACAGCAGATTCATGAACACCACAAATCCAGTGTGGGAGCGAGCCCGCTCGCGAAGAACGATAGCTCGTTCCGAGGCTTAGTGCCCATTCCCTGAATGCCCGCCCGCATGCCCGGCGCCAGGCCCTTTGCCGGCCTCGCCCCGTCTGCCGCCTTCAGCTTCATGCGCCGGCGCAGCGGCTTTTTCAGCTTCTTTGCCCAACTGATCAAGCGCCTGCAGATTGCTCTTGCGCACCGCCTCGACAAAGCCCTGATACGGCAGATCGGTAATCCCCACCAGGCCGAAGTGCCCGTTCTCGCCGTCGAGCAGGCGTCCGGTCGCCGGTTGATCCAGGTACTGGAACCAGTGCACGCCGACGATCGACGGCTCGTTCAACGCCTGTTTGAGGAAGTTGGCATAGGCCGGGCCACGATCTTCTTCCCGTGCCAGTTGCGTTACGCCGCCCCAGAACGGCCCACGGTCAGCCGAACCGAAATTGAATTCAGTGATCAGCACCGGTTTGTCGAGGGCGCGCAAGGCGGCGAAGTCATACCCGTCCTGCGGCTTCAGCGTGTACATATTGAAGCTCAACACGTCGCAATACTGCGCGCAGGACGCTACCGCTTCCGGGGTGCTGGTGGCGAAACGGCCGCCGAGCAGCAGCTGATTCGGCGCGTGCCATTTCAACGAGTCAGAGATGGTCTTGAAGTAGGTATCGGCGAACACCTTCTGGAAGTATTTGAAGTCGTTTTCGATTTCCGGATGCTCCGGATTCGGCATCGGCGGCACGAAACCCGGGTCTTCCATCAACTCCCACGCCGGCAAATCAATGCCCCACGCTTTCGACAGACCTTCCTGGTTGCGGTACTTGTCGCGCAGTTGCTTGAGGAACGCGCGTTTGGCTGGCACGTCGGTGGTCATTTTCAACGTGCCATAGGCCAGGGCGTAGCGCGACTGCGGATCGTCGCCGGGACCGGCCCAGGCCAGTTCGTTGTCGGCGTAGTAACCGATCAACCACGGATCATCGCGGTGATCACGGGCAGCGATGGCCACGGCACGCTCGGTAGCCATGGCGAAACGCGGGTCAAACGGGTCAGGCATGCCGCCCCACCAGTCTGTGCCGGTGCTGATGCTGGTGTAGTCGCCGACGATCGACAGCGGCAAGGTGTACGGCACCCGCTCAGCGTCGCCCAGCGAATCGGCACTCCAGTTGCCAACCGTGTTGAAACCCCAGGCTTGCAGACGATCAAGGGTGTGCGCGGCCCACTTCTGCTCATCGACCGTGGCTTTGCATGGCGCGACGCTGGTCGGCTCGGCTGCCGGTTCGGCGGGTGCCTGCGCTGCGCAAGGTTCGCCGTACAGGCGTTGCAGGTTGGCGCCGTAGAAATCGTACCAGCGCCCGGCATTGTAGCCACGGCCCTGGTCGGCGCCGTTGCCGCCACGGTTGTCGCCTTCGCCGAAATGGCTGGCAAGTGGCTCGTCTGGTTTTGGCAGCGATTCGAACATCCACTCACGCCCGGCGACGTAGGTCTGGTTGACCTGCGGGCTGACGGTGTTGACCCCCAGCGAATAGAACGGATGCCCTTCCGGCGTCACCAGATACCAGCGCCCGTCACGCTTTTCAGTGCGGAAAAAGCCGCTGGCCTTGAACGCCGGGCCTTGGTTCCAGCCACCGAATTTGTCCAGCGAAGACTTTTCGCGCTCAGCCAGCCAGGTTTTCAGCTGTTGCTGTTCCTTGGCAGCGGCGGCTTTCAATTGTTCGTCGTTGCTGATTTTTTCCGGCCATTTGCTGCGGGTCGACTGCCCGTAAGCGTCCACCAGATTGCCGTACACGGCCTGGGTCACGGCATCGCCGTCCTGCACGCCGAAACGCTCGAGCAGCAGGCTCTGAGCGGCTTTCGGCTGATCCATCCACAGGCTCACCGACACCACCTGACTGCGGTCCAGCTCACCGCTGCTGCTGGCCAGCAGAATCCGCTGACCATCGACGGTCATCGGCATCGGCGGCCCGGCCTTCATGCCCTGACTCAGCGGCGAAGTCGCCACCAACGGCACCAGCAGGGTTTGCGCGGGTCCGGCCGGCAAGTCGACGCGGCTGGTCAGCGTCTGGCCGTTGTTGCTCTGGATTTGCACGTAAACCGTCACGGCCCAGTTCATTGCACTCTGCAGACGCAGGCTCATCATGCCCGACTGCGACCAATCCCAGGCACCGGTCTGCGGGGTCAGGCGCAGGGTCGGACGGGCTACCGGGTTGAACGTCACCCGGCGCAGCACTTCACCTTCCGGGGTTTGCTCGGCGTTGGCTTGTGGCAGGTCAGTGTTTTCGGTGACGACTTTCACCACGTCGGCAGGACGGACGAAGTTGAACAGGGTCTGCTGACCGGCAGGCGCCGCCAACAACGGGGCGGCGAAGATCAAGGCAAACACGGCAGGCAACGAGCGGCGAATCATAAGAACGGAGTTCTCCCTAACGACCAAAAGGCCAATGGAAAAGCGATGGCGGAGAGATAGACAACGCGGCGGGCAAAACTGCCCACCGTTGTCTCAGGATATTTCACGACGGAATGGCGGCAACGCATTGAGGATCGCCTTGCCGTAGCGCTGGGTGACCAGTCGCCGATCGAGCAAAGTGATGGTGCCGCGGTCTTCTTCGGTACGCAGCAGACGCCCGCAGGCCTGGACCAGTTTCAGCGAAGCGTCGGGCACCGAGATTTCCATGAACGGATTGCCGCCACGGGCCTCGATCCACTCCGACAGCGCCGCCTCGACCGGATCGTCAGGCACCGAAAACGGGATCTTGGCGATCACCACGTGCTCGCAGTAGGCCCCGGGCAAGTCCACCCCTTCGGCGAAACTGGCGAGGCCGAACAGCACGCTGGAATCACCGCCATCGACCCGCGCCTTGTGCTTGTTCAGGGTTTCCTGTTTCGACAGGTTGCCTTGAATGAACACTTGCTTGCGCCAGTCGCGGTCGAGGCCGTCGAACACGTCCTGCATCTGTTTGCGCGAAGAGAACAGCACCAGCGTGCCGCGCGAGCCTTCGACCAGATCCGGCAACTCGCGGATGATCGCGGCGGTGTGAGCCGCGGCGTCGCGTGGGTCGGCCTTCAGATCCGGCACCCGCAGCACGCCGGCGTCGGCATGATGGAACGGGCTCGGCACCACGGCAGTGACGGCTTTTTTCGGCAGACCGGCACGCATGCGGAAACGGTCGAAAGTGCCCAGCGCGGTCAGCGTTGCCGACGTCACCAGGCAGCCGTAGGCCACGTTCCACAGGCTGCGGCGCAGGGTCTCGGCGGCAAGAATCGGGCTGGCGTTGACCTCGATGTCGAACAGCGAACCGCTTTCGGCCAGCGTCAGCCAGCGCGCCATCGGCGGGCTGTCTTCCGGGTCTTCGGCGGTGAACGCGGTCCACAACTCCCAGTTGCCCGACGCCCGCGACAACAGGCTGCCGAACAGCGGATACCACTCCTCGGCCTGATTGCTGGCGATGCCGATGTTGACCTCGCCGTCCATGCCTTCCTTGAGCAGGTCGGTCAGACGGGTGAACAGATCATTGAGCCGCGAGTAGCCCTTCTTCAGCTCGATGCCCATCTCGCGCATGTGCTCGGGAATCACCCCGCCGACGAAACGATGGCGTGGCCGCTCGCGACCTTCGACGTCTTCGCCGGGCTTGAAATCGGCGATCTGCTCGCACGCGGTGAACATGAACTGCTGCTGGGTCTTGATCTCCCGCGCCAGCTCCGGCACCTGCTCGATCAGCTTGCCGAGATCCCCCGGCAACGGATGCTGGGCCAGCAGTTTGGTGAGGTTCTTCGCGGTGGTTTCCAGCCAGTCGGCGGTGGAACGCAGGCGCGTGTAGTGGGCGAAGTGGCCGATGGCCTTGTCCGGCAGGTGGTGGCCTTCGTCGAACACATAAATGGTGTCGCGCGGATCGGGCAGCACCGCACCGCCGCCGAGGGCCAGGTCAGCCAGCACCATATCGTGGTTGGTGACGATCACGTCGACTTTGCCCATGCCTTCGCGCGCCTTGTAGAACGCGCACTGGCCGAAGTTCGGGCAATGACGGTTGGTGCACTGACTGTGATCGGTGGTCAGGCGCGCCCAGTCGGCGTCTTCCAGCGCGTTGGGCCAGCTGTCGCGGTCGCCGTCCCACTTATTGCCGGCAAGCTTCTCGATCATGCTGGTGAACAGCTTCTGACTGGCCTCGTCGACCTCGATCTTGAAGCCTTCTTCTTCGAACAGCTGGGCGGTGGCGGTTTGCGCGTGGCCCTCCTGCAGCAGCATGTCGAGCTTGGACAGGCACATGTAGCGGCCACGGCCCTTGGCCAGCGCGAAACTGAAGTTCAGCCCGCTGTTGCGCATCAGGTCGGGCAAATCCTTGTAGACGATCTGCTCTTGCAGGGCCACGGTCGCGGTGGCGATCACCAGGCGCTTGCCGGCCAGCTTCGCCGTGGGGATTGCCGCCAGGCTGTAGGCCACGGTCTTGCCGGTACCGGTGCCGGCTTCCACCGCGACAATCGCCGGGTCGCCACTGCGCCGGCCTTCGTCGTCGGTGTCGATATCCCCGAGGACTTTGGCGATTTCAGCGATCATCAGGCGCTGGCCGTAACGCGGCTTGAGGCTCTTGGCTTCAAGAAAACGCGAATAGGCGCCCTGGATCGTGGTTTTGAGTTCAGTGCTGATCATTAGATGTCGGGCGCAAAAACGCTGGATAAATTTTCAGTGGTTCGGTTCGGCGGCTATCATACCTCGCTAATCAATCCCGCGCAGACCGGAGTACCCCAATGACACCTTTTAGCCTCGTTTATCCGCTGCATGTCTTGTCTGCCCTGGTCTGGGTCGGCGGCATGTTTTTCGCCTGGATGGTCCTGCGCCCGGCGGCGGTGAAGGCGCTCGACGGCCCCGCCCGCCTGACCCTGTGGGTGGAAGTGTTTCAAGGTTTTTTCCGCTGGGTCTGGGTCGCGGTGATCCTGCTGCCGATCAGCGGCGTCGGCATGTTGCATTTGCAGCACATCGGCTTCGAGACCGCGCCTAAATATGTGCAAGTGATGATCGGGCTGTATGTGGTGATGACGGCGCTGTTTATCCGGATTCAGGGCCTGATGCTGCCGGAGTTGCGCAAAGCGGTGGAGGCGAAAGACTGGCCCGCGGGTGCGGCGGTGCTGGGGCGGATTCGCCGGGTGGTGGGGATCAATCTGATTGTCGGGTTGGTGCTGGTGGCGATTGCGGCGGCGCGGCCGATGTTCTGACCCGCTGACGACAGGCACTTTTTGTGGGATGGGGCCGCTACGCGACCCAGCGGGAGCAAGCTCCCTCGCCACAATTGTGAATAGTGCTGTTATTTAGAGGCGTTGCACGGTCACGGCACCAGCCGCACCCACCGGCCCGGGCTGACCATCAGCCCCGGCCTTGCCGTTCTTGCCGCCATCAGCGCGGTACACCAGGCAACCCTTGGACTTGCCGCCCTGGCCGGCCTTGCCGCCGACACCCGCCGGACCACCGGCGCCGCCAGCGACGTCGACTTTGATCAGCTCGGCCGGAAACTCGCGGGGCACTTCCAGGCGCACCAGCGCACCCGGGGCACCGGGTTGGCCGTCGCTGCCATTGCTGCCATCAAAACCGTGTCCGGCTTCGCCCCAGGTGCAGCCCGGATCTTCACCGTTGCCGCCATCCAGACCGACAAAACCTGGTGCGCCGGTACCGCCACGGGCATCGACAAACAGCTTGGGTGCGGTCAACGCCTTGAACTGCAGATTCAGATTACGCCCGGCACGGGCGGCTTTTTCATAGGTTCCCGGTGCCCCGCGTGCAGTAATCAGGCTGCCTTCACTCAGTTCGGCGCGAATGACTTTCATGTCCAGCGCCTGTTCACTCGGGACGATCGCGATGCGTGCTTCATGGCCCAGGCGCAGTTCGCCGACGGTCAGTTCGGTCACATTGGCAGGAATCAGCAACGTGCCGTAATCGGCGACTTCGAGCTTTTCCAGTTGCAAGGTGCTGGCGGTGTTGGGCAGGCGCATCAGGGAATTGGTTTCGACACTGACCACCTGGGCGCAGGCCAAGGGACTGATGAATGCAGCGAGCAGGCAAAGTTTACGCATGGGAAGAAGCCTCCGGAGCGGCCGGGGCCGGGATGGTTTGCAGGTGGAAAACGCCAAACAGCAGGATCAGCAGACGGTCACGCCACGGGTTGGCACGCCCCTCGAGGCGAGAGAACAGCAACTCCAGCACATGCAGCGCCAGCAACAAGCCGCCGGCCAGATTGACCAGCAGATGCAGCGGATGCACAAACGGCATCAGCAGATTGAGCACTACCACGCACCAGAACAGCAGGGTCAGCAAACGCCCCAGCCCCCAGAAAACCTTCATACGCTCCCCCGTGTCGGAATTATTCTTTGGGCGCACAGTAACGGCTTACACGGGGGATAAGCCAGAGGGGCAAAAGAAAAAACTTTTGTCAGTCGTCGGATCGCTGCCGGTTCGACGATGATCGTCGCCCGGCAGCTCTAGTCTGCGGACTACAGACAAGTCTCAGCGATTGATATGCAACTCGACCCGACGGTTTTTCGCCCGTCCTTCTTCGGTCGCATTGTCAGCCACCGGCTCACTCTCGCCGCGTCCCTCACTGGTCAGTTTGTTCGGCGCCAGCCCCTGGCTCAGCAAGTAGGCGGCAACACTGCTCGCGCGGCGTTCGGAAAGCGCCTGGTTATAGGCGTCCGAACCTTTGCTGTCGGTATGCCCGATAACCTTGATGCTCACCACATCGGCGTTGCGCAATTTGTCCATCAGCGTATCGAGCTGGGCTTTGGCCGCCGGGGTCAGATCCGATTTGTCGAAATCGAACAACACATTGCCGGCATCGCTGAGGGTGATGACTTCGGTTTGCGGCGCTACAGGCTCCGCAGGTTTTTCGGTCACAGGATATTGCGGCAACGGGCAACCACGGTGATCGACCGGCGTATTGGGCGGTGTGTCCGGGCAACGATCACGACGGTCGAACACGCCATCGCCGTCTTCATCGCCATCCTGGGCGTAACAGATCAGTCCGCCAGTCAGAATCCCCAGCGCTGCGCCGCCACCGGCCCAGCCGCCACTTTCAATCGCGCCGAGCCCACCGCCGACCAAGCCGCCAATGAGGCTGCAGATCGGCCATGTACGTTGATTGAGCGGGGCATCGCCATCGCTATGAGTGGCGCAACCGGTGAGCAAGCTGCCCAGCAGCAGCACCGGCAAGACGGACCTTGAGAAAACAGTCATTGTGAAAGCTCCTGTGTCACCGGCCCATACCGGTTACACAGGAGTAAAGACCCGCATCCGCGACTGCACAAGCCGCGGATGCGAGAGGGGCTAGCGGACGATTTTGATTTCGGTACGACGGTTCTGTGCACGACCGTCAGCGGTTTTGTTATCCGCCACTGGCTGGCTTTCACCCATGCCCGACACCGAGACGAAGCTGGCACGCGGCACACCTTGCGAAATCAGGTATTCCACCACCGAGTGCGCACGACGATCCGACAGTTTCTTGTTGTAGGCATCGCTGCCGACGCTGTCGGTGTGGCCGGTCACGGTCAGTTGCGCCGTGGACGACTCTTGTTTCAGGCGCGTGGCGACTTTGTCCAGAACCTGTTTGTCGGCACCGGTCAGGGTGGCTTTGTCGAACTGGAAGTGCACATCACGAATAACGATGGTTTCTTCCTTGACCACAACCGCCTCTTCTACCACTGGCGCAGGGGCCGGTGGAGGGCAGCCGTCAGCATCGACCTGCACGCCTCGAGGGGTGTGCGGGCACTTGTCGCGACTGTCCGGCACACCATCGCCGTCTTCATCGCCATCACCGTGCACCCAGCAATAGGCGGCTGCCGTACCGCCGACCAACAGTGCGCCGTAGCCGGCCCACGCCGAACTTTCCGTCGCGCCGAGGCCCGCACCGACCACACCGCCGACCGCCGCACAGGTCGGCCAGTCGGTTTTCTGCAAACCTGCGCAACCAGTCAACACACTGGTTAGCAGAATCAAAGGTAACGCTGTCCGAACTATGCTCATCTGGTTTTCTCCTGAGGGATCGGCTTAGAACCGATTCACGGAGTAAAGACCGGAGTTTTAATCTCCGCCAGCAATAGGCCAGCGTCATTTGGGACCGTGTTCACAGGGATTTGGCACTTTTGCCATACGCGACAAAACGGGGTCTAGGCCGGATCCGTCTGGCGCGCTAGTCTTGGCGATCTGATTGAGGAGCTTCGATGAACGTCGCCATTTCTTCGCGCACGCCGCAACAGGCGCTGGCCGCTTTACTGGATCGCTATGCACCGGCGCGTTTGCTGCTGATCGGCGCCAGCGAATTTCCGGCGCTCGCCGCGTTCAAGCAGGCACATCCGGACACCTGCGTGGCCCACGCCGCACCCGGTGCGCTGCCCGCCGAACTCGCGGCACGGCGCTTCGATCTGGCGCTGGTGGTCGATTGCCTGGAACATCTGCCCAAGCGTGACGGCCTGAATCTGCTGGGCGGGATCCGCAACCTCAATGCCAGCCGCATCGCTGTGCTGGCAGACCTGCCGGCCAGCGGCTGGCAGGAGACCGATTTCTATTCACTGGCGCTGCAAGCCAGCGAACGTTTTCAGCGTGACGAGCAGGTACTGACCCTGTTCACCTACGATCTGCTTGACTACAAACAAGTCCCCGACTGGCTCAACTCGCGGTTCTGGGCCAATCCGGAAAACTTCGGGAAATACTGGTGGTAATGCAATGAGTACAGCCATTTGCCCGTGCGGCAGCGGCAACCTGCTGGAGGCCTGCTGCGGTCACTATCACGAAGGCCATCCCGCGCCGTGCGCCGAAGCCCTGATGCGTTCGCGCTACAGCGCCTACGTGCTGGGGCTGATCGATTATCTGGTGGCAACCACCCTGCCCGCCCAGCAGGCGGGTCTGGATCGCCAGTCGATCAGTGCCTGGAGCGCGCAAAGCACCTGGCTCGGTCTTGAGGTCGAAAGCTCGGAAGTGTTCGGCGGCCAGCCCGAGCACGCCTTCGTCACCTTCACCGCGCGCTGGCACGACAGTCAGGGCGAACACAGCCACCGCGAGCGCTCATCTTTCGTGCAAAACAGCGGGCGCTGGTACTTCATCGACCCGACCGTGCAGTTGAAGCTGGGGCGCAATGACAGTTGCCCGTGCGCAAGCGGGCAGAAGTTCAAGAAGTGCTGTGCAGGGTATTTCGGCGCATAGGCCTGCAATTTTTTAGCGTCTAGACTGGCTGCAAAGGGAGTTCAACCATGCTCGGTCGTTGGCGCACATTCCAGTTCTTCACGTTGATGCTGTTGCTGAACCTCGGCGGTTGCGCCTCGTGGTTCAGCGACGACAGCGTCGACCCTGCCGTGCACCTGGTGAAAGTCGAGGTGGTGCGGGCCAAGTTGCTCGAACAGAAATTCATCCTGCACTTTCGTATCGACAACCCCAACGACAGCGACCTGACCGTGCGCGGTATGGAATATCGCATTCATCTGGCGGATCTGCTGCTGGCCGAAGGCGAGCATGAACACTGGATCACCGTGCCCCCCAAAAGCAGCGCGTTCTACCGGATACCGATCCGCACCAACCTGTGGCCACGAGTGAAGGACGTGGTGAAAATGCTCAAGAGTCCGCACCAGCAGGTGCCTTATCAACTGCAGGGCGAGATGGAAACCGGTTTATTCATCGCTCACTACGTGCACCTGGAGCGCAATGGCGTGATAATCCCGGCCGATTTAATTCCGGAGCACAACCGATGACCCAGCAACCTCACGTCCATGGCCCTGACTGCAACCACGATCATGACCATCATCACGATCACGACCATGGCCATGTCCACGGCCCGAACTGTGGTCACGCCCATCAGGAACCGGTGCGCAACGCCCTGAAAGATGTCGGCCGCAACGACCCTTGCCCATGCGGCAACGGCAAGAAATTCAAGAAGTGCCACGGCGCTTGATGTTTCAGGTTAAGTCCTTCTTCGCCTGACAAGCTGCCTTCGCGAGCAAGCCC